>CAZQEQ010000059.1:0-22643 GCA_964592385.1 uncultured candidatus Brocadiaceae bacterium | reverse complement strand
CCCACACGACGTCAGCCTTCCGAATCCGGTCCCCTCCGACCTGATGGGCCGCCGAAAGGAGGTCCACTCCCTGCGTGAAGGCATAGCTGCGCGCGGCGGGCGTGAACCGGGCCGCACCCAGTTTCTCGAGGTAGTCCAGCACGTCCCGCTCGACAATGCGCCCTCCGGGCCCGGAGCCCCGCAGGGCCTCCAGGGGCACTTTCTGCTCACGGGCGATCTTGCGGGCCCGAGGGGAGGCGGAGGCCGGCCCGGACGACGGGCGGGCCGTCGGCTCGACTGCGGCCGGCTCCGGCTGATCGACCGTCGCTGGCGGCGCTTCCTCGGCCGGCGCAGCGGCCTCCAGCATGTCCTCGGTCAACTCGTCCTCTTCATCGCCAATGACGGCGATAAGCTGGTTCACAGGGACTACCTGCCCTTCGGCGACGAGTATCCTGCGCACCGTGCCGCCCGCGAAGGCCTCTACTTCGAGGGTCGCCTTGTCCGTGGTCAACTCGTAGAGGACCTCCCCCTTCTCCACCGTATCGCCCTCTTGCTTGTGCCAGCGCTCGATGGTGCCCTCCTCCATCGTCTGGCCAAGCTGGGGCAGAAACACGCGATGCAGCATGTCTATCTCTCCAGGGACGAAAGCGGAAACTGCGGCGGGCTGAAGCCGCAAGAAGATATTCTAAGGCCGGCCCGGCCTCCCTGCAAACGCTCCGCTAGGCAGGCGTCTCGCCGGAGAAGACCACGGCGCTCCTGTGCGTGCGGACGCTGGCAACCAGGCCGAAGCTCGCGTACGTGGTCACCAGGGAGGAGCCGCCGTAGCTGACCAGGGGCAGCGTCAGTCCGGTGATCGGCGCCAGGCGAAGCGAGATGGCCATGTGAAGGAAGCTCTGGACTGCGAACAGGACGCACACACCCCCCACGATCAGTCGCCCGAACGGCTCCTCAGAGCGCGCGGCCAGGTGCGCCATGTAAACCGTGAGCATGAGGTACAGAACGATGAGGGGTGCGGTCCGGGCGAAGCCCCACTCCTCGGCGACGACGGGGAAGATGAAGTCCGTGTGCCGCTCGGGCACCCGGCCGAGCCTGTTGAGCACCCCCCTGCCCCACCCCTGGCCGTTCAAGTCGCCCGCGCAGATGGCCAGCATCGCCTGCTCGGCGTTGTAAGCCGCATCGGATCCCGGGTCCGCCGCCGGGTTGATGAAGCCGATCACCCTGTTCCTCTGGTACGGCTTCACGACGCCCGGCGTGAACCACGCGGCCACCAGCAGCAGGCAGCCGGCCGCCACCACCGCCAGCAGGTTCCGCAAGGGCACGCCCGCCAGGAACGCCACGCCGAAGAAGACCGGCGCCAGCATCAGGGCCGTGCCGAAGTCCGGCTGGACGACGATCAGAAGCATCGCCAGGCCCGTCATGAGCAGCGGCGGGACCAGGTCGCGCATGCGTTCCCACCGTCGCCGGTCGCTGAAGTAGTCCGCCAGCGCCAGCACGAGGATGAGCTTCATCGGCTCCGACGGCTGAGCGTGGAAGACGCCCAGGTCGTACCAGCGCCGCGCGTAGTTGACCGTGATGCCGAGCCGCGTCCAGAGCCCCGCCAAGGCCGCCAGCCCCAGCAGGTAGAACAGCAGCGTCACCCCGCGCGCGTGCCGGTAGTCGAACAGCGCAAACGCGCAGAACGCCACGCAGCCGGCACCGGCGAAGACGAGGTGCTTCAACGCCATCCCCCGCGACGCGGAGCTCCAAACGAACGCCGCGCCCACGCCCGTCAGAACCAGCGCCCCCGCCAGCAGAGGCCACGGAAGGCGGCGCCACGCGACGCGCCCGGCATACGACCTGATCAGTGCGCCAACGGCCATCGGTCACTCCAGCACAGCGGCCCCGTCCGATGTCTCGCAGAAGTAAAGGGAGGCCCGGCCCTCCATCTCCGGGTGAGATGCCAGGTACGACGCGAGCGCCCTGTCGGCGACGGCCGGCTCGCAGTCCTTCCGCGTCAGCGCCACGGAGCAGCCCCTGAACCCCGCCCCGCTGAACCGCGCGCCGTAAACGCCCGGGCACTCCCTGAGCGCCCGGCACGCCGCCCGCAGGTGGGCGTTGCCGCACTCGTAGTTCTCGACAGAGCTGCGCCCCGACTCGTCCATCAGCCTGCCCAGCCCCTCCAGGTCCCCGCGCTGCCACAATTCAACGCCGCGACGCACCCTTTGCTGCTCGCCGAAGAAATGCGCCGCCCTGCGCCGCAAAGGCTCCGGCAGGCGATCGGCGCACCCCTCATAAGCGTCCACCGGCACGTCCCGCAGGACCGGCTCCTCCGGAGAGGGAAGGCCCGCCTCAGTCAGCAGCAGTCGCGCAGCTTCCCGGCATTCCGACACGCGCCGGTTGTACTCGCTCCCGTGCAGTGGCGCCCGCAGGCCGCTGAACAGCACTGCGAACGTGAACTCCTCCTCGCCGCCGAAGGGCAGCAGCCGGCTGCGGCCGGTCCTGCAATCCAGATGCATCAATTGCCCCCGGCGGCCCAGCAGTATGCTCGACTGGTCGAGTATGCCGTTGTTCAGCCCGATGTAATCGTTCTCCAGCGCACGGTCAAGCTCGATGTTCTCGTCGGCAGAGAGCGACAGTCCATTGGCCGCCTCGAGCGCCAGAAGGTATGCCACCCCCGCGGCGGCTGAAGAACTCAGACCGGCCACGTCGTCGTACCCGTCCACCACCGCAGCCAGCCCGCGGGTCAGAGGGGCGGTCCGCGTCAGGACGCAGGCGGCTCCCCGCGCGTAATCAGCCCAGTCGCCGACCGGGCTCGGAGGCACCGATCCCAGATCGAACTCGGCAACGCCCGGAAACTGGCGGCTGCGGACCAGAACGCTGCCCTCTGTCCGCGGCGCGAAGGCGAGCAGCAGAGCCCGGTCCAGCGCCATGCCCGTTACCTCGCCGAGTTGGTGATCCACGTGGGCTCCGAGCGGGCACGCGCGGTACGGGCTGCGGACGATCGTGACGCTTCCAGGGGGCACGCCTGCCCATTGGGACACGTCGGCACGCAACGTGCGGACGCGCCCGCGATCCTCTGTCGCCAAGTCCTGTTCGCGCATCGCCGGCGGGCACCTCGAGCCAGGACCGACACGGGAGGGAGGGGCCTTCTCTGCACCGTCGGCAGAGCGTCGGCCACATTACCAGAAACCCGACAGCCGCCGCAACTTCTCCCTCGGTTGACTCTCAGCACATAGCAGATAGAATAGAGGAGTCGTTGGCGGTCCCCATAGGAGGTCAGCAGATGGCAAAAGCGACCCTGAAGTGCCCGAACTGCGGTCAGAGCGTCGAGGTCGGCGAGGTCGAGTGCCCTCACTGCGGCGTGAATCTGAAAACGGGCGAATCCTATGAAGAGCGGATCAAGAAGGCCAAAGGGAAGGCCCGGCACCGTGAGCGGCTGACCGGCGGGCTCTACGTGGCGGGCGCCGTGGCCTTCTGCCTCTGCATGTTCGCCGGACACCAATACCAGAAAAAGGTAGAGAAGGTGCTCGGCAGCAGGCCCGACCTGTTTGCGGGCTGGATCGAGGAGATGCAGCAGATCAGGGACCTGACAACCGCCGGCGACAGACTGGCTGCCAGCGGCCAGGGAGCTTCGGCCGACGTGACGTATGCCCAGGCCAGAGAGAGAGCCACGACACTGATCCAGGAGCTCGGCAAGACGGCCGACCGCATCAAGCTGGATGATACCTACAGCCCCAACCCCAGGGCCCTGGCGCCGGGGCAGGTTGCATACGATAAGAGGGGCACGAAGCGACTGCTGAACAACCTGAAGGCCAAAGCGGAGTTCCACTTGAGCCAGATTCCCCCTGCGGAGATTGCAGAATGAGTGAGGATGTTCTTGAAGTGACCGATGAAGATTTCGAGGCCGAGGTGCTCAAGTCGGACTTGCCCGTAGTGGTCGACATGTGGGCGCCGTGGTGCGGGCCCTGCCTCATGGTCGGGCCGATCATCGAGCAACTGGGCAGGGAGAACACGGGCAAGATCAAGGTCTGCAAGCTCAACGTGGATGTCAGCCCGCAGGTAGCCGCACGGTTTGGGATAACGGCCATCCCCACCGTGTTGCTGCTGAAGGACGGCCAGGAGGCAGGCCGGCTCATCGGCGTCCAGCCGAGGGCCCGATACCAGGAGGCGATAGACGGGTTGACAGGGGCTTGAAGGCCTGTGGCGGGCTGCGCCTGCGCGTGAAGAAGATGGGGCCGATCCTTTGATCGGCCCCATCGGCCATTCGTGCCTCCCGCCCTGGGGGTTTACTGTGCTTGTTCCGGCTCCTCTTCCCCTTCCTCGCCGGACACGCTCACTTCAGGCGCCACTTCCCGTTCTGCCGAGGGCGTGCCACCGGGTTCGACCAGTTCGAAGAGGACCTGCGGGGCGTTGTCGCCAAGGCGGTTGCCCGTAAGCCTCAAAGAGCGTTCCTGGCCGCCTATCTCATAGACGATCTCGGGGATCTCTCCGACAGCGGCTCCCACGGGCACCCCCAGCCGGCTGCCGGCCAGGCGCACGATCCGCGTGTAGCCGCCCGGGCGCTCGGCGTACCTCTGAGCCAGCGAGGGCCGTTCCTCTCGCCACACGCCTTCCCCGAAGAGCTTCTGCACCATCTCCTTGTCCTGCAAACGGCTCAGGGCGAGCCGGTAGTAATGCAGGTACCTGGCCCGGTCTCCCGGTTCATCCGAGTCCTTGAACGGCAGGGCCCGACGCGCCAGGGTGATGAGCCTCTCGACGAACGGGCGCACTTCCTTGGCCTTGGCAACCGTGGTGACGATCCGTTCGCGGCGCAGCAAGGCGCTGGCCATATTCCTGCGCAAGGCCACACGATGGCTTGCGGTCCTGTTGAGTTTGCGTCCTCTTTTTCTGTGTCTCATGGCGGGCCGCTCCGTGACGTAGCAGTCAAGTCTCCACGCAGGCTCAGTCCTCTTCCTGCTGCGGTGCCAACTGTCCGATCTCAAGGCCGTACTCGGCCAGCTTCTCAGCCACTTCCTGAAGCGTCACTCTGCCGAAGTTACGCACCTCCAGCAGCGCTTTCTCCGTCTTCTGCAGCAGGTCCTTGACAATCCTGATCCCCTCGCCCTCCAGGCAGTGCGATGCCCGGGCGCTCAGGTCGAGCGCCGACAGGGGCATGGACAGCTTGGACTCGGGCACGTCCGGTTCCTCCAGGTGCCTGACCTCCGGGATCGGCTCGGGCTCCTCCTGGGGCAGTTGGCGCGACAGTTCGAAGTAATCCACGAAGGCGTTCAGGTGCTTGCGGAGGATCTTCGCCGCCTCGACCAGCGCAATATCGGGAGCCACCGCCCCGTTGGTTTCGATCTTCATTACGAGGCGGTCATAGTTGGTGCGCCTGCCTACCCGCGTGTCCTCGACGCTATAACTGACCTTCCGGACGGGCGAGAACAGCGCGTCCAGTGGGATAAGCCCGATCTCCCTGGGCAGGTCAATATCCTCGGACGGCACGTATCCCCGGCCCTTCCGCAGGATCATCGTGCACGCGAAGTCGACATCGTCCGTCAGAGTCGCGATAACCTGGTCGGGCTTGACGATCTCGACATCGGGATCCGGCTCGATGGCCGCGGCCGTCACCACGCCCTTCTTGCTGGCATGGACGCGAAGCTCCTTCTCTTCGTCCGGGTGGAGCTTGAAGACAAGCTCCTTGATGTTCAGCATGATCTCGGGCACGTCTTCAAGCACGCCTTCGACGGCGGCCAGTTCCTGCCTGACCCCATCGATCTTCACAGCCACGACGGCAGCGCCTTCGATGGACGACAGCAGCACCCGCCGCAGGCTGTTGCCGATCGAGTGGCCAAATCCCCTCTCGAACGGCTCAGCCCTGAACTCGCCATACGTGTCCGTGAGGGTATCGCGGTCAACGCGCACCTGGAAAGGCAGCTCCAACCCACGCCACCTCACTCTTACCGCCATAGGTCTGCCTCCGGTCTCTTGCTGTCGGGAAAACGCGACGAATCTGCGATGGTGGCAATCAGCGCGAACAGAACTCCACCACCAGACCTTCCTGTATCTCAACCGACACGTCGCTGCGCACGGGCATCCGGATGGCGCGGATCGTCAGATCGGCGTCATTCACCTCCAGCCATCCGGAGTCCGGGTGTCCCATGCCCTCGCGGTTTTCCCGTGCCATTGCGAGGATCTGGTCGTCCGGTTCGGGCCGAACCACGTCCCCCTCCTCCACCAGGTAGTTCGGCTTGGTCACGGTCCGGCCGTTGACCTGGACGTGACCGTGCGTCACCAACTGGCGCCCCTGGCTCCTGGAGACGGCGAACCCGCAAGCCGCCAGCACGTTGTCGAGCCTCCGCTCCAACAGCGCCAACAGGTTCTCGCCCGTATTGCCCCCGGTCTTCTGAGCCTGGTCGAAGTAACGGCGGAACTGCCTCTCGAGGACGCCATAGAAACGCTTGCACTTCTGTTTTTCCCGCAAACGGACGGCGTAAGACGTCGGCCGTCCGCGATGCCATCCGTGCATGCCCGGCGGCCTGGTGCGTCCCTCGATAGGGCACTTGGCCGTGTAACAGCGAGCGCCCTTCAGGAAGAGCTTCGTCCCTTCCCGCCGACAGAGCCTGCATTTCGGTCCGGTGTATCTTCCCATTCCCTGTGCTACCTTGCTTGTTAGAATGCCAGATGGCCGGCGCTCGACTGTCGCTCCCACCCGGCTGCCAGCGCGCGAGGACGCGCAACAGAGAGCTTGCTCAGACGCGACGGCGCTTGGCCGGCCGGCATCCGTCATGCGGCAGCGGCGTGACGTCCTCGATGGAGTGAATCGACAGCCCCGCCGCCTCCATTGCACTTATCGCGGCCTCTCGCCCCGAGCCCGGCCCTTTGACCTTTATCTCTATTTCTTCTATGCCCATGCGTTTGGCCTTCTCCGCCACCCTCTCCGCAGTGCGCTGCGCGGCGAAAGGAGTGCCTTTGCGCGTGTTGGCGAAGCCGCACGATCCCGCCGTCTCGAAGCACAGCACATCGCCCTTCAAGTCGGTGATAGTGATGCGCGTGTTGTTGAACGTGGCCTGCACGTGGGCGACGGCCCGACTGCCGACACGCCTGGTGATTCCCTTCTTCTTGGCCATGCTTCGGTTTTCGCTCCCTGGTTGTCAGGATCGACCGCGCTCACGGGCCCCGCGGCCTACTCGCTTTCTCGCCCGATGACGCCGGGGCAGAACACCTCTACCTTGGGCTTGACGCCAAAGAACGACTTGAGCCTCAAATACTCACGGTCCCGCCCTGGCACACGGCCCCGGCGCGTCTTCCGCGCGCAGATGCACAGGTTCTTCGGCGTCAGCCGGGGCGACCCGATCTCCAGCATTTCCACCTGGTAGCCGGCACTGTAAAGAAACTGCGCGCGCAACGTGTCGGTAAGCAGGTTCGCCAGCCTGTACCGAATGGGCCCGAAGTCGGTCATCCCAGTCAGGGGATGGCCGCCCTTTATCTGGCCCCGAATCTGGTTCTGGCAACACGGCACCGCAAGTATCATCCCGGCGCCCAGCTCGATGCCCTTCGCAATCGCTTCGTCCGTGGCCGTGTCGCAAGCGTGAAGGGCCACCGCCAGGTCGAACTCCTCGTCCGTCCTGAACTCGATGGTCCGGCTCGCCACGAACCGGGTATCCGCCAGGCCCACAGCCTTCGCGAGCAGCCGGCACTTCTCGACCAGTTGATCGTTGATGTCCACGCCGACCAGGCTGGCCTCCTTGCCGGCCAGCTCCCGCAGCAGAATGACCAGGGCTATGCCCAGGTAGCTCTTGCCGCAGGAGAACTCGGCGATGCGCAGCCGGTCCTTGTCGGCCAGGTAGCTGCGAACGTAGCGCAACACCACGTCGCAGAATCCGGCGACCTCGCAAAGCTTCTTGTTCTTGCGGACGCCGACCTGCCCTTCGGGGCCCAGCAACTCGATCCCGCTCAGCAGGTCCCTGTTCGCCAGCAAGCGCTGTAGCGATTCGCCATGTTCCACGTATTTGCCTGCACAGCGCGGCCAGGAAGGCCCGGCTTAGTGGCCCAGCTCCTTCACGCCCTTCTTGCCAGCCACGGTGCGTCGCTTGCCTTTTCGCGTGCGCGCGTTCGTCCGCGTCCTTTGGCCGCGCACCGGGAGGCCCCGACGGTGACGGACGCCCCGGTAGCAGTTAATGTTGCGCAAACGCGAGATATTGGCCGCTTCGAGGCGCTTCAGCTCGCCCTCTATGATGAAATTCTTGTCGATGTACCCGGCGACACGGCTCAGTTCGTCCTCTGTCAACTCGTGTGCACGCTTATCCGGGTCGATGTTGAGGACGTCACAGATAGCCTGCGCGGACACGCGCCCGACCCCGTAAATGTAGGTCAGGGCGATGACGGATCGCTTCTCGGCCGGTATGTCTACTCCGACAACGCGTGGCATGGTAGCTTGCTCACCTCCCCTGGCCCGTTCCGCTGTTCAGCTCTCAGCCCTGCCGCTGCTTGTGACGCGGATTACGGCAGATAACGCGCACCACTCCCTGGCGGCGCACGATCTTGCACTCCTCACACATTCTCTTCACCGACGCGCGTACTTTCATTGCTCCCACCTGTCAGGCTGCACTGGCCTGAAGCGGGGACAGGCACCTCGACACGCCCTAGTCGCGCCAGACGATCCGCCCCTTGGTCAGGTCATAAGGGGACATCTCGATCGTCACGCCGTCGCCCGGCAGAATCGTGATGAACCTCATCCGCATCTTGCCGGACACGTGCGCCAGGACCTCGTGCCCATCCTCAAGTTCCACCCGGAACAAGGCGTTCGGCAAGGCTTCCTTGACCACCGCCTGCACTCTGATTGGTTCTTCTTTTGCCATTTTGGACGCAACACGCAATTATATCAGCTTAACTTTGGCCCTGCAACTCCTTTACGGCAACGTCAATACGACAGGGCCGCTCTCCTCCACCGCAACGGTGTGCTCGAAGTGCGCCGACAACTCCCTGTCCTTTGTCACCACCGTCCAGCCGTTGCTCAGCACCTCAGTGCGGAACGTGCCGGCGTTCAGCATGGGTTCAATGGCCACAACGGCCCCCGCTTCCAGCACGGGGCTGTTGCGCACCAAGCCGGGCACGACGAAGTTGGGCACCGTCGGCTCCTCGTGCAAGGCCCTGCCAATGCCGTGCCCGGTGTAATCGCGCACGACGCTGAACCCCTCGCGCTCCGCGGCTGCCTGGATCGCAGCGGAGATATCGTGTACGCGCACGCCCGCGCGAACGATGGCTACAGCCGCCTCCAGGGCTCCTTGGGTGGCCCGCATCAGGCCGCGCGCAGCCTGCGTGACGCGGCCCATCGGGACCGTCACGGCGGCGTCCGCGTAGAGGCCGTCCGAGACGACGCCGACGTCAACCTTCAGCAACTCGCCCTCGCGCAACTCGCGCGGGCCGGGAATGCCGTGAACCACCTCGCTGTCAATGCTGGCGCATATCGTCGCGGGAAAACCGCGGTACCCTTTGAAGGCGGGGGCCGCGCCGCTGTCCCTGATGTGCTGCTCTGCCGCCCGGTCCAGCTGCTCCGTAGTGACGCCCGGTTCGGCCATCTCCGCGACAAGCCGCAGGACCTCGGCAGTGATCCGGCCCGCCTGTCGCATCTTGGCCAGTTCCGCGGGCGTTTTCAGCCTAATCCCGCCCACTGGGATTCTCCCGGTCCGGCCCGGCAAAGGCTGTCTCGCTCAGAACGGTCTCAGTACGACGGGCCACCTCGTCCGGAGGCGTTGACGCGTCAATCCGCGCCAGCAGCCCCTTGTCCTCGTAGAATTGGACCAGGGGCAAGGTCTTCTCCCGATACTGTGCCAGCCGTTCCCTGACCACTTCCTCGGAGCTATCGCTACGCACACTCAGCGGCCCGTCGCACCCGTCGCAGAGACCGTCTCGCCGGGGCGGCATGAACGTGCGATGGTAGTTCGCACCGCACCGGCTGCACACCAGGCGCCCGGTCAACCGCTCCACGGCGACGTCGTCGGGCACGTCGAAGTAAAGCACCGCGTCCAGCGACTGGCCCCGCTCGTCAAGCATCGCTTCCAGGTCCTGCCCCTGCTGGAGCGTCCGCGGGTAACCGTCAAGGATATAGCTTTGCTCGCAGGCCACAACCATCTCTTCGACCACGCGGGACGTGAGTTCATCGGGCACGAGCGTCCCGCTGTCCAGGTACTGCTTTACCGTGCGGCCCAGCTCTGAGCCCTGGGCGGCCGCTCGGCGGAAGATGTCGCCCGTGGACGCGTGGCGCACGCTGAACCGCTCCGCCATGCGCGCGGCCTGCGTGCCTTTTCCCGCACCGGGCGGGCCGACGAAGACTACTCTCACGTTCCGGTTCCTCAGCAAAGAGCCCGTGCGGCTCCCAGGCCGCCGCTCACCTGCGCCTGCTGCGTCGGCGTCCGCCCGTGCCGGCCGCAAAGCCCGTGTAACGCCGCATTTCAAGGTGATCGTTTATGCGCCGCACGACGTCCAGCGTCACGCCGACGACGATCAGGATGCTGGTCCCGCCCAGAAAACCCGCCACGCCCCACCCGACGCCCAGTCCGGCCATCACAAACATGGGCATGAGCGCTATGAGCAGCAAGAAGAACGCTCCGGCCAGGGTGACCCTGTTCATGATGCCTTCCAGGTAGTCCGCCGTGCGTCTGCCCGGCCGTATCCCGGGGATGAAGCTGCCGTAGCTCTGCAGGCTCTCGCTCATGTCCCGGGGGTTGAAAACCACCGCAGTCCAGAAGTAGCAGAAGAAGAATATCAGCATTCCGTAGGCGACGATGTAGGGGAGCGGCATCTGCTTGCTGGGCGTGAATGCATCCTTGATCGCAGTGAACAGGCTGTGCCAAAGGGAACCCTGCGTGCTGCGCGCGCTGGCCCACGTAGCGATAGTCGTCGGGAACTGAAGCAGCACCGACGCGAAGATGATCGGCATGACGCCCGCCGTATTCACGCGCAGGGGCAGATAGTGCTTCTGGCCGCCGTAGACCCTCGGCCCCCGGACGTGCTTCTGCTGCTGCACGGGGATGCGCCGCTCGCCGCGCGTGATGTACACGATGGCCGCCACTATGGCAACGAACAGCCCCAGCAACAGGATGACCTTCAGTATGGCGTTCTGCTGATTGGCCTCATTCGTGATCTGCCAGTTCAGCCGGCGGATCGCCACAGGCAGCCGGGCGAGGATGTTGACCGTGATGATAAGGGAAATCCCGTTGCCGATGCCGTGCTGGTCGATCTGCTCCCCGATCCACATCAGGAAGAGCGTGCCGCACGTCAGCAGCACCGTGCCGGTGAGCAGGAACCCGGCCATGCCCAGCCAACTCGTAGTGACCGCCTCGGACACGACGCCCGCACCACCGAACTGCGCGAGCAGGGTCCGCAGAATGATGGTGCCCTGGAACAGGCAAATGAAAACGGTTGTGAGCCGCATGTACTGGTTGAGTTTTCGCTGTCCGGCGGCTCCCTCCTTGCGCAGTTGCTCCAACTGCGGGATCACGTTCGCCAGGAGGGTGAAGATGATGGAGGCCGTGATATAGGGCATGATGCCCAGCCCAAACACCGCGCCGTTGCTCAGCGCGCCGCCCGTGAACAGGTCGAGCAGGCCGAGAACGCCGCCGCCCCAGCCCTTGAAGTAGTCCTGGAGGGCGACCATGTCAATCCCGGGCAACGGCACGAAGGCACCGACGCGGCAGAGGGACAACAGACCAAGCGTGATGAGCATCTTGCGGCGCAGCTCGCGGATGCGCCAGGCATTGCCCATCTGTTCCAACAGCGCCATCTAGCCCTCCGCCTTCTGCGCCTTGCTGCGCATCTTGTTGCGCACCGGGGGCCGCCTGGGGGGTATGACCTCCACAGTGCCGCCTGCCGCCTGGATCTTGGCTACAGCCCCGTCGCTGAAAGCATCGGCCCGCACGGTCAGGGACTTGCGCAGTTCGCCGTTAGCGAGGACCTTCACGCCGGCGCCGCCCTTCCCTTTGATCACCCCTTCCCGTCGCAACTCGTCAGGCGTGACCACGGCGCCGTCCGCGAACCGGTTGAGCCGACCCACGTTCACGACGTCATACTCCGTCTTGAAGGGCGCGTTGCTGAAGCCGCGCTGGGGAAGCCTGCGCCACAGGGGCACCGCCCCGCCCGTCATGCCGCGCGAACTCCAGCCGCTGCGGGAACGCGCTCCCTTGTGACCGCGCCCGCTGGTCTTGCCGTGGCCGCTGCCGACGCCCCGCCCCACGCGCTTCCTGGCCGGCCGTCGTTCAAGCCGCCGCTTTGCCTGCCCAATGTCCATGATGTCCGTGTCCTTACAGGTACTACTGCCCTTCGGCCTTCTTGGCCTGCTCGGTCGGCTCCGGCGCTCCGGCCTCCTGCGGCTTCTCGCCTTCCGCCTGGACCCCTTCTTCAGCCACGCCGGCCTGCGGATGGTGGATCTTCACGTCCACGCCACGCAGCCTGCTCACCTCCTCCGGAGATCGGATGCTGCGCAGGGCGTTCATCGTAGCCTTGGCCACGTTGATGGGGTTCGTGTTGCCGCGCACCTTCGTCAGAACGTTGTGGACTCCGAGCACTTCCAGGATGGCGCGGACGGTGGCCCCGGCCTTCACACCGGTTCCCGGGCTGGCGGGCTTGAGCAAGACGTGTGCGGCGTCCTGGCGGCCGATGACCTCCTGGCCGACGGTGTCCCCGACCATGTACACATCCACCATGCTGGCACGCGCGTCTTTGACAGCCTTCTCAATAGCCTGGGGCACAGCGCGAGCCTTGCCGTAGCCGACGCCCACCTTGCCCTTGCCGTTCCCCACCGCGACCAGTGCGGCGACACCGAGCGTGCGGCCGCCTTTGGTCACTTTGTTGGGGAACCTGATCTCCATGACCTGTTCCAGCAGCCCGGACTCTTTGTTTATCTCTGCCATGCAGTCTCCCGTTCACTGGGACGAAGCCAGGCAAGCGGCTCAGAAACCATCTGCGCCGGCTTCCTCGAACTGCTTCCGAGCCGCCTCGGCCAGCGCCTTGACCCGACCGTGATACTTGTAACCGCCCCGGTCGAACACGACGGCCCGGAGGCCCTGCTCGATGCACTTGCGTCCTATCGCCTCGCCCACCTTCGCAGCACTCCCCGTGGTGTAACCTTTCCCCGCGACCTCCCGAAGCTCAGGGCTCCGCGTGGAGCAAGCGGCAAGCGTCCGCTGGTTCCAATCGTCGATCACCTGGGCATAGATGTGCTTGCTGCTGCGGTACACGCAGAGTCGCGGCCGCTCCGGCGTGCCTTCCACCTTCCTGCGCACGCGCCTGTGCCGTCGGAGCCTGAAACTGGTCCTTTGCTTGCTCTTCTTCATCACGCGGCAGCCTTACTGCAAACCGGTAAACGCTTTGCCTTCCTTGCGGCGCACGTATTCGCCTGTGTAACGTATCCCCTTGCCCTTGTACGGCTCGGGCGGCCGCACGGCGCGCACGCGCGCCGCAAACTGGCCGACCTGTTCCTTGTCGGTGCCTTTGACGACAAAGCGCGCGGGGTTGTCCTGCTGAGCGTTGGTCTGTCGGACCTCCACCGACATGCCGTCGGGCAACTCGAAGGTCACGTCGTGACAGAAGCCCACCGAGAGCACCAGCGTGTTGCCGCGCAGGTCAACGCTGTAGCCGGTGCCGTACAACTCGAGTTCCCTGGCAAAGCCTTCGTGGACGCCGTTAACCTTGTTGGCGATCAACGTGCGGTGCAAGCCGTGCAGGGAGCGCGCCTGGCGTCCCTCGTGCTTGCGGCGGACGTGGATCGTCGCCGGCTCCGACTGGTACTCGACTTCCAGTTGAGGCGGCACCTCGTGCTCGAGTTCGCCCAACTGGCCCGTGACCTTCAAACGCGGCCCGTCCACGGCCACTTGGACCGCTTCAGGCACCGGAATCGGTTGTTTTCCTATGCGCGACATATGACCTTCCCCGTTCTCCAGCGACGCACGTGCCCGTCAAAAGACGGAGCAGAGGACTTCGCCGCCGACGTGCAGTCGGCGACACTCGCGATCGCTGAGCACTCCGTCGTTCGTCGAGACAACCCAGATGCCCAGACCGTTATGGACATATCCCAGTTCGTCCGCACCGCGATAGACGCGGCGTCCGGGCTTGGAGACTCTCTTGAGTTCCTGGATGACGTCCTCCCCCAGCGGCCCGTATTTCAGGTAGATCTTCAGGAGCCTGTGCGGCGGCTCGCCCGCAACGCGGTAGTCTTCGATGAATCCCTCGTCCCTGAGCACCCGCGCGACGCTGTCCTTCATCTTGGACGCGGGCATCTCGACCGTCTCGTGCCTGGCGGCCAACGCGTTGCGGATGCGCGTCAGCATGTCCGCTATGGGATCAGTCAGCATAGGCTTTAGACCTCAAGTCGCTGGTCAGCACCGAAGACTTGTCCCGGGCGCCCGGCCTCTCACCAACTGGCCTTGAGCACGCCTGGGATCTTGCCCTGTGAAGCCAGTTCACGGAAGCAGATGCGACAGATCTGGAACTTCCGGAAATACGCACGCGGCCGGCCGCATAGCTTGCACCGGTTGTACCCGCGCGTGCTGTACTTTGGCTCACGCTGAGACTTCTCTATCAGGGCTTTTCGAGCCATACCAGAGAAACATCCTCCAGAGAGTTCATGCGTTCGGCCCGCCCGGCTACCGCCGGAACGGCATTCCCAGCAGACTGAGGAGTTCGTAACCCTCCTGGTCAGTGTCAGCCGTTGTGACCACCGTCACGTCCAGGCCGAAAACGTTCTTCAACGAGTCCAGATCCACTTCGGGGAACACGCCGGGCTCTCCCACGCCCAGGCTGTAGTTCCCGGTGCCGTCGAAGGCGTCAGGGGAAAGACCCCGAAAGTCACGCACGCGCGGGATCGCCACGCTGATCAGTCGGTCGATGAACTCGTACATCCGGTCGCGGCGCAGCGTGACCTTGCAGCCGATCGGCATCCCCTTGCGCAGGTGGAAGCCGGCGACGCTTCGCCTGGCACGCGTTATCACAGGCTGCTGGCCGCTTATGCAGCGAAGCGTTTCGACGGCGTCCTGCAGAACGCCGGCATCGTCGGCGCCTTCCCCGGCGCCGATGTTCAGCACGATCTTCTCCAGGCGCGGCACAGCCAGGCGGTTCTTCAGCCCGAAGCGCTCCATCAGCCGCGGCACCACTTCCTCCTGGTAGTACACCTTCAGCCGGGGCTTGTACTGCTCGGGAGCTTCGCTCTCCGCCTGCTCGGTCGCGGCCTGCTCGTCGGCTGTAGCCATGTTACTCGACCTTCGGTATCTCGTGTCCGCACCTGACGCAGATGCGCGTCTTCTTGCCGTCCTTGTTGCGCCCGGTGCGCGTGCGTACGGCGCGGTCGTGCTTCTCGCAATCCCTGTTCGTACAGATCAGCATGACGTTGGACGCGTCGAGGGGCGCCTCAATCTGTATCCGCCCCCCCTCACCGCGTTCGCGGCTGCGGCGCAGGTGCTTCCAGACCATGTTGACGCCCTCGACGACGACGCGTCCCTCCTGCGGCATGGCCCTCAGTATCCGGCCGCGCGCGCCGCGGGCATTGCCGGCCACCACCTCGACGGTGTCCCCGCGGCAAACTTGCAGCTTGCGCCTGTTGGACTTATTCATGGCTGTTCAGACGACCTCCGCCGCCAGGCTGATAATGCGCATGAAGTGTTCCTGCCGCAGTTCGCGCGCAACGGCGCCGAAGATTCGCGTGCCGCGCGGGTTACCGTCCGGCTGCAACAGCACGACGGCGTTACGGTCGAAGCGCACGTAGCTGCCGTCCTTTCGGCGAACGGCAGCCTTCGTCCTTACCACGACCCCTTTCACCACCTCGCCTCTCTTGACGTCGCTGCCCGGCATGGCCTTGATAACGCTGCCCACTACAAGGTCGCCGACCGTGGCGTACGCGTGGCGGCTGCCGCCCAGAACCTTCAAGCAGCGCACCGCCCGGGCGCCCGTGTTGTCCGCTACGTCCAGGAACGTCTGTTCCTGAATCATGGCCGTTCCCCGGTCGGCATCCGTTCTATGCTACGACCCCAGAATCACCGGTCTCCAACGTGCCGGGCTCCATGCCCAGCCTGGGCGCCCGCTTCAGGACCCGCACGACGCGCCAGCGCTTCCGGCGCGAGAGGGGCCGTGTCTCCTCGATCTCAACCAGGTCCCCTTCCCCTGCGTCATTGCGGGCATCGTGCGCCATGAAGGTCGACAGGCGACGCACTTGCTTGCCGTAACGCGCGTGCTGTACGAGGCGTTCGACCGTCACCGTCACGGTCTTATCCATCTTGTCGCTCTTCACGACGCCCCGGAACCGCCTTCTGTTGGTCTCTTGCTTTTCGCTCATCACAGTCCCATGTCCCAGGCGCGATAGTGAATCATTCGGATCCGCTGCCCTGCTGCTCGGCCAGTTCCATCTCGCGCAGTACGGTCTGGTAGCGCGCGACGTCCCGGCGCATGTCCCGTCTCTGGTTGGTGTCGGGGTTCTCCTCGGCCTGCCAGCGGAAATTCAGGTCGAAAAGCTGCCGTTGAAGCTCGCGCAGTTCGCGGCGCAGGTCCTCCGGCTCTCTTCCCCGCAGCTCGGCGGCTCTCATGCCTGCGCCCTCCGATGGGCCAGCTTCGTCCTGATGGGCAGCTTGTGGGCCACGCGGCCGAGCGCAGCCACGGCCCGCTCTTCCGGCACGCCGCTCAACTCGAACAGGATCGTGCCCGGCTTCACTTCGGCCACCCAGTGTGAGACTTCGCCCTTGCCCTTGCCCATTCGCGTCTCGGTCGGCGTGGCCGTCACACTCTTGTGCGGGAAGATGCGAATCACGAGCTTTCCCTCGCGACGCAGGAAGTGCATAACGGCCAGGCGTCCGGCTTCGATCTGCGCGGCGGTGATCCGGCCCCGCTCCACGGAGCGAAGGCCGTACTCGCCGAATGAAACCCGGTTGCCGCGCGTGGCTTTGCCTTTGATCTTGCCCCGCTGGCACTTGCGGTGCTTCACGCGTTTAGGCATCAGGGGCATCTTCGCTCTCCTCACCCTTGGCCTTCTCGCCCGGCGGCAGCACGCCCCGGTTGACCCACACCTTCACGCCGATGTGGCCGTATTTGGTCCTGGCCTCGGTGAATCCGTAGCCAATCATTGCCCTCAGGGTCTGCAACGGGAAGCGACCCATGATGACCTTCTCCCTGCGCGCCATCTCAGAGCCGCCCAGCCGCCCGGCCAGATGAATCTTGACGCCCTCGGCGCCGGCATTCATCGTCATCTCGGCGGTGCGGTGCATGGCGCGCCGGAAAGAGGTCCTCCTCTCGATCTGCTGCGCCACGTCCTCGGCCACAAGTTGTGCGTCAAGCTGCGGCTGTTCCACCTCCTCGATGCTCACTTCGACGTGATGGCCTGTCAGGTCGTCCAGGTCGCTCTTGAGGCGTTCCACTTCCACGCCCCTGCGCCCGATCATGAGGCCGGGGCGCGCGCACCGGCACGTGACGTTCACGTTGTCCCGGGTCCGCTCGATCTCGATCCGCGCGATACCCGCGTAGTAATAATGATGCTTCACGTACGTGCGTATCTTCTGGTCTTCCACAAGGTATTCGCCGAACCTCTTCTTGTCCGCCACCCAGTGGGATCGCCAGTCCTCGGTGATACCCAGTCGCAAGCTGGTCGGGTGAACCTTCTGTCCCATGAGACCTCCCGCTACTGACCGTCGTCAAGCTCCACGCTGATATGGCACGTGCGGCTGCGCACGACGTGGCCCCGCCCACGAGCGCCGGCCCTCATTTTCCGGCGCGTGGGGGCTTCGTCCACCCAAACGCGCGCAACCGTCAGCGCCTCCATGTCCGCTTCAAGGCTCTGGTCCGCGTTGGCCATGGCCGACCGCAGGACTTTGTCCACCAGGTACGACGCCCTCTTCGGCGTCCTGCGCAGGACTTGAAGCGCATCGTTGACGTGCCTGCCTCGAATCAGGTCCACGACCAGCCTCGCCTTCCTGGCGGAGATCGGCGCATACTTGTGACTCGCGCGAAACTGCATTCGCTTCCTCTCAACGGGCCTCGGCCGCCGTCAGCGCTCCCGCACTGCCCTGCCCCTGCCGTGACCGCGGAAGAGCCGTGTCAGTGCGAACTCGCCGAGTTTGTGGCCGACCATGTCCTCGGTCACAAACACCTTGTCAAAAGAGCGGCCGTTGTGGACCAGGAATGTGTGGCCGACAAAGTCCGGGATGATCGTGCATGCCCGCGCCCATGTCTTGATGGGGCTGTGGTCGGCCGTGTTCTTCTGGCGCATCACCTTGCGCAGAAGCTTCTCGTCCACGTATGGTCCTTTTTTCAGTGACCTGCTCACGTTGCTTTACTTTCTCCTTCGGCGAACGATAAAACGGTCGCTGTACTTCCTGCGTTTCCGTGTCTTGCCGCCCTTGGCGAGCACGCCGGTCGGCGAGCAGGGGTGCCTGCCGCCGGCCCTGCGCCCTTCGCCGCCGCCCATTGGGTGGCTGACGGGGTTCTGAGCCGTGCCGCGCACGTGTGGCCGGCGGCCCAGCCATCGCTTGCGACCTGCCTTGCCGAGCTTGACGTTCTGATGGTCAACGTTGCTCACACGGCCGATCGTGCAGCGGCACTTGCCGGGCACGCGGCGAATCTCGCCGCTGGGCAGTATCAGGTGCACGTACTTCCCTTCGCGCGCGCTCACCTGGGCGGCGGAGCCCGCGCTGCGCACGATTTGCCCGCCCCTGCCCTGCCTGAGTTCCACGTTGTGAACGAACAGTCCCAGCGGGACCCTCTCCAGCGGCAGGCAGTTGCCCGTCCTGGGTTCCGCGTTCGGGCCGTTCACGACCTGCTGATTGAGCTGGATGCCCGCCGGCGCAAGGATGTACCGCTTCTCTCCGTCCTCATACTCGACCAGGGCTATCCGGGCGCTCCGGTTGGGATCGTATTCGATGCTGGCGATCCTGCCGGCCACGCCTTCCTTGTCTCTCTTGAAGTCTATGACACGGTAACGCCGCTTGTGGCCGCCGCCTCGGAACCGGGATGTCGTTCGCCCGCTGTTGTTGCGCCCGCCGCTCTTTTTCAGCGGCTTCAGCAGCGATTTCTCGGGCTTTGCGCGCGTGACCTCGGCAAAGTCCGACCCCGTCATCCCGCGCCGTCCAGGCGTTGTCGGTTTGTGAACTTTAATGCCCACGGCAAACTCTCCCACGTCCGGGCCACGCCAACGGCGTCACTCGTTGACCCGTCAGTAGCCGATGTCTATGGTGTCTCCCGCCCTCAGCCTGACGATAGCCTTCTTCCAGTCCGCAGTCTTGCCGACGCGCCAGCGCACGCGACGCTTCTTCCCCTTGACCCAGATGGTCCTGACGTCCCGGACCTTCCTGCCGGGGAACAACTCCTCCACGGCATGGCGTATCTGGCCCTTGGTCGCCTCCGGGTGCACTTCGAAATGGTACGTGTCCTCCAGCCGGATATCGCGGACGCTCTTCTCGGTGTGCAGGGGCCTGACGATCACCTGGCTACTATCCATCGATGCCCACCCCCGCGCTTTCGGCGTGCGGTTCCCCACTGCCGGCCATCGCTTCGAGGAACCGGTTCAGGGCGTCGACCAAAAAAATAACCCGGCGAGGCCGGATTATTTCGTAGGCATTCAGCTGCGCCCAGTCAAGCATGGCGGCGCCCGGGATGTTCCTGGTACAGCGCCACAGCACCGAGTCCTGCTGCCCGAGCACGATCAGGCACGTACCCTCCGCACCCAGGTTGCGCAACACTCGGGCGACCTCCCGCGTCTTGGGCTCGGGCAGGTCTATCTTGTCCAGCGCGATCACTTCGTCGTCCAGGACCTTCGCCAGGAAGGCCGACTGCAACGCCTGCCGCCGCGCCCTCTTGTTCATCTTCTGGCGGTAGTCTCGCGGGTGCGGGCCGTGAGCGACGCCGCCGCCGACCCATATGGGGCTCTGCCGGTCACCGTGGCGGGCGCGACCCGTGTGTTTCTGCCGCCACGGCTTGCGCCCGGAGCCGGTAACGTCGCGACGCCTCTTGGTGTCGGCGGTTCCGACGCGGCGGTTGGCCTCGTACATCAGGACGGCCTGCCGGACCAGGTGCAGGTTCGGTCTGCCGCCCAGGGCCGCCTCGTCCACGGCCACGTGGTCGACCACCTCGCCCTGCATGTTGTGGACAGCTATTTCCATGTCAGCCGAATCTCAATCGTGACCTTCACTTCTTACTCTTAGGCGGCCGAACGGCTTTGCGCACGAGGACGTAGCCTCCGTTCCCGCCGGCAACGGCGCCCCCGACCAACATCAGGTCGTGTTCGGCGTCCAGCTTAACGACTCTGAGGTTCCGCACGGTCAAACGGGCGGCGCCCATCTGCCCGGGCATCTTCTTGCCCTTCAGCACGCGGCTGGGGGTGGCGCTGGTGCCGATGGAGCCCCCGTGTCGGCCGAACCGGCCGCCGTGCGTCTTCGGGGAGCCACTGAAACCGTGCCGCCTCATCACGCCGGCGAAGCCGTGTCCCTTGCTGATCCCCTGAACGTCCACGTACTCGACGCCTTCGAACTGGTCAACGCCCAGTTGATCGCCCATCTGAGGGCTTTCGTCACCGTCCGGCGGTACGTCCAGCAGGACGCGCTTGGGCGTCGCGCCCGCTTTCGCGAAATGCCCGGCCAACGGCTTCGGGACGTTCTTGACCTTGGCGTCATCGAAGCCGATCTGCACGGCGTCCGCGTTGTCCGTTCCCCGCGTCTTGACCTGCGTGACTGTGCACGGACCGACCTGCAACACGGTGACCGGGATGACCTGTCCCGACTCATCGAAGACCTGGGTCATCCCGACCTTCTTGCCTATCAGCGCCTTTACCATCTTCTCCGCTTCCCACAGGTACAGCCCGACACCACGAGAGTCCACCCCGTTCCTCAGTGCGCGGACAGCCTTGCTGCCGGCCCGCCACGCAAAGCCCCCCCGTTCCCGCCGCGAGGGGAAAGGACGCATTGGAACATGCGTCTCGGAGGTTGTGAATGGACGCTTTCTGCGAACCGGCGACGGTGCGGGTCTTTGCGATCCGCCGCGAACCGAGGCTGCCGGCCGGCAAACCACGCCACAGCCGCCTTCGGGCCCGGCCCCATAGCACGCCGGCCCCGCCCGGCATCCCCGCCGGTCACACCTTGATCTTGATCTCCACGCCGGCGGGCACCTTCAAGCTGTTCAGAGCGTCCACCGTGTGGACCGTCGGATCTACGATGTCAATCAGCCGCTTGTGCGTCCGAATCTCAAACTGCTCGCGCGACCGCTTGTTCACATGGGGCGAGCGCAACACCGTGTAACGCTCGATGTGCGTCGGAAGCAGAACAGGTCCGCTCACCTTCGCGCCCGTTCGGAGCGCCGTCTCGACGATCTTCTCCGCCGACCGATCGAGCACTCGGTGATCGTATGCCTCCATCCGAATGCGGATCCGCTCTCCCGCCACTACTTCGCTCCACTGGACAAAGCGTCAATGACACACTGTCACCGCGCCTGCGCGGGGACACAAGTAGGGCTATTCTAACACACACGCAATGCAAGTCAAGCGATTCCGCCGTTTCTTTCTCACCGGGGCATCTCCGGCTGCCCCCCTGCCGGCCTCGTCTGCCCAGCTCATTCCCCTTTCGCCGCTCACCCGAAGCGCCTACAATGTCCGGCGTCCCGGGCTCGAGTGCGGGCCCGCCTTCCCTCAGGGTGAGGGCGAAATGAAGGTCGCGCTTGCACAAGTGAACCCCACGGTCGGCGACCTGCCAGGCAATGTCGCCGCAGCGGCCGACGCCATCCGCCGGGCCGCGCGGAACGGGGCCGGCCTTGTCCTGCTTCCCGAACTGGTTCTGAGCGGCTACCCGCCCCAGGACCTGGCCGAACGCCCCGCCTTCATCCAGGCAAACGAACAGGCAGTCCGGGACCTGGCTGCTGCCGCCAGGGGCATCTACGCCGTTGTCGGGCACATCGGGGCGGCACGAGGGCAAACGTCGAGACCGGCCGCCAACTCCGCATCGCTGCTGCGCGACGGCGAGGTCCTGGCGCGGCGGGACAAGATGCTCCTGCCCACCTACGACGTCTTCGACGAGGCCCGCTACTTCGAACCGGCGGCGGCAAACCATCCCCTGCTCGTGGGCGACCTGGCGGTCGGCCTGACCATCTGCGAGGATGCCTGGAACGACGCCGGGTTCTGGCCGCGGCCCCGCTACGATAGGGACCCCGTCGAGGAACTTGCGGCAGAGGGCGTCGCAGCGCTGGTCAACATATCCGCTTCGCCCTTTGCCGCCGGCAAGCACGCGTTGCGACGCTCACTGCTCGGCGCGACTGCCCGCCGCCACGGAGTCCCGTTGTTCTACGTCAACCTGGTCGGCGGCAACGACCAGCTCGTCTTTGACGGCAGGAGCCTGGCCCTGGACGCGGGCGGCCGGCTGATAGCCCAGGCCGCCGCGTTCGAGGAGGACCTGGTTCTGGTGGAACTCGATCAGCCCGGCAGCGACGAGCCGCCGCCCGACGTCGAGCCGATCGAGGAGGTGTGGCGGGCGCTGGTCCTGGGCCTTCGGGACTACGCGCGGAAGTGCGGGTTCCGGAAGGCCGTGCTCGCGTTGAGCGGCGGCGTGGACTCAGCGCTGACGGCCGCCATTGCCGCCGAGGCCCTTGGCCCGCAGAACGTCGCCGCCATCTTCATGCCCACCCGGTTCTCCAGCGAACGGAGCCGTGCCGACGCCGAGGTTCCGTCGCAACGACCAGGCCGACCTGAAGTC
>CAZQEQ010000058.1:0-22975 GCA_964592385.1 uncultured candidatus Brocadiaceae bacterium | reverse complement strand
CATGCCGATGACCTACGACCTGGGCGAGACCGTGCGCGATCCGAGGGTTCTGGAGAAGGCACCCGCCGGGTTCGACTCGACGCGCGTGGACGGACGGCTCCTGCTGAAGCTGCCCGGCGTTCTGTGGGCCATGCTCCGCAGCTCGCGCAGGCTGAAACGGCTGCGGCGCGGCGCCAGGGAGGCCTTCGAGCGCGAGGCGCTGCCGCGCTACCTGGCCTACGTGCAGGAGAAGCGCGCACAGGACCTGACTGGCCTGCCCACCGAGGCGGTGCTGCTCGAGTTGGACAAGCGCTGCGAGAGGGTCCTGGGCGAGTTCGGCAAGGAGTCCCTGAAGCCGGGCTTCGTCGGCGGCCTCGCGCTGGACGAACTGACCGAACTCCTCCGCTCCCTGGGCGGCGAAGACGGGGCCGCGCTGGCCAACACGCTCACGATGGCCCTGGATGGAGACCTTTCCGTCGAGCAGGACGTGCTCCTCTACCACGTCGCCAGGGGCGAGGCGACGATGGAAGAGTTCCTGGAGCGCTTTGGGCATCGGGCGGTCGGCGAGATGGAGCTGATGGAGCCGCGATGGCGGGAGGACCCAGGCTACCTCGAGCAGGTCGTCGCGCGCCTGGGATCGTCCGGGGGCCGAAACCCGGAGGAGATCCACGGCCAGAAAGTCCGCGAGCGGGAGGCGGCGGAGAAGCACCTGCCGCAGAGGCTTGCGGAGTGGGGCGGCAGTTCCTTCCAGGGGGACATTGACGGACTTCTCGCGCAGGCCCGGGCCCTGCTGCCTTACCGGGAGAACGGCAAGTACTACCTCATGATGGGCTACGAGTTGATCCGCCTGGCTATCCTGGAGCTTTCACGTCGGTGGGACCTGGGCAACGACGTCTTCCACCTTCGACGGGACGAGCTGGTGGGCTTCGAGGAAGACCGGGAGCATCTCCTCAAGGTCGTCGGGGATCGGAAGGTCCGCTGGCAGTCGTGCCAGCGCCTGGAGATGCCGGACGTCATCGACTCGCGAGACCTTGACGACCTGGGGCTGCCCCGCGAGGCAGAGGGGCCTGCACACAGGCTCGACGGCGACCCCGTGGCCGCCGGCGTCGCGACCGGCACGGCGCGCATCGTCTTCGACCCCCGGCAGGCGGGGGACATCGGCGTTGACTACGTCCTCGTCTGCCCCTCGACGGACCCGGGTTGGACCTCGCTGTTCGTGAACGCACGTGGCCTGGTCGTGGAGCGCGGCGGCATACTGTCGCATGGCGCGATTGTCGCGCGCGACTTCGGCATCCCGGCAGTGGTCTGTCCCGGTGCGACGGGCCGAATCCACGAGGGCGCAACCATCCGGGTGGACGGCAACCAGGGCCGCATTACCGTGTTGGAGGAGGGCTGATCCCATGGGTCTGCTGGCGGGCCTCCATCAAGTGATCCTTGCGGCGGCGGACCCGGTTCTTGGGCCGCTGCTGGCGCTGCCTCGGGACGCGGTGATCTTCATTGTCGCCCTCGCCACGGCCACGCTGCTCACTCTTGTGCGGCTGTTCACGACCGATCAAGGGCTGCTGAGACGGTGCGGTCAGGACAAGAAGACTCTGAATGCGCGCATCAGGGAAGCGAAGAGGCGGGACGTGACCGGCGACGTGGAGCGTTGCGTGCGCGCGGCCCGTAATGCCCTGGAGCGCGAGGGGCTCGACCTGCCGGCAGGCGATGTCGAGCGCCTGGCCGCGATGGCGCGCAAACGGCTCAGGCGCCGGGAGGCGCAGCAACTCGCCGCCGTCAAGCAGATGATCGCCGTGAAGGGCCTCAAGCAGGAGGTCATTCCCCTGGCGGTCGTCATAGTGCCCGTCGCATTCCTGGCAATGTGGTGCTTCGCCCGGCTCGGCTATCATCCGCCGCGGGGGGGCGAGCCGGTTGAGGTAGCGGCGCACTTCCCCGTCTCTGACGCCGGCAAGATCGCGCACCTGGTGCCGCAGGAGGGCATGGGCGCGCCCGGCGGTTGGGTGACGGAGATCGAGACGGTCGAAACGGGGCCGGAGCCCTACGGGCTGGCGACCTGGACGGTCACTGCCGGGGCGAGGCAGGAACCGTACGACCTCGTCATCCGATACGGTGACGAACAGTACGGACATGAGCTGCTGGTCGGGGCGCGGACCTACTCGGACCCCGTCAAGCTCCAGAAGGGCGGCTCCAGGTACCACGCCATCGAGTTGAAGCTGCGGGCCGTCAAGCTCTTCAATGTCGTCCCGGGCATCCCGTGGATCGGCTTCCAGCCCTGGCTGGTGGCGTACCTGCTGATCACCGTGCCCTTTGTGCCCCTGCTGAAGCGACTGCTGGGCATTCACTGACGAGGATTGAGCATGAGGATAGACCTGCACCTGCACACCCAGGAGAACTCGGACGGCAGGGCGCCTGCCGCCGAGATGATCCAGGCCGGCATCGAGCACGGCCTGGACGGATTGGTCATAACGGACCACAGCTACATGTTGACCGCGGCCGAGCAGGAGCGCCTCCGGGGACAGTTCCCCGAGTTCGGGGTCTTCCGCGGCGCAGAGGTGAACGTGGGCCTGGACCACGTCCTGGTTATCGGCGGCACGGGCGAGGAAGTGCCGTCGGTCACGCCGGAGACGGTCGCCGAACTGGGGGAGTACGCCCGCCGGACGGGCGCCTTCACCGCGCTGGCGCACCCTTTCTGGCGCGGGCCGGAACTGCACTTCGACCTCGACGACTTCTGCCCCGAGGGCATTGACGTAGCCTCGATGAACGTTGACACGGGCCGGTTCGACCGGATCATTGAGATCGCGCGCGAGCGCGCGATGCAGCTCGTCGCGGGCACGGACGCGCACGCGCCGCACGAAGTCGGGCTCTTCCACATAGTGCTTGACCAGCCGGTGGCGGACGACGCCGGGCTGGTCCGCGCCATACGGGGTGGCCGGTACTGCATCGGCACGTTCGAGGCGCTCTGGCGGGCGCGGTGCCGTGAGGTGAAGTCCAACGAGGACCTGGCGCGAGCCGTGCTGGCCGAGGGCGGAACACTGGAGGACTACCTGGGGCGCGGCGGCCATCCGGCGTTCTTCGGCCGGGTCGCCGCCGGCGGGAGCCACATGCCGCGCGAGGAGTTCATCGGCCTCAGAAGCGCCGGCGTGGGGATCCCCCCTGCCTTGTGACCTGCCGTATCTCTTCCACTGTCTTGAGGGTGCAGACGGATGTTTAGACCGGACCGCTTTGCAGTCCTGCTTGTCCTGTTGGCGATGTCGGTAGTGTTCCCCGCGGCCGGGGCGACGCTGAAGGTTGTGGACCCGCTGGAGCCAGTGTACGACGCGGGGTCGGTCGAGAATGCCCCCGGGGGGCAGGTGCTGCGCCTGGCTGGGCCGCGGAACGGCTTCTGCTCCGCACAGGTTGTGGCGACCGGGGACGGCTTGGGCGGCCTGCGAGCCGAGGTGTCGGCCTTGCAGGGACCGACGGGCCCCGTCCCGGCCGAAGGCGTCCGCGTCCGCTACGCCGGCAAGGAGGCCGGCTACGACCTGAAGGGCACGCTGAGGGGATTTGAGAACGGGCGGTTCCTCGACGCATACTACGACCGTCTGTATGACTCACCTCCGGGTGAGGCCGCGGGGGTCCTGCCGATCTGGGTGACGGTGCATGTGCCGGCGGAGGCGGCGCCGGGCATCTATCGAGGCACGCTGAGCGTGGGCGGCAACTCCGTGCCCGTCGAGCTGACCGTGGGGGATTGGGTCTGCCCGGCGCCGGAGGACTGGGTCACGCATGTTGGCACGCTCGCCTCGACGGACGCTCTGGCCGAGCACTACAACGTTCCGTTCTGGTCCGAAGACCACTGGCGCCTTATCGAGAAGGAACTTGCGCTGTTGGGCGGCATCGGCAGCGACGACCTGTGGATCTACGTCTGCCCGGAGTGGCAGGTGGAGGGTCTCTCCACGGTGCGGTTCACGACGGTGGGCGACCACCTGGAGCCGGACTTCTCCGTGCTGGACCGGTACCTGGGCCTCTACGCCGGGCTCGTAGGCCGGCCGCAGTGGGTCATCGTGCACGCCTGGAACGGACAGCCCCCCCGGAGTCGGATGGTGGTCAGTACGAGCCAGAAGGGCGTCGTGGACGGGCAAGTCGGCGACGTACCGCGCGCCAACGCCATAGGTGGAGAGGAGTTGTGGAAGCGCGTCATGGACGGCATCCACCAGCGAGTGACGGGGCTCGGCTGGGGGGAGGAGACCATCCTGATCGGGCTGTCGAAGGATCAGCCGCCCACCCAGTGGACGGTGGACGCCTTTGCCCGGATCGCTCCTTACGCCCGCTGGGCGAGCTGGTCGCACGGTAGGGGTGGACTCAATCTCTGGGCCTTTGAGCCGGACGAGCCAATCCGTTACGCCAGCGGCCAGGTCCTTGCCTACTACGTGCTCCCATACACGCCGAGCCCGAGCGAATGGGTGCGCCGGCCGGACCGGCCGGTGGAATGGGTGGTGATCCAGGACGCCGTCCAGGGCGGGTGGAACGCCGTGCGGGCCAACTACGCCTCCTGCCGCAACGACCTGCACAAGTATCACCTGCCCGCGCAGTACCGCGGCCTGCCCAACGGCACCATGCTGACCGTCGACCGGGAGCGGGGCGGCAACGCGGGCTTCGCCTTCGTCTGGTTCGACTTCTGGACCCGGCGCTTCCCCAACCGCTGGATGCAGGACGGCACGCGCCGGAACACGGGCTCCATCGTTGAGCCCGGCCCGGACGGCCCCGTGGCGACGGTCCGCTACGAGATGCTGCGCGAGGGCCTCCAGGAGACGGAGGCGCGCGCGCAGATCGAGAAGGCCCTGATGAACGGCGACGTCGCGGGCGAGTTCGCCGCGACGTGCCGCGCGTTCCTTCAGCAGACGATTGACATCCGCTTCCAGAAGAAGGCCGACGCAGCCGGCAAGGACCCCTATGGCTTCACGGGCGGTCACGCCGGCAGCACGCTCGGCGCGCCCAGCCATACGTGGGGATTCGCTCCCTACCCCCGGTGGATCGAGCTGACGGGGCGGCTCTACGATCTGGCAGGGCAGGTTCAGACTCTGGCGGCGGGGAGGGAGGGCGAATGATCGGCGCTCGTCAGTTCTGTTTGACCGTGTTCGTCTGTCTGTTCGTCGCGTGTTCTCTTGCCGCCGGGCAGGTGACGCAGACGCCGATGGTGCTCACGCACGACTCCAACGTCATCAAGGTCCAGTTCGACCCCTCGGGGAAGCCTGTTCTGCTGACGGTGGCGCATGACGCCATTCTGTGGGACGTCGAGACGGGGACCCGGATGCGCACGTTTGAAAGCCCATGGAACGGCGGGTATCTGGCCAGCTTCTCGCCGGATGGTGAACGCCTCCTTTTATCCGCCAGTCGGACCTGCGACGGCGGGCCGGCAACTGTCTGCGATGCGCACACCTTCGAGATAGTGTGGCAGGTCGAGCCGCGTGAGTGGGGGTTCATGATGTCCGCGCTTTCGCCGGACGGGAACTACGCCATCGTCAGTCGCGATACCTACCACTGGCTCCTCGATGCGCGAACCGGCGAACAGCTGCACGAACTGGCTCCCGAGATTAATCCGGGCCAGCGGGGCAACCCGGTCTGCCTCGCTTTTAGCCCGGATGACGCCTTGTTCTTTGTCGCCAGCGATATGGGCGTCGATCGGGTCTGGGACACGGGGACGGGGAGCGTGCGGCACAAGATATCCCACGGCAATATCATCTGGGACGCCGTCTTCACGCCCGACAGCGCCCGGCTCATCACCGCATCCCAGGACGGCACGACGGGCCTCTGGGACATGGCGACGGGTCAGAAGGTGCGCGCGCTTCGGCACGGCGGGCCCGTTTACTCGGTGGACCTCCCGGCCGACGGCAAGACGATACTGACCGGCGCGGGCGGCGGCAAGGCCGTCCTCTGGGACGCGGCCACGGGGGATAAGCTCCGGGAGCTGGACCATGAGTCCGACGTGACCTGCGTCGCCCTGTCGAGAGACGGGCGCCTGGCTCTGACCGGGGCGCGGGACGGGGCGGTCACGCTCTGGCGCGCCGGCACTGGAGAGAAGGTGCGGGAGTATGAGCACGCGGATCTGGTCTGGGACGTTGCGTTCGCCCCGGACGGTTCCCGCGCTGCGTCGGCCTCGCAGGACAAGACGGCCATGCTGTGGGAGGCCGGTTTCTCCCCGGAGAGGCCGGCGCCCTGACGCTGCCGCGCTGCTGCGGCGAGAACCCCTAGCTCGGAGATGGCGGATAATGCCGAGCCTGAAGCGATACGTGCTTGCCTGCTTGCTGGCACTCGCTGTAGTCGCTGCGTCGCCGCCCCTGGCGGCCGGGACCGGGCTGGACATGCGGATCGTTGACCCCATGACGGATATCATGAGCGCGGACGACGTGGCAGCGGCGGCGCCGTTGCCCGCCGTCCGGATGGTGGGCCCTCGCAACGGCGTCTGCTCCGGGGTCGTCGTAGTCGGCGGCGCCGCTGCCGCCAGCGTGCGCGCCACGGTCAGCGACCTGACAGGCCCGGGCACCATACCCGCGCAGAACGTGCTCGTCCGCTACGCCGGCAAGGTCGAGGTGGCGCACAAGGTCAGCAGCCAGAACGCGCAGTCCGACCGCGTCGGGATCGGCGATCGTTACACGAACTTCTCCTACTACGACGTCCTGTGTGAAGAGCCGCCGGCGGGCGCGACGCTGGTGCCGATCTGGGTTACGGCCAGGGTCCCCGCCGCGGCCACGCCGGGGATATACAATGGCGTGCTCACCGTCGGCGGCGTCGCCGTGCCCGTCCGGCTGGACGTTGCCGCCTGGAGCATCCCGGACCCGCGCGATTGGGTCACGCACGCCGGGTTCGTGCAGTCGCCGGAGACACTGGCCGCGCAGTACGGCGTCCCGCTCTGGTCCAGGGAGCACTGGCACTACCAGGCGCAGTCCATGAGGATGATGGGCGAGCTCGGCGCCAAGGACGCCTTCCTCCCCGTTGTCGCTAAGACGCACCTGGGCAACGACACGGGCATGATCCGGTTCGACGACGGCCGGCCTGACTTCCGCATCGTGGAGGCGTTCCTCCAACTGTGGAAGCAGTGCGTGGGCGATCCCCACGCGGTCATAGTCTACCTCTGGGAGCCCTCGTTCGCGGGCAGGCGCGGCCGGAAGGCCAACGTCCCCGTGACCCTGGCCTCCGGGCAGGAGGGCGCGCTTCCCATGTACGGCTCGCCCGCCAGCGAGGCGGTCTGGAAGCCGGTGCTCGACGGCATCCGCACGCGCGTGAACGCCCTGGGCTGGGGCGACGAGGCGATCATCATCGGCGCGTGTCACGACCAGCGTCCGCCCGGGACGGTCGTGGAGTTCCTCAAGCGGATAGCGCCGTACGCGCGCTGGGCCATCTGGACGCACGGCGCCGGCGACCCGCCCCCGCCCGAGCAAGGCCCCGTCATCCTGGACGGCATGGTGATCGGGCACTACGAGTCGCCGTACTGCCCGAGCTTGCCGACGGAGGGCTTCCTCGCGGCCGGCTGGCTCTCGCCGTGGAAGGCCGGCATCAACCCGCGCAAGTACATCTTCCAGTACTCGCCCCTGACCCAGTACCGCACGTTGCCGCAGGGGACGGCTGTCTTCGTAGACCAGCGCTATGAGGGCCGGCCCGACCTGCAGCACCTGCGGCTGCGCGCGCTGAAGCATAGCGGCCAGGGGTTCACGCGCGTCGGCTTCGACTGCTGGGAACTCAACGGGGAGCGGCCGCTGCTCAACCGCTACCTCGGCGACTGGAGCAATATGTACCGCTACTGCCCGTGGTCCATCACGCACCCCGGCCCGCTCGGTCCTCTGGCCACGGCGCGGTACGAAATGCTCCGGGAGGGGATGCAAGAGACTGAGGCGCGCACCCTCATCGAGAAGGCGCTGGTCGGGGAACGCATAACCGGCCGGCTGGCTGACGAGTGCAAGGCCCTGCTGGCCGAGCGCATCCAGGCGCTCACGAAGCACGGGAAGTTCAACCCCGGGCACGGCGAAGCGGGACAGACGCTCACCACGCGCCTCTGGGGCGTCCCCGACGACTGGCAGGGCAGCGCACTGCGCCTGTTTAACCTCGCGGGCGCGGTCACGCAGGCCGCGCAGTAACGGCCCCGACGCAGCGGTCTTCAGGGGGAGTAAAGACATGGCGGACAAACGCCCGAACCTTCTGCTCATCACGACCGACCAGCAGCGCTGGGACGCACTGAGCCTGTACGGACGGCCAGGCTACCGGACGCCGAACCTGGACCGGTTGGCCGAGGAGGGGATATCCTTCGGCCGCAGCTACTGCCCGGCGCCCGTGTGCACCCCGGCGCGCGTGTCCATCCTCACGGGGCAGTACCCCACGCGGCACGGCGCCTACCAGATCGGGATGGAGCCGGTCCCCGCACTCCGGGGGCCGACCATCGCGTCGGTGCTGGCCGAGGCGGGGTACGGCACGGCGCTGATCGGCAAGACGCACTTCGTCGCACGACACCTTGAACATCAGCACGTCGCCGGCGTCGCCGACCCGTCGCCGGACCGGCCGGACCCGGACGAGGAGTTCTGGCAGGGCTTCGACGGGCCTTACTGCGGCTTCGAGTTCGTGCGTCACTGCCAGAGCCACACGTCGGACAGGGCCCCCAACGCCCACTATCGGGCGTGGCTGGACAGGCAGGGCCTGAACCTGGACCATCTGCACACGCGCACCGACGACGCCGGGGTCGTCCACAGGCCCGTCGATTACGGCCACTGGGGCATCGACGAGTCCCACACGCAGACCGCCTGGATCACCGAGGAGTCGTCCGCCTGGGTCGAGGAGCAGCAGGGGAGGGGGCGGCCGTGGTTCTGCTGGGCCTCTTACCAGGACCCGCACCCGCCCTACGTCTGCCCCGAGCCGTACTTCTCACAGGTGGACATGACGGGCGTGGACCTGGGCGGACTCAAGGAAGGCGAGATGGACGACAAGCTGCCCTTCTACCGGCGCTTCTTCGACGGGCACTACTGGGGAGACGAGGACGACCAGGATTTCATTGACCCCGACTGCCCGGTCAAGAACATCCCGGCGCTCGGCAGGTACGAGAACGTCGCCGATCCGCAGCGCGCGATACAGGCATACGTTGGGATGGTCAACATGACGGACGCTTACGTGGGCCGCCTGCTGGATGCGCTGGACCGGGCGGGCGCGCGCGAGAACACGCTCGTCCTCTTCACGTCGGACCACGGCGACATGCTCGGCCAGCACGGGCTCTGGGGCAAGGGGATCGCCGCCTACGACGGCCACCAGCGCGTGCCCGGCCTGGCCTGCTGGCCGGCGGGACAGAAACGGCCCGGCGGACGCACGGACGCCATGTTCAGCCTGGTGGACGTCATGCCGACCTTCCTGGACACCGCCGGCCTCCGGCCGCCCCCGTTCGTGCAGGGCGTCAGCCAGTTGCCCGTCATTCGGCGCCAGGCGGAGTCCGCGCGGGACTGGGTGCTGGTGGATTTCCTCGCCACGGTCAGGCTGCACCAGCAGACGCTCGTGCAAGGCAATCACAAGCTGGTGGTTTACCGGCACGCCGACTACGGCGAGCTGTACGACCTGAGCGAGGACCCGGAGCAGTACGAGAACCTCTTTGACCTGCCCGAGGCCCGCGAGATTCGCCGGAGGATGATGCACCGGCTTGTGCGCGCCAACATGGAGGCAGTCGGGGTGATGCCGTGTCGCATCTGGCACGCCTGAGGGCGGCGTGCTATCTCTGGTAGATGGGCAACTGGCAGCAGGGGACGCTGAGCGCCAGGATCGCCATGGCCGTCGTGTAGCAGGGCCCCGCCCGGCCGCCGTCGCTTCCCTTGGTGGGCCATGAGCCGTTGCTCTGCTGCATGGGCAGGAGAGTCTCATACATCTGGCGGGCGTGTTTCTCCCAGTGCTCCCCTCCGAGCTGGTACATGCCCTGGGCGGTGTAGTAGGCCCCATAGAAGAGATAGTTGGAGTCGGTGGGGTGCTTCAGTATGTAGTCGCCCGCCCCGATGGCTGCCGTCTCGCCGTGATGGCCGCAGAGTTCCAGGCACAGCAGCGCCGTGCCGGTTCGGGCCACGCCGGAGCCCGCGCCCGGCTGGTAGGCGAAACCGCCGTCCTTGCAGCGGCAGTTCATCACGAACTTGACCCCGTCCTCGATGGCCTGGGCCGGCACCGCGGCAGCGGCATTCCGCGCCGAGCGCAACGCCATCAGCGGCCAGCCCGTGCAGCTTATGTCGCTGTCGCGGCTGTTATGCTCGTAGCGCCAGCCGCCCTGATGGCTGTCGCGTTTCTTCATCTGTTGTGCCGCCAGTACAACTCTCAACGCCTTGGGGAGTGCCTCGTCGATCTTCTTCTGGCGCTCCGGGTCGACCATGCCCGAGACCTCCGACAGGAACAGAGTCGCGATGGCGTGACTATACATGCCTCCCCCCGGCGACCCGGCCCTGCCGACCAGAACGCCGTTGTCCTGAGCGCAACTGAGCACGAAGTCTATGCCCCTGTTGATCTCCTCTCCGTACGGCCCGACCCCGGGAGTGTATCCCTTCGCCAGGAACGCCATCACCGAGAGGGACACGACGGCCGTAACGCCCTGCATCTGGCCGCGGAACGAGCCGTCCGCCAGTTGCTGCGAAGCCAGGAACTCCAGACCCCGGTCCATGGCCTGCTCGACCGTTTCCTCGTAGTCCTCGAGGGTCTTCTCGATGTCCTTGCCCCCGGCGACGACGTGGCCGGGACTCACGAGGTGAACGCATACCACGCTGCCTATCGTCAAGGCGATAAGACATGCAAGGGATATTCTCTTGGTCGCTGCTGACATGATCATTCCCCGTTCCCGTCCGGCTCGGCGCCTCCCCGCCTGGCGATCTCGTGGAAGTACCGCTTGATGAGCGCCCTGTATTCCGCCGGCCCCCGCTCTGCGGCGGCCTGAAGGATGTCGCTGCGCAGTTCGCTGGGCAACCTGGCCCACTCGTCCAGCGTGATCCCGGCATCCTGGAGTTCGACTGTCGCGGGATCAAACTCGATGCCGGCTATGCCGGTCTTCGAATCCAGTGTAAGCGTCTCGTACGTCGAGTCCCTGGCAATCTGCTGCGCGAGCGAGAAGGGCTGCAAGCCCATGCGCTGCGCCCTCGCCGCCATCTGCTGCAGGGCGGCGTCGAGCCTGTCGGATGCCAGCGCCGCCTCCGGGGTGGCCTGGGTCTGCGCCGCCTCGCTTGCCGCGTCAAAGGACTGCGAGAGGGGCAGGCTGTCCTGCGCCAGGGACTGATCCAGGTCCGGCAACAGGCCCTCCTCCACGGCCTGCTGGACGAGTTCGCCCAACTGATCCAGTGCCTCCGCTGCCTGTCCCAACTGCTCCGCGGAGGCCATCTGCTGGGGCACTGCCTGATCGAGACTCTCGGCCGCGAACGCCTGCTCGGCCTGCTGCTGGCTGCGAGCGGCTTCAGCCAGGTGGTCGGCGGCCCGCGCTGCGGCCTGTTGCGCGTCGTGCTCGGGGAAGAGCGGTTGCAGTCGCTCACGGAGGGCCTGGGTCTGCACGCCCAGATCCTGGGTGGCCCTGGACAGGCCCTGCTGGCGCGAGCCCAGGAGGGCAGGCATGAGTTCCTCGGCCAGCGCCTGCATCTCCTCGGCCAACCCCTGCTGTCGCTCGGCGAGGTCGGCCGTATCGCGGGCAAGGTCCCCCGTCTGCTCCAACTGCTGGGCGCGCTCCGCCGGGCTCTGTTCGGCTTGGCGCGGGGTGGCCGCCGCGGCGCGCTCGGCTTCCTGGAGCCGGCCTGCGAGTTCGCCCAGGTCCTGCGCGGCCGCACTGGCGCTCTGTGCGGCCGCCGGGACGTCTTGTGCCTGCATCTGATCGGCGGCCCGCCCGGCTTCCTGCGCTGCCTCATCCTGTATCTGGTCCTGCTGGGGCGCGACGGTGTCGGTACGTTCGGCGATGTCGGCGGCCTCTCTGGCCGCGTCGGCCTGCTCCGCTTGCAGGCGGGCCATCTGCGCCGCCAGGAGTTGCTGCTCGAGTTGTGGGCGCCTCCTGGCGAGGTCCTCAACCTGCTCCCGGACCTCCTTTTGATCGGTGGCCATCTTCGCGATCTGGTCCGCGCGGGGGCGTCGGTTCGGCAGGGGGGGAGTCTGCTCGTTGAGTTCCCGGAGCGCGGCCGCCATCTCTTCGGCGCGCTGTGCGGCTTGCGCCGATGCTTCCTGGGCCTTGGGAGCCTGCTGTTTCTGGAGGGCCTGTTCGGCCTGCTGCATCTGCCCCCTGGGATCGTGCTGCCGGACGGCGCTCTGTGCCTGGGCGGTCGCCTGTTTGGCCGCCTCGGCAAGCTGATCTGCCTCTTTGCGGACCTGCTCCTGGGTTGTCGCCATCTGCGCGATTTGCTCCTGCGCCTGTGCCAGGTCCCGCGCCGGCTTCTCCGGGTCAGCCATCCCGCGCTGAAGATCCGTGGGGAGTTTGGCCATCTGCTCAGACAGCTTCTTCTGGGCCGAGGCAACCTGTTCCGCCTCTTTGGCGAGTTGGGCGGCGGAATGGGTTGCCTGCTTCGCCTCGACGGGGGCGTCAGAATCTTCGGCGGCCTTGCGCTGGGCCTCAGCCACGTGTCGGGACATCTCCTTGGCCTGCTCGGCGGCCTGTTGGGCAGCCGCGACTGCCTCCTGGGTCTTGCCCTGCTTGAGCCTGTCCGCAGCCTCCGCCATTCGGGGCGACGGTTCGGGCTGCTCGGTGCCCTTGGTCGCCGGATTCTGTCCCACGCGCTCTGCGAGGCCCTTTGCCTGCTCGGCCAGGGCCTCTTGCTCTCGTTGGAGTTCGTCCGCTTTGGTCAATGCCTGCTGGAGGGCCTGTGCCTCATCCATGCCTTCCCTGGTCCGGGCCGTCTTGTCTGCCAGGTCTTTCTGCTTGCGCGCGAGTTGTTCCGCCTTGGCGACGAGATCTGCGGCGGCCTGTTCCCTTTGCAGTTGGTCGGCCTTGCCGCCCAGGTTACGCTCGGCATCCTTCTGTTCCCTTATGGCGTCGTACAGTTCTCCGGCAAGTATGTCTTCGGCCGCCTTGGACATGCCCTCTTCCTGCTGCGCGGTGAGTTCCTCGGCAGCCGCTCTCTTTGCGAGTTCCTTCTGGGCATCGGCCAGCATGAGCAGCGTCTCGTCGATGGTCTGGATCTCGTCGAGCCTCTTCGTGTCGCCCGCGAGGTCTTGCTGGTCTTTCTGCAGTTCGCGTGCGTCCTGAGCCAGGTCACGCATTCGCTCCTGGTCGAGCCGGGCCTGCGCCTCCAGGCCGCCGGGGGTCTGCCTGAGCATGTCGGCAAGGTCTTCGGCCACCTGGTCCTGTGTTTCCGCCCACTCCTGGTCCGTCATCGGCATCTCGTCAGCGTCCGGCGCCAGGCCGGCCTTCTCCTCGAACAACTGCTCCTGCGTCTGGGCCAGTTCCTCCAGTTGCTGCATCCTGCCAAGCGTCTCGGCCATCACGTCGAACTCGTCGATGAGTTCATCGACGGCGGCGATGGCCTCCTCGATCTGCGAATCGGCCTGCTCGGCCAGGGCGCCGCGCTGCTCGGGGCTCTCGGCGGTCTCAACCTGTTCGGTCGTCTCCCCTGCGCCCGCGATGTGCTCGTCGGCGAGGGTTTCGAGCCTCGGCGTCAGCGATTCATAGGGGGTTTTCTCGAGCATGTCCGTCAGGTCGCGCGTGTCCTGCTCGGCCGTGGTGAGGTGCTGAGCCATCTGATCCAGCCGCTGGCGGCTTGGCTCGCTGAGTTCCGGCTCTTTGGGGGCTTCCTCTTTGAGCGGGCCGGATTCGGCCTTGGCTGCCTCCAACTCCCCGCGAACCGCTTCGAGGCTTCGGCGTATCTCCTCGTCCAGTGCGGATCGCAGTTGCCAGAGGTAGGGCGGCGCCTCGAAGTCGATGGTGATCGTATATATCCTGGACAGGCCCTCCTGCGGTCCCTCCAGCTCGACAGGCAGGTTGTCAGTGGCGCTCAGTTGAAACTTGACCAGTCGCGCTCCTGCAAGCTCCGCTTCGGACAGGTCCAGTGCCGTTTCGCCGGACGCGTTGCGGCAGGGCCCGTCACCCAACGGCAGCGGTACCGGGAGGGGCGAGATCATGAGGCCGTCCTTCTTGCGGAGTATCTGGGCCTTCACGAGGCCCAGATCGTCCCGGACGGCATAGAGGATGGGAACGCTGTCGTCGGGCCGGCAGCGCAGTTCCGTCTGGCGCGGATGGGTAATCTGCGCCTCCGGCGCGCGGTCGGGCAGGGCCTCGATCAGGTGCCTTGTGCTGGGATTCGTGAACCCGTGTTCGTCTTCGGCGGCCAGCGCCCAGTAGCCAGTCGTCTCGGGGGTGAGGACGAACTCACACGTGACGAGCGCCTCGCCTTCGTCCGTCACCGTGCACTTGCCGTGCGCCAGCGGCGCCGCCCCGTCGTTGAGCAGGACGCGTCCCTTGACGACGGGTTTGCTGACGTGCGCCGTCAGCGTAACGGTCGTGCCGACGACGCCCTCTATGTCGCCTGTGAAGTCCTCTTCGACGTAGGGCTCCATCTGGCTGTAGGCCGGATAGTCGTAACGCACGTCCAGCCCCGTCACGGCGGGCGGCGGGACCACGCGGGCCCTGAAGTAGCGGCTCAGCGCGTCGCCGGCGTGGACGCGGTAGTGGAAGTCGTCCCGGGCCGGCGGACAGGTGACTACGAACTGTCGGCGACCGTCTTCCGTGTCGGCCAGCCGGACCATTTCCTGCACTCTGCGCCCTTTGTCCGCCGACAGGCGGTGAAGGTTGGCGGCCCGGACGGCGTTGTTGGCCACCAGCACCTCCACGCGCAGGGCGTCGCCCGGCCGGATAACGGTGTCTCCGGGCGTTACGGCGAGCTGATAGGCTGCGACGTTGGGCAGGTTCAGGAACGGCGCCAGGGCACGGGCGATCAGGCGGGCCGTCTGCTCGGGCCACAGCAGGTTGAGGGCAACCAGCAGCGCGAAGGCGCAGAGCGCCGCCACCAGGCGCGGACGGGCGTTGCGCAGCGTCACCTCGCGGCGCGGCCTGAGCAGTTCCACGTCGTGGCTCGCTTCGGCAACGAGGGCCGCGTTGAGGGCTTCGGACCCGCGGATCTCGGGCGCGTCAGGGCTCATCGCCAGTTCAACGGCCGAGCTGATGCGCTCCTGGAGTTCGGGATGGCGGACCTCAATGGCCCGCGCGACGCCCGCCAGCGTGAAGCTCCGGGCCAGCGGGTGCAGCAGGAACGAGAAAGTCGCCACGACGGTGGCCACCACGATAAAGGACGTCATCACCCAGCGGGGCCACGAGGGCAGGAACGTGATGGCCGAGTCGATCGCCATGACCGCCAGCAGGGCGATGACGAAAGTCACGGCCACGGTGCAGAGCCCCCGCAGCAGGATCACCAGCCGCGCGCGATGCACAAGGCGCCTGAGCTTCTGCACGATCGGGCGCGGCAGCCGGTCGCCCACCACTTGTGTCGTCATATCTGTCATGGCAGGGAGTGCTTCTTGCGCAAGAGCCATTCGGAAGTCGCCAACAGCATTATGAGCAGTAGGTAGGGCCAGGAGTTCCACAGGACGTACTCGTAACGCTCGCCTCGCAGAACGACGGACGGGCCGAGGAAGTCCAGGACGCGTTCGGCGTCCGGCGCCTCGACCATCACGCCTCCCGTCAGGCCGGCCAGTCGCCCGAGCAGGCCGCGGTCGGTGGCCAGTTCCACCTCTTCCTCGGAGCTGGCCGGGTCCACGGCGAACTCGACCGATACCTTCTGCACGCCTTCGGAGGCCAGGATTGGCTCGGCCTGGGGGCATTCCAGTTCCAGCCGATACGCTCCCGGCGGCAGCCGGCCCAGGTCCACGGCGTAGATGCCTGGTGAGGCGAGCAGGTACTCCAGCCTCCTGCGCAGGACGCGCTTGTCGCCCTGATAGATGTTTGCGGCTGCGTCTGCGTTGGCCAGGGGCGAAAGGTCGGTGTGCAGGATCTTCGCACGCACGTGAACGCTGTCGCCCGGAGCGTAGCGCGACTTGTCCGTGCCGAGCTTGACGAGACTGGTGCCGGCGGGCAGCTTGTTCGCCGTGGCCCAACGGATGATCTGGCCCCAGAACTTGTGGTGGTGCGTGTCGCCGGCGCGGTAGCGCAGCCGCCACGTGCGGTCGAAGTTCAGCAGCATCACCCGGCCCAGGTCCACGCGGTGCACGGCGACGAGCGCGTTCGTGCGCTGGAGTTGCTCGACCGCCTCTGCGTCCATCTCCGGCGCATCGGGGTCGGAGGAGGGGAGGGCGTAGGCCAGCACGCTCGCACCCGGCTTCGTCTCCAGTATCGGGTGCCGCCAGTACATTTCTTGCATGGAGCGCCACACCTCCGCGTTTTCCTCCGGGTCCACCTCCTGCCGCATTATCACGCTCTGCAGCCCCTCCGGCGTGAGCGCTATCCGGAAGCTTTCCTCCGGCGCTTCAAGGACGGGACCCGTGGCGGCCTCGAACCGGGCGGGCAGCATTTCCTCCAGGACCGTTCCCGCGTAGGCGCGTGGCATCGAATGCGGCCCGGCGATCACGATGAGCGTGCCGCTTCTGTCCGCCACGAAGTGCTGCAGGGCTTCCAGGTCTGCCGGGGTCAGGTACTCCGGCGAAACGTCCCCGAGGATGATCACGTCGAACTTCATCCACTCGAAATCGTCCGTCGGCAGCGCGGTGGCCTGCGCCTGCTCCCGCGGCCGGGTCACCGAGGCAGGGATGCGGGGCAGTTCGTCGGCATCCGCGATGTGATCCGGCTCCAGCAGCACGTACTGCGTTCTCACTGAGGGGTCCCGGCTGGCGAAGAGGTTCTTCAGGTATCGGAACTCCCATCGCGGCCTGCCCTCGACGATCAGCAGCTTTGTCCGCTCCTCGGTCACGTTGACGGTCAGGGGGTATTCGTTGTTGTCGGCGAAGACTTCGCCTTCCACTGAACTTGCGGTCACGCGATAGGAGCGCAGCCCGGGCTCGAGCGGCGTATAGGCCAGTTCCACCTGTCTGCGGAACTGGTCCGTGGGCACGCGCACTGATCTTGCGTTGAGAAGCTCGCTGCTCTCGGCGTCGAACAGGCCGATCTGGACGGTTTCCCCGGCCAATCCGTCCAGTTTGAGTTCTGCCGCCACGAACATTGTGTCCTCGACGTGCACCACCTCCGGGACATCCAGCGAGACTATGGCCACGTCCTTCGGGGGTCTCTGGCCGCCGAGCGGAATCGCGCACACGGGGGCCCGCGCCAGGCTCAACTGCCGGGCGAGCGGTTCGACGGGCTCGGGCGCGTTGTGCCGTCCGTCGCTCAGCAGGACGATCCCCGCCAGTTCCTCCGCCGGGATGCCCCTTATGACCCGCTCGAGCGCCGCCGCCATGTCCGTGAGCTTGCGCTTGGGGGCCGAGAGCTGCGCGAGTATCTCGGCCACCGAGGGGGTGCTCTCCTCACCGACGGCCTCGTCGGCGTCGGGTCGGCTCCACTCCGCCGGGTCGAGTTCGCTCGGCTCGGCGGCGAACGCGTACACCTTCAGGGTGTATTGCTCTGCCAGGCGGTCCAGCAGACTCTGCCCGGGTTCCGCGGCGCCCGGGTTCCCCGGTCGATGGGTCAGGGCCGAGCGCGCCAGCTCGAAGCGGCTCGTGTGAGCCCAGGAGTCCATCGCGACCCTGTCATCGTCCGACAGGGACGCGTAGAAGGCGTCGTCGATCCGCCGGCCCATCTCGTAGAACTCGTGGACCAGCCCGACGAGCCCGTCCTCGGCGGCGCTGACCGCCTGCACGATCCCGCCGTGGCGGCTCAGCACGTCGTCATCCTCACTCTCCTGCGTCTGCTCGACGGCTTCGGCCAGAGGGCGCCCGACCTGCTCGGAGAGGCGCGAGTGAAGCTCCGTCAGGGCTGCCCGCTCATCCTCCGGAATAGCGGTCTCACTCTCTAAGACATCCGTCACCAGTTGGATCTCGCCGTCAACGGTTTCCTTCGCCTCCTCGGCCGCGGCGCGCAGCTCGGCGAGCCGGTTGGTCATGTGCTGTTTCAGGGCGTCGGGCTCCAGCCCGCCGAGCATCTTGAGCCACTCGCTCTGGACGGTCAGGTTCCCGCGCACCGCGTCCAGGCGCGCCGCCTCCTCCTCCAACCGGCACGGTCGGCCCACGCGCGTTTCGCCGAATGACTCCGCTAGGCGTATCTTCTCCGATGGCGACAGTTGCGTGTCCGGCACGTGCATCGAGGCGGAGTTGTCCAGCAATACGGCCACCGTGCGGCGCAGGCCGCGGTGTGACTCGTGTACGAAGACCGGCTGGGCCAGCATGGCGATGACGAGGAGGGCGATCATCACGCGCAGCGCCCCGAGCAGGCGCGCCGCGCGCCGCGGTATTCGGCTGCGTTCGGCGGCGTAGATCCTCAGTGCCAGCTCCACGGCCGCCGCGCCGCCGACGCAGAACGTCCAGCTCGGCGCGTTGGACGCCAGAACCAGCACGCGCTGGACGGCCTGGATGACAACGAACAACGCCAGGGCACCTACGATCACCCGTGCCACCGCCAGCACGGCCTGGCGCGGCACCGACCGGGAGCGGACCGTCAGGAACCTGTAGGCGGCATACCATGCCGCGGCCGCCAGGAACGCGCCTGCAAACAGGGCGACGGTCCAGAACTGGTCAGGCGGCGCGGGCTGTTCTGTTGCAGCGAACATCATCGGCGCGCTTCAGTGGAACCTTGCATCTCCGGGGTCTCGACCAGACTTCTCAGCCGGGATCGAAGGATCTCATGGTCCGGGGTGTCCTGGCCGAACTGAACCTCTTCCGCCGTGTGCGTTCTCCTGGTGACGGTTATCCACCGCGCCAGGGCCATCTCGGCCAACAGGACCAGGACGGCGCAGAGCACCAGCTTCTTCCATATCTCGTGGCCGGGCACGCCGCCGGCAACGGCCTCGATCACGTCGCCGGTGGTCTGCGCGCGGAACAGGTCTATGTGCTCCTGTGCCGCCAGCAGGTCCTCCTCCCCCAGCGGGGTCAGGAAGCTCTCCTCGGGTTCACGTACCACCACGAAGGGCAGCGTGCGCTCCTCGGCCTGCTCGCCCGTGTCGGCGTCCGTCTCCGGGACGATCACGAACCGGTAGAGCCCCGGCTCCCTCGTGCCGGCGAAGGCGATGTGCCAGCCGGAGGGCCCGGGGCTCACCGACGCGGGGCGGCGCAGGTCGGAGGGGGTGACGACGTCGACCTGACCGATGCGCTTGCCCATCGCTCCCGCGGCGTCCTTGTCTCCCGGGTTGCCTGCCGGCTCGAAGGGAACGTCCGCGGCGACCTGGGCACCAGGCGTCACGTTGAACTCGGGCAGGAGGGGAGCGGCCAGGTATTGCGTCAGTTCGTGCAGCAGGGGGACGAAGCACTTGAGCGTGGGCAGGTTGCTGTCCCGCCGTCCCAGCGAAACCGACGTGACCAGCACGTAGCCCTTGCCCACTCTCCGTTCGACCAGGAAGGGAAGGCTGTTGCCCAGGCTGCCGCCCACGCGCACGGCGGGGCCCCTGTCGTCGGGTGCCAGGTGCCAGTAGGCCCGCACGACCGCCGACGCGGCGTCCGACTGCGTCTGGTCCGCGAAGAGCCCCAGGGCCGGATGGGTGCAACTGGGCACCAGCAGGCCGACGGGCTCATCGGGGGTGTGAACCTGCTCGACCAGGCTGGCGGGGAGGAGCAGTTCGGTCTCGCCGACCGTCCAGTTGTTGTAGAAGGCGGGCGCGGCCCAGTCACCGGGCGCGACCAGCAGGCCGCCTCCCTCGCGGACGAAACGTTTCAGCGCCCGGGCGGTTTCGTCGGGAAGCCGTCGCACGTTAGCCAGGACGACGACCCGGTAAGCGCTGAAATCCGTGACCCGGGAGATCTCGGACGCCTGCACCAGCGCGGGCTTGATGAAGGCCCGGGCGGCGGGCTGGCGTGCGCGCGCGGGCGAATCGCCGCCATCGGCGGCCGGTCCCTCCTCGTCCTGCTGGAGTTCTCCGAGGGCTGCCTGGCCGGGGGCCAGCGCGATCTGCATGAACGAGGCGGCGCCTTCCAGCGGACGGTCGGACGGCGCGCCCTCGACCAGAAGGACGGGCAGCTCGTCCAGCACGTCCACAACGCGCCAGGCGGCGTTGTCGCCGGGCAGGTCGTCCAGGCCAGCCAGTTGCGCCGTCACCAGGTGCGGTCCCGGCTCGCGGAAGTGATGGCTGAACTGAACCGTCTCCGTTGCGCCCGGCCCGAGTTGCCGTATCTGTCTTGTCACCGGCGGGCGGTCGTCCACGGTCAACTGCACCACGAGTGTCTTGCTTGGCACTGTCCCGGCGTTTACGACCTTGGCCATGATCTTGACCGCCCTGTCCGCCCCGACGACCTGCCGCGACAGGCTGATGTCCGCCACCGCGCAGTTGTCGCACGACTCAGGCAGCGGCAGGATGCGGCAGATGACCTGTGGCGGCGCGGGAAGCTGGGCCAGCGTCGAGGCCAGGAAGCGCCAGCGCGCCTCATTCTCCAGGTCCCAGCCCACGCTCTGCCCGTCGGTGACGATGGCGATCTTCTTGGCCGGGTTCTGGCCTTGGGCGAGGGCCGACGCGGCAAAGCTCAGCGCCTCCGGCAGCGCCATCGCGCCGTTAGTGGCCCTGAGGGAATCCAGGACGCGGTGTATCTCCGCGCGGTCGGAGACCGGCCCGGTTGTCGCAGCGAAGGGCAGTGGGCCGGCCAGCACGACGCAGATGGAGTCGCCCGGCGGGCATGAGTCGACGACTGCCCGCGCCTCCTCGACGGCGCGCGCGAAGTTGGTCCGGCCATCCACTTCGGCCGACATGGACATGGAGCCGTCTATCACGATGGCCAGGTCCTTCGCCCTCGCCCCGGAGGTCCACCGGTCCTTCTGGACGAGGTGTTCGGTCAGCGCGGCGATGCCCGCCACGATCAAGAGCACGGCGGCGAGGTTGAACAGTATCCACGCCACCCATCGCTTGGCCCACATGACGGCGCCCATGCCCGCGCAGACGGCCCCGGCCAGCACGGCAGGCGCCACGGCGACCCAGGGAATCCGTGAGTCGGCCGGCAGGAAGGGCCTCGCCGCCGCCATCGCCACCAGGGCAATCAGCGCGCAGCGCAGCGCCATGAGCAGGATCTCTTCCAGCAGGATGTGCCTGCGACGGGCGGCCAGCGAGTCCAGCAGAAAGCGCATGGCGCCCCAATTGATCGAGCGTGCCCTGCGCCGGTAGAGCAAGTGGATCAGGATGGGTATTGCGACACCCGCAAGGGCGAGGAGGATGGCGGGATTGAGGAACGTCATTTCACTTGCCGCCTTCGCCGGGCCAGGTAGTTGGTCAGGACCACGTCATACTTCTCCCTGGTGCAGACAGGCACGTAGTCGATCCTCATCCGCCCGCAGCCGCCTTCGATGCGCCGCACGAACTGCCGGACCCGGTCCAGGTATTCGGCCCGGATGGTTCCGGGGTCCAGTTGCACGGCGCGGCGGCGCACCTCCAGGTCCCGGAACAGCGCCTGGCTGGTGAACGGGAAGGTCAGCTCCTCGTGGGCCATGACGTGAAGGATGATCACTTCGTGCTTGCGGTAGCGGAAGTGGTGCAGCGCGTTGATGATCTCCTCCGGGTCGTCGAAGAGGTCCGAGATCAGGATGATGAGCCCGCGCCGGTGGACCCGTTCCGCGATGTCGTGCAGTATGGGCGCCAGGGCAGTTTCGCCGCCGGCCTCCGTGCCGGCAAGCTCCTCCAGCATCGTTCGCAGGTGGCTTGCCTTGCTGCGGGCGGGCACGTAGCGCCGGATCGTCGTGTCGAACATGACCAGGCCGACGGCGTCCTGCTGGTGGATCATCATGTGTGCCAGGGACGCCGCAAGGTACTGGCTGTACTCGAACTTGCTCAGGTGGCGTCCATTGTGCCTGGCCGCGCGGGTGCCGGTGTAACGCATCGAGCCGGAGGCGTCCACCAGGATGGTCGCCCGGAGGTTGGTCTCTTCGACGTACTGCTTGACGTAGTAGCGGTCGGTCTTGCCGTAGACGCGCCAGTCCAGGTCGCCTACGTCGTCGCCGGGCACGTATTGCCTGTGCTCGGCGAACTCGACGGAGAAGCCCTTGTAGGGGCTCCTGTGCCGCCCGCTGACGAAGCCCTCCACTGTGCCGCGGGCGACCAGCTCCAGCCGGTGGATCTTCGCGAGCGCATCCGGGTCAAGCAGTCGCGTGTACTCGGGGCGGGCGTCTGTATCCGGCATGAGCGATAGCTCTCTGTGAAGAGTCACCCCCGTCGGCAGCTTCATCCGCCCTCGCATGGGTGCGGAGCGGGGCTGTGTGGCCGACAAACGCGCGTCAGGCGATCTGGTCCGAACCGGCGGGCATCTCCTCCAGAAGGCGGCGCACCACGTCGTCCGAGTTCAGACCGGCCGCCTCCGCATTGAAGGTGGTTATCACGCGGTGCCGCAGCACCGTGAGTGCCAGTTCGCGTATGTCCTCGGTCGTAGCGTGATACCGTCCGTGCAGCACTGCCCGCGCCTTGGCGGCCAGCACGAGGTAGATGCTGGCCCTCGGGCCGGCGCCCCACTCAACCAACTCGTCGACGAAGTCCGGCGCTTCTTCAGTGTGCGGGCGCGTGGCGCGCACAAGCGCGCGGGCATACTCGAACACGTGATCGGCGACCGGCACGCGGCGCACGATCTGCTGCAGCTGAATGATCTCGTCACCGCCCAGAACCGGCTGCAACTCGGCCTCGTAGGTGCCGCTGATCAGCTTCATGATCGTCAGCTCTTCCTCGGGCGTGGGGTAGTCCACGATGATGTTGAACATGAACCGGTCCAGTTGCGCCTCGGGCAGCGGGTAAGTCCCTTCCTGCTCGATGGGGTTCTGGGTCGCCAGCACGAAGAAGGGCTCCGGGAGGGCGTAGGTCTCCTCGCCCACCGTAACGTTGTGTTCCTGCATGGCTTCCAGCAGGGCGGCCTGCGTTTTCGGGGGAGTCCGGTTGATCTCGTCGGCGAGGATCATGTTGGCGAAGATGGGGCCCTTGAAGAACTCGAACCGCCGCCGGCCGCTCTCGATGTCTTCCTGGAT
>CAZQEQ010000057.1:0-23258 GCA_964592385.1 uncultured candidatus Brocadiaceae bacterium | reverse complement strand
AGGACCTGTCCCGCTGGCCGCCCGGGTCGGGCAGGAACGTCGTCACGCCGACCAGTGCCTGGCGGTCGTAGTCGAACGGCGAGCCGACGGCGAGGCATCGGATCTGCCCCGGCGGCAGCAGGTCGGCCCCGAGCCGCTCCAGCACGTAGTCGAACTCGCCGTCCACCTGTAGCGTGGCCGAGGTGAGGATGACCGTCCGCTTCGGGGCGAAGAAGGCGTCCCGCACGTGCTGGCCGACGTGGAGCGGCGCCGCGTGCAGGCTGTAGAACGTCGCGCGCCCGCCGCCCGTCCGCTCCAGCCAGTAAACGAATCCCTCGTCCTCCTCGGCCAGGACGAACCTGGCAGCCTCGGCGGCTTCCCGCAGGCGCTCCACGTTGGCGCGCAGGTCGTGCGCCAGCTCCTCGGCGCTTTCCATCCGCTCGCCCAGGTCGTCCAGCTTCGCGGCGATCCCCTCGACGGACTCGCCCAGGGAGTGGACCGTCTCGCGTGCGCGGGCGGCCGCGCCCCACGCCTCGCTGCCCCGGCCGACATAGGGCTCGCACTCGGCCAGCAGGAGCCGCTCGACGTAGGGCGGCATCTCGGCGAAGGGCGGCGCGAGCAGCTCGAAAAGCTGCCGGGCCGCCTTCACAACCTCCTCCACGGCCCCCATCGCGTTGCCGGCCGCCGCGGTCAGGGCCGAACGTTCCTTCTCGCTCAGCTTGCTCCGGCCGACCTCGTACATCACCGTGGCCAGCAGGCCGCCCCCGGTGCCGTCGTGCCGCTGCCGGTGCAGAAGGTTCGTGACCCGGTAGAAGCTGAGCCTGTTCACGTCGGCCGCGAAGGCGTCCGTGGCGACGTCTTCCAGGTTGTGCGCCTCGTCGAACACGACGCACCGGTAGGGGGGGAGCACCGGCGTGCCGACCTCGGCGAAGAGGAGGGCGTGGTTGACCACGATGACGTCGGCCAGTTGGGCGAGCGCCCGCGCCCGCCGCACGAAGCAGCGGCCGCGCACGGGGCAGGCCCGGCCGGCGCACTGGTCGGACGTGCTGGTCACCGCCTGCATGACGGCCGGGGCGCCGGGCATCACAAAAAAACCGTTGCACTCGGTCAGGTCGCCCGACTCGGTCCGCACGGCCCAGCTTGCCAGGGGCGCCAGGGCCAGTATCTGGTCCGGGTCGGACAGCTCCCGCCCGAAGTGCCGCATCATGTGCAGGAACCGCCGAACGCACAGGTAGTTGCGCCGGCCCTTCAGCAGCGCCGCCTCGAACCGCCCGGGCAGGAGCCGGTTCAGGAAGGGCAGGTCCTTGCGGTAGAGCTGCTCCTGGAGGTTCCGCGTGTTGGTCGAGACCACCACCTTGTCCTTGTTGGTGCAGCTCCACGCTATCGCCGGCAGGAGGTAGCCCATCGACTTGCCGGTGCCGGTCCCGGCCTCGACCATGAGGTGGTGCGGCGCGTTCAGCGCCTCGCAGACGGCCTCGACCATCTGGCCCTGCTCGACGCGCTCCTCGTAGCCGGGCAGGTGCCTGCCGACGGCGCCCCCGGGACTGAACATCCGGCAGATCTTCTCGGTCGGCAGCGGCTCGTCCGTCGGCGCGTCGGCCTCGTGCTTCTGCACGCGGCGGAACAGCTCGCCGTGGTCGGCGAAGAGTCCGCGCAGGGCGCCAAGCGCATCGGCGGAGAGCTCGAAAGCGGCCGGGCCGGACATCTCCGAGAGGACGCTCGCCAGCGGGTGCAGTGCGGCCGTCGCCAGGCGGTGTACCTGGTCCAGCACCGCCGGCGGCAGGGCAGTCAGCCTCTCCATCAGCGCCGACCAGACGGCCGCCAGCAGGGCGACCCGCGCCGGCGCCCGCGCGCCGCCCTCCACGTCGATTCCGAGTTCCGCGGCCAGTCCGGCCAGGCCGTAGTCGGTCGCCGTCGGGACCGCGATCCGGGCCAGGTCCAGCGCGTCCAGGCAGGCGGGGGGCCGCAGGCGTGCGGCGCCGAAGAAGCCCTGGAACGACTCCGCGTCGTGCGTGACGACCGGCCCGTCCCCGCAGAACTCGGCCAGCTTGCGCAGGACGGTTTTCGGCTGCCGGCTGCGGGCGAAGTCCGCCGGCTTCAGGCCGCTGATCTCCTGGAAGGCCTTCGCGTCGGCCCCTGCCTTCGTCAACTGGCTGAACTCGGCGCGCTGCCCGTCCGCGTCGATTCTCAGGGCCGCCGCTTCCACCACCCGGTCCTCGGCCGGGCTCGGACCGGTGGTCGAAAGGAGGGCAAATGTGAGGGTCTTGTCGGGCACGGTTCGCTTTATTCTATTCCTCTGTTTAGGCATATCTTAACGCTTCCGGGGCGGCTGTCAAAGCCCCGGGGGATCCCTCTCACCACCCCCGGCGAGACGCCGGGGGCTACCGGCAGGGGTAGGCGGGGCGTCTCGCCCCGCTGCCGCGCGGCCCCTGCCGATTATTGCAAAATGCGCCGTCTTTGCCAATAATAGCGTGACTCTCGCGACACAAACGGGGAGAAGCCGTGATCCAGCGCAAGACAGGATTCATCGGGGCCGGAACGATGGCGCAGGCCCTGCTCGGCGGGATGCTCGACGCCGGCGTCGCCGAGGCGGGGATGCTCTACGCGAGCGACCCCTCCGCGGAGCGCCGCCGGGCCTTCCAGGGACGCATCGGCGGGAACGTCCTCGCCGACAACGCGGAGCTGGTCGAGCGGTGCGACGTGGTCGTCCTGTCCGTGAAGCCGAACGTCGTCCCGGTTGTGGCGGGGCAGGTGGCGGACCGGCTCACGCCTGACAAGCTCGTCGTCTCCATCGCGGCCGGCGTGACGCTGGGGAAGCTGTCCGAACTGCTCGGGACCGACCGGCTGATCCGCGTGATGCCGAACACGCCGGCCCTGGTCCGCGCCGGGGCGGCGGCTTACTGCACGGGACCCGGCGCCACGGAGGATGACGCCGCGCTTGCCGAGGAGATGCTCGGCGCCGTCGGCGTCTGCGTGAGGGTGGAGGAGAGGGACATGGACGCCGTGACCGGCCTGAGCGGCAGCGGGCCGGCCTATGTTTACATGGTGATCGAGGCGCTCAGCGAGGGCGGCGTCGAGGTGGGCCTGAGCGGGGAAGTGGCGGCCCGCCTGGCGGCGCAGACCGTGCTCGGCGCCGCCAGGATGGTCCTGGAGACCGGCAGGCATCCCGGCGAGCTGAGGGACGAGGTCACGACGCCGGGCGGCACGACCGTCGAGGGGCTCCGCGTGCTGGAGGACGCCGGGCTGCGGCAGGCGTACGTCGAGGCCGTGGCCGCTGCGACGGACAAGTCCCGCCGCCTGGCCGGCGGGCAGTAGCTGCGCCATGCCATCACGGGTGCGCGGGCTGCTCCATCAGGACGACGGCGTGGACCTCGACGGCTTCGCCCCGGCCGACCGGGCCGAGCCCCTCGCCCGTGCGGCCCTTGACGCTGACGCGCTCGACGGGCAGGGACAGGACCTCGGCGAGGCGCGCGCACATCTCCCGCTTCCTCTCGGCCAGGCGGGGCCGCTGCGCGATGACGTTGACGTCCACGTTGACGGGCACGAGCCGGCGCCGCTCTTCGGCCAGACGGAGGGACTGCGCCAGGATCAGGGAGCTGTCGGCGTCCTTCCACTGCGGGTCGGTGTCCGGGAAGTGCTCGCCGATGTCGCCCAGGGCGGCCGCGCCCAGGACGGCGTCGGCGACGGCGTGCAGGACGGCGTCGGCGTCGCTGTGGCCGACGAGGCCGGGCTCGCCCGGGAACTCGACGCCGCCCAGGACGAGCGGCCTGTCCGCGCCGAACCTGTGGATGTCGTAGCCTATGCCGACGCGCATGGATGCGCTCCCTGTCTCTCGACGTCCGTTGGACAGGCATTGTAGCATGTGGGGGCGCGCGTGTCACCGGCGACGGCGGGGCGGTGTAGCACAGGCGCCCTCGCCTGTGGAACCCGATCCGAGGCGCCGGAGTGCCCCCCGGCGGGACGCCGGGGGCTACCCGGGGAAAAGGCCGGGGCCTTGACCGAGGAGTAGAGCATTGGAGAACGAAGCCCATCCGGGCGACGAGGAACTGTGGGGCTCCTACGTCGGCGGAGACGACGCCGCGCTGGACGCGCTGACGGACCGCTACCGCGACGAGCTGTTCTGGTACCTCCTCCTGAGCACGGGCCAGCAGCGGGCCGCCGCGCAGCACTCGATGAACGTGTGGGAGACCCTGGCGCGCTACCGGCGCGGCTTCGAAGCCTTCGGCTCGTTCCGTGGCTGGCTCTACGCGGTGGCGACGCAGAACGCCGTCCCCGCGGCCCATCCCGAATCGCTCGGCCTGAGCGACCTGATCGAGGACATGCGGCGCGGGGAGCCAGAATCCAGGTCCGGCCGGGTGTTCTACCAGGTGGCGGACCTGGCGCGCTCGGCGCGGCAGCCCTTCCTGCTGGTCGCCCTGGCGGGGCTGAGCGTCGAAGAAGCGGCCAGGGCGTGCAACTTCACCGAGGAGCGCACCGTGGCGTGCGTCGAAAGGGCCTTCCGGTTCCTGGAGCGGACCGGCCTGTTCACGGGGCGGGGTGAGGCGGATGAACTGTAGGCAAGCACGGCGCGAGATCGTCAGGGGCATGTTCGGCCCGGGGGGGCCCTCCGGCGAACTGGAGGTCCACCTGCGCTCGTGCCCGCGCTGCGCCGGCCGGTGCCTGACCTGGCGGAGGATTCGGGATGAAGTGCGCGGCATGGAGGGCGCGCCTTTCCCGGAGCCGCTGGTCGAGGCGCTGCGCGAGCGGCTGACTGAGGCGGCCGCGAAGGGCCCGGACGGTTCCCCGGCCCCCGCCCGGCCGGAGCCCGAGAGTTCGGGCGTGCGTAAGGCCGTGCTCGTCGTCGGCGCCCTCGTCCTGCTCATCGCGGTGACGCTGGCCACCCTTGCCCTGTTCGGCGGCGAACGGGAGCCGGTTCCGTTCGCCGCGCGGCTGCGGCACAGCGAGGGCAGCGTCCAGGTCCGGCCCGCCGGGGCGTCGGGCTGGCGGGCGGCCGATCCCGACGAGGGGCTCATGCCCGGCGCGGTGCTGCGCGCCGAGGCCGACGGCCGGGCGCACGTCGCCTCGGAAGGCGTGCAATGGTGGCTCGACCGGTTCTCGGCCTTCGGCGTCGGCGAAGCCGGGATGGCCGAACTCATGCAGGGGCGCGTCCTCGTGCGGGCCGACGGAACCCCCGGCGCGCCCGCCCGGGTTCTGAGTACCAGGGGCTCGATGGACTGCGAGCAAGGTGCCTTCACGGCCCTGCTATCGGCGCAGCGCCTGCGCGTCGCGTGCGTCGAGGGCACGACCGTCCTGGGAGTGGGGGAGGTCGAGGTTACGCTGTCCGAGGGCTCTTGCGCGATGCTCACGGGCGACGGCGTGTGCGGGGCGGTCCGCCGGGCGCGGCGAGGCGACCTGACGCACTGGCTGAAGGGCTTCGGCTCGGCCGGCGAAGGGGGCCTGTCCGCTCGACAGCTTGCTTCGGTTCCCGTGGACCGGGATGAGCCGGTGCTGCCGGAAGGCGTGCGCCTGGAGACGCTGGCGCTGGACCTGCGCGTGCGCGGGCCGCTGGCAACGGTGCAGGTAGCCGCCCGGCTGCGCAACGAGGGCCCCGAGCCGTGGAGCGGCGAACTGGCGGCGAGCGACGTGATCCTGCCCCCGCCGCTGGCCGAGGCGTCCGCCGCCGTCGAGGTGCCGGCGGGGGAGGCGAGGGAGTGCGTTTCGGTGGCCGTCTGCCTGTTGCGCTTGAGGCATGGATGGTTCTCGCTGGGGCTGAACCCGCAGGTGTGGTCCGCCGGCGCCATCGAGCGCATGGAGATGAACCTGGACGCCGCCGCGACGGGTGGTTTCAAGCAACTGAACTGCCCGACCCACGGCCTGCGCGCGCGCAGGGAGAACGAAGTGCGGTGGTCGTGGGAGGGACGGGACGTCCCGTCCTCGCGTCCGGTGGTCTTCGAGTTCTCCCTGAGGGGGCACGACACGGTGGACTCGCTGCTGCTGGCCGACGGCGAGGATGCGTGGGCGGCCGTCGCGTGGCTGCCCGACGCCCGGAAGAAGGACTGGTTCGACCGGGCGAGCGAGGTGGTCATCGCGTTCGACGCGAGCGCCGACTTCGGGCCGGGCGGCAGGTACTATGCCCAGGAGGCCCTCGAGGCGACGCTCGGCGCGCTGCCCGTCGGCTCTCGGACGGCGCTGGCGGCGTACGACGGCCAGCTCAGGGTCGCGCCCGATCCGTTCGAGCGGCACTTCCCGGCCAGGGTCGAGAACATGCTGGCGGCGCTCTGGCAACTGGAGGAGGCGGAGGAGGAGCCTGCCGGCGACTTCCTGAGCAGCGTGCTGGCCCTGGCCTCGGGCGGCGAGGCGGACAGGGTGCTGATCCTTGTCACGGGCGGGGATGAGCCGGCCGAACCGGCTGTGCGCGGGGCGGGGGAACTGCGTGACGGCCTGCACGTCCTGGTGCTTCAGTGCGGCGTGGACGCCCCCGGGCCGCGCTGGCGGGAACTCTGCGCTGCGACGGACGGGGTGGCGTTCGCCCTGCCCGGCGCCATGACGGGCAGGCTGGCCGCAGCCGACTTCGTTGCCAACCTGCCCTGGCCCGGACTCGGGGAGGCGCGCTTGGAGGTGACCGGGGACGGCGCAGGCACGCTTTTCCCCGCGCTGGCGAACTTTGCCGACCAGCCCGTGGCGGCGCTGGTCGAGGTGCCGCCCGAGGGAGCGGCCGGACGGTTCACGGCCGCGACGGCGGACGAGCGGCTGGAGCGCGACTTCGAGGTCGGGCGCGCGGCGGCGGCGCTCGAAGGTCAGGCGGGCCGCCGACTGGTCGACGCCCTTCGCCGGGCGGCGTCCCGATGATTCCGGCCCGACCGCCGCAGGAGATATGTGAAATCGTCAACCGTTTCTGATAGAATCAGGGCTTGTCGAGGGAGCCAAGGGAGGTAACGTCGTGCGTGCGACGGGATTTGCTCTGCGCTTGACGGGCTGGCTGGTCGCGGCGGGTGCGCTCGTGACGTTCACCGGCGCCGCCGTGGCCATGGACGTCTGGATGCCGCAGACCGGTGAGGTCAACCTGGAAGAAGCGCCGGGAGACAACCCGGAGGCCAGGCTCCACCACGCCTACGCGCTGGTCGGCGCGGGCGAGTGGAAGAGCGGCATGAAGGAGCTGCGCAAGCTTATCGACGAGAACCCGTCGGCCGGGTGGGTCGGCGAGGCGAGGCTGATGATCGGCCGCGCGCTGCTGTCGGCCGGCAAGTTCCAGAAGGCGTTCGACCTGCTGGACGAGGTCTGGTCCGATCATCCTGACACGGACCTTGCGAACAGCGCGAGGGAGCTCCAGCACATGGCCGCCGGCCGCATGGCGGAGAAGAACCTGGCCAGGGGGAGCAAGATGTACGACCGCCTGATCGAGACGGCGGTGGACGACGCGGAGAGCGCGACCGTCCTGACCAGGAAGGCCGACGCGGCGTTCAGCGCGCGCCGGTACCTGTCGGCCCAGGACAGATACCTCGCCGTGCTGGACCTGTACCCCCGCAGCGAACTGGCCCCCTATTGCTGGTTCAGGATCGCCGAGAGCCATTGGGAGATGGCCAAGTGGCTCGCGTTGGGCCTGGAGGACGTGACTGCGGCCGAGCGGGCGTTCTCGGACTTCCTCGACGTGTACCAGGAGGACGGCAGGGCCGCCGAAGCCGGCGAGAGGCTGGAAGAGGTGAGGGGGCGGCTTGCCAGGCTGAACGCCGAGGTGGTGCAGTTCTACGTCGAGGCGGAAGAGCGGCCATGGGCGGCCGTCAACTACTTGAAACACCTCGAGAAGGACCTGCCCGAGAGCCCGGAGAGCGAATGGGCGGCGCAGGAGCTTGAGCGGATCACGCGCGACCTGGACAGCCCCCTGAGAGGCGACTCCTGGCAGTTGCCCCTGCCCGGCGTCGAGAAGGCTGCCCCTGAGGAATAGGGTTCACCGGGAACGGTTCGGCTCAGGAGACATCCCATGAGAAAGCTGCTCTGTGCAGCGGCGCTTGTCGCGCTGGCCGGTTGCGGCTATCAGGCGGGAGGCCTGTTCCGCGACGACATCCGGACCGTTTACGTGGCGGGCTTCGACAACAAGACGTTCCGTCGAGGGCTGGAAGTGGGCCTGACCCGCGCCGTCGTGGACGAGATAAAGCTGCGGACGCCCCTGCTGTTCGCGCCCAGGGAGGAGGCCGACAGCGTCCTGAGCGGGGAGCTCGTGGCGGCGTCCCAGGAGGCCAGCATCAAGAGCGAGCGGGACCGGATTCTGCTGGAGAACATGTCCGTGAGGGTGCGTTTCCGGTGGCGCGACAGGCTCACGGGGGAAGACATCGTGCCGGAGCAGACGGTGTCCGAGTCAACTCGACTGCCGACCCAACTCACCGAGGCGGGCGTCGGCATCGGCGGCCCGGCGATTGCGGCGGACCTTGTCCGCCAGGAGGCGGCCTTCGAACCGGTCCTGCGCGAGGTGGCCCAGCGCATAGTGGAAAAGATGCAGCGGGGCTGGTAGAATTGAGGGTGCGGGACACTTTCCCTAAGCTGTTGTCTGCCAATGGATAACAAAGACAGAGACAGAGACCGTGAGCCCCGATTGCCCGAGGGGCCGGAAGGCGAGCAGACGCCGGGCGGAACCGGCATCGGCCGGCACGTGCTGCTGTGGGCGATCCTGATAGGCGCCGTCCTGGTGGCCATCACGTTCTACAAGCGGCTCAGCGGCCCGGCGGGGGAGAAGGTCGGTCCGACGCAGTTCTTCCAGTATGCCGACGCCAAGCAGCTCGACGAGATACAGATCGAGGGCAACGAGGTCCGCGCCAGGCTCAAGGGGACGAACGACCCCGGCCAATGGGTGCGCCTCACGCTGCCACAGGGCGTCATTGACGACAATCTGAAGGAGTGGTCCGCCCTGGCGCCGACGGAGTACAAGGGCGGCGCCGGCCTCTGGTCGATCGCCCTGCTGAACATCGCGCCCTTCCTGCTGCTACTGCTGCTGATGCTGTATTTCTTCAACCGGCAGATGCGCGCGGTCAGTTCCCGCGACGGCCTGATGCCGTTCCTGGGCAGCAGCACTGAGAACGCCCGCAAGGACAAGCCCAAGGTCACGTTCGACGACGTGGCCGGAGTCGAGGAGGCGAAGGAAGAGGTCGAGGAGATCGTCCAGTTCCTGAAGAACCCGGAGAAGTTCCAGCACATCGGCGGGCGGATCCCGCGCGGCGTCCTGCTGGTCGGCGCGCCCGGGACGGGCAAGACGCTGCTGGCCAAGGCCATAGCCGGCGAGGCGGACGTGCCGTTCTTCAGCCTCTGCGGGTCGGATTTCGTAGAGCTTTTCGTCGGGGTCGGCGCCTCGCGTGTGCGCGACCTGTTCCGCAAGGCCCGGCAGAACCAGCCTTCGATCATCTTCCTTGACGAGATCGACGCCGTCGGCCGTAAGCGCGGCACCGGCCTGGGCGGCGGCCACGACGAGCGCGAGCAGACCCTGAACGCCATACTGAGCGAGATGGACGGCTTCAGCCGGGACGAAGGGATAATCGTCATGGCCGCCACGAACCGGCCGGACGTCCTCGACCCGGCGTTGCTGCGGCCCGGTCGGTTCGACCGCGAGATCGTTGTGGACATGCCGGACGTGAGGGGCCGCGAGGAGATACTGAAGGTCCACGCCCGCAACGTGCGGATGCGGGACGGCATCGCGCTGGGCCAGATAGCGCGCGGGACGCCGGGATTCACGGGCGCCGACCTGGAGGCCATCATCAACGAGGCCGCCATACGGGCCGCCATGAAGGGGCAGCGCCAGGTCCTCATCGAGGACCTGGAGGAGGCCCGCGACAAGGTGCGCTTCGGTCCGCAGAAGAAACGCAGCCGCGTGATGAGCGAAGAGGACAGGAAGCTGACCGCTTACCACGAGGCCGGTCACGCACTGGTCGCCCAACTCCATCAGCACGTCGAGCCGCTCCACAAAGTGACCATCATCCCGCGCGGCGTGGCGATGGGCATGACGATGATCCTGCCGGAGCGGGACAAGTACGGGATGCGCCGCAAGGAATGCCTGGGCACGCTCACGATGGGCCTTGCCGGCCGAGTGTCCGAGGAGATGTTCTGTGACGACGTGTCGTCCGGTGCAGAGAGCGACATCAACGCCGCCACGCAACTGGCGCGCAAGATGGTCACCCGATGGGGCATGAGCGAGGCGCTGGGCCCGATCAGCTACTCCGACGAGGAGGAGCACGTCTTCCTGGGCAACGAGATAACCAGGGGCAAGCGCCACAGCGAGAGCATGACCGAGAAGATCGACGGGGAGGTCCAATCGCTGCTGACGGAATGCTACGAGGCGGCGCGCCGCCTGTGCTCTGAGAACTCGGACGCCCTCCAAAGGGTCGCCCAGGCCCTGCTCGAACTGGAGACGCTCAGCGGCGACGACGTCAATGAGATACTCGGCGGGGCGACCGTGGCGGACCTGGTCGCCAGCCGAAAGGCCAGGGAGGAGTCCCGCGACCAGAACGTCGCCGAGAAGGCCCCGAGCGAGCCCGACCAGGGGACGGCGACCGACGGTTACCCGCGGCCCCTGGGCAGCCCCGCTTGAGGCGTAAGTCCGCCGTTCCCTGTCAACTACCAACTCTCAACTGTTAAACTGCCGTTCCATGGCCTCTGCTGCCTCAGGCAACTCTCCCGTCTGGTACGCCGACGGCCTGCGGTTCCGCTGCACCCGCTGCGGGGCCTGCTGCGGCGGGGCGCCCGGATACATCTGGGTCCGGCCCGACGAGATAGAGCGCATCGCCGACTGCCTCATGCTGCCCGTGAAGGAGTTCATGCAGACGCACTGCCGCCGCGTCTGGTGGCGCGTCAGCCTGAAGGAGCGTGACAACGGCGACTGCATCCTCCTCGGCCCGGACGGGTGCACCGTCTATCCGGTCCGGCCGGCGCAGTGCTCCAGCTTCCCGTTCTGGCCGGACGTGCTGGAGAGCCGGCGGGAGTGGGAGGCCCTGAAGGGACGCTGCCCCGGCGTCGGGCACGGCAGGCTTTACAGCCGGCAGGAGATAGACGAGATCGCCGCCGGCGAGCGCAGGACCTGACGGCGCGACTCAGAACCGGTCGGCGTGGCAGACGTACGGCACCCGGCCGCCGAACAGGACGCGCAGCAGGTCCTCCGCCGGCCCGTCCGCCGCGACGTCGTCGTCGGCCAGCAGGTCGCCCGCCTGCCGGTACCCGGCCACAAGCTGCATCAACCTGTCCTGCGGCAGCCTGACGGATACCTCGACGGGGGGGCCGCCTCCGGCGCCGCCCAGGCGCAGGTCCGTCGGCCCCAGGTCGGTCTCCAGGCGCAGCGCGACGGCCCGGCCCGCCAGGGGGCTGTTGGCGAGCCGCCCGGCCAGCGCGCCTTCCAGCTTTGCGAACAGGGAGTCCTGGTTCAGTATCCGCATCATGCCGCCGGCCATGCGGTCGCAGAGCACGTGCGTCTCGCAGCCGTAGCGCCGCACAAAGGCTATGAACGGATGGTCCCCGGGCAGGTGGACTTCCATCCCGCCGCAGTGCCGCTTGAGGGCCATCCCTGCGAACTCGCGCAGGAGGTTCCAGAAGGCCCTTCTGTCGGTTGCGTTGACTTCCGTCACCGTCACACGGGCGTCGCTGTCGTCGAAGGCGGCGTAGCCCACCTGCTGCCCGGCGAGGTCCTCCACTACCAGGCCGCACGCCCTCTGCCTCCAGTGCGAGCCGCGCCTGAAGCCCTTGAACTGGGACTGCTCACGAATGACCGCGCAGGATCGCGACCGGTTCGCCTCGTTATGGAGGCGCGCGATGAACGGCCAGTCGCCCTCGCGGACCGGCCGGATCCGGTAGTCCCCGCAGCCGGCGGCGGCCCGTTCCGCGTCGCGCGTGGCGACCACCGTGTGATGTTCCGCCATCACGGGCAGGTAGCCGAACCTGTCGTAGAAATCCGTGATGCCGAAGAGCATGGAGACGTCGTATCCCTCGCTCGTCATGTAGGTCAAGGTGTCCGCCAGCAGCCGGCGGCAGTGCCCCTTCATTCGGTGTGGCTCTTCGGTTTCCACGTTGGCGACGCCGCCCATGCTGATACGGGCTCCCAGCAGGCGTATGGAGAGGCCGATCACGGCGAGCCCGCTGACCTTCTCGCCGTTCACGATCAGCGCCCGTCGGCGCTTCCTGCCGTCGTCGTGCATCACGATCTCTTCGGTCACGGCATTCTCCTGGACGAGAGCCGGCGGGCGTATTCTGCACGTTTGGCCGCGAGTGTCAAGCGGCCGGCCGGGATTCTGCGGATACGGTTGTAACGTTCCCGGCGGGGCTTATAATGCCGCGTTCGTACGTGGTCCCAATGGTGCAGGAGCAGGTCTCATGGGCGAACGGTCGGACGTTCTGAAGGCTGTTGTCGTCGGCTGCGGCGTGGGCAAGCACCACGCGCGCTCGATGGCGGGACTCGATGATTTCGATCTCGTCGCGCTCTGCGACCTCGACGAGGCGCGGGCACGGGAGGCGGCGGAGAAGCTCGACGGTGTCGCGGTGTACGCCGATTTCGAGCGGGCGCTCGACGCGGAGCGGCCGGACGTCGTCGCCGTCGCGACGCCGAACGACTCGCACGCGCGCCTGACGATCATGGCGGCCGAGGCCGGCGTGCGCGGCATCTGCTGTGAGAAGCCGATGGCGACGTGCATGGGCGATGCGCGCGCCATGGTCGCCGCCTGCCGGGAGCACAATATCCCCCTGATCGTCCACCACCAGCGTCGCATGGGCACGGACCTGGTCGCCATGCGGCGGCTGATGGAGGAGGGGGCGATAGGGGAGCCCTACCTGATACGCACCGCGAATGGCGGCGACATTCTCAGCGACGGCACCCACGCCGTGGATTCCATCCGGCACCTGGCGGGGGACGAGGACGTGAAGTGGGTCTTCGGGCAGGTCTACCGCGACCTGCCGGAAGGCTCCGAGGCGCAGGGCGGCGGCTATCACGCGTCCGGCGGGTTCCGGTTCGGCCATCCGATCGAGACGGGCGGCTTCGGCGTGATCGAGTTCGCCACCGGGCTCCGCGCGGAGATGCTCACCGGGAAGCTGGCCTTCCCCGGCCGCGCCTACCAGGACTACGAGGTGTTCGGGACCGAGGGCGCTCTCTGGCGGCGCGGCGACCGCGGCGACCCGGCCGTCCTGCTGCGTGACGGTCAGGCCGACGGCTGGCGCCCGGCTCCGCTGGGCGACGGGGGCGAGCGCAGGCACTCCGGCTCGCGCGTGTACCGGTTGTTCGCCGAGATGATCCGGGACGGCGCAGAGCACCCGCTCAACGGCGATTCCGCGCTGAAGGACCATGAGGTCGTCATGGCCGTTTACGAGTCCGCGCGGCTGCACCGCCGGCTCGACATGCCGCTCGAACAGGACCGCTTCCCGCTCGGACTCATGATCGAAGCCGGCCAGCTCTGAGCGCGCGGAACGGATTGTAACGCGGAGAGCGCAAAGGCCGCGGAGACGGCAGGGCGGAAAGCGCAAGCCGGGCGGCCTTCACGGCAGGTTCAGAGGCACTTATCCCAGCTTGCTGTCGAGCGTGCCCGCGCTACAGGACACGCCTCGCACAGCTACCTGCCGCGCCAGTGGACCACCGTGCGATCAGCGACCTCCGCGATGGCGTTGAGAACGTAGCCCAGGGCTCCGGTCAATGCAATCGTCGCGTACATCTCGGCATAGTTCGCCTGGTAGCGGAAGTCGTGGATTGCCTTGCCCAACCCCGCGCCACCCATAACGATCTCGGCAACAACCACCAGGACCAGCGCCAGTGAAACGCTAACCCTCAGACCTGTCGCGATGCTGGGCAGCGCTTCGTAGAGTATAACCTTCGTAAGTAACGCCCCCTTTCTCGCACCGGCCGTGCGGGCGTAAAGCAGTCTTGCCTGGCTGACGTTCGCCAGGCCGATCAACGTGTAGGCAAGAACGACGAACACCGTTCCAAAACACGCAAGACCGAAGCCAGCCGTACGAGGGCTGCCCACCAGCACAATGAACAAGGGGATGAGAGCGGTCACCGGCACGGAGCGTATCAAGTGGACTGGCAAGGACAAGGACCAGCGCAAGAAAGGAACGATACCGATGACCAAACCTGCCGAAACACCCACTATGCCTCCGATGGCAAGGGCGAGACACGTCTTACTGGCAGTCTGCCATACTTGCGACAGAAATCCCGAATCCGCAAGCAAGCGAACCAGCGATCGTCCGACCTCCACGGGTGACGGCATCAGGATGCTTCCGGAATGCCAAAGGCCTGCAAACCACCATGCCGCGAGCAGCAGCGCCAGCCCCACAACAGGGCCCAGATAACGAAGACATGCGCGCGCCTTCATGGGCCTGCCTCCGCCAACTCCCGCGCGATAGCCTTCTCGACATCAATGAACTCCCTGTGATCCAAGGGGGCCGACAGGCGACGCACGCCCTCCGGGATGGCGAAAGTGCGCTTGACCCGCCCGTGTCGCAGTATGACGACTTCGTCGGCTATCCTGGCTGCTATTCTCGGGTCGTGGACCACTATGAGAGCCGTCAATGGACTCGACCCGGACACATCGAGGACCGCGCGTATGGCCGCCTCCTCTGCATAGTGATCGAGCGACTTGAACCCCTCGTCACATAGCAGCAGACGTGGACGAGCGTAGAGGCCCCGCAGCAAGGCGACCATCTGCTTCTGGCCGCCACTGAGCTGATAGGGGAAACGATCAAGGGGCAGATCCGGGCAGTAGCGGCTGACATACTCTTCAACTGGCTGCCGGCGCGCGCAACCCGAATCCCGGCTCAGCCCCGCAGGAAAGGTGATGTTTGCCCACGCCCTGCGCCAGGGAAACAACGTCTCTTCGGCGTTCTGAAATACGAAAGCCAGATCAGCCCGTTGGTCTCCGGGCGGCTGCCCATCGACCGTAACCGTGCCTTCCTGGACAGCAACGAGACCGGCCACAACGTTCAACAGGGTCGTCTTGCCGCAACCGTTGGGGCCAACGACGGCGACGATTCTGCCGGCGGGGACGCTCAAGCTGACTTCACACAGCGCCTCAACGAAGGCCTGCCTGGTTCGGAACCTAACAGAGGCCCCCCGAACATCAACACAAGGCGCCGTGTGCGAAACCGTGGCTACCACTTGAGGCCATTCATGTCAGGGACACTCGCAAGTTCGCCCTCTGCTGCCAACGCCTCTGCGTACGTCCGGACCACGCCCAGGTCGAGTTCGCCGTGCTTCCAGACTCCGACGAGCCTTACCTTCTGCGCCATCTCTTCGGTTATCGGCATGAACTTGGGCATGATGCTCCTTGCGCGACGTTCCTCCGTGCGCACGACGCCAATCGCAGCGTCATACGCCTCCGAGAATGCCTCCGCGGCCACGGCCCGGGCCAACGCAGTCTTCCGGGAAAATGTGGACAGCCCACCGACCAGCGGATCACAGACGTGCTTCTCGGCGGCCGCCGGGAGCAACACTCGCGCGATGCCCCTTTCGGTCGCCATGGTACAGAATGGCTCCATCGTATACAGTGCGTCAACCTGACCGGCGGCCAACGCTTCCATCTGCGAAGGCGGCGGGACTTGCTCAAGTGTCACGGTGCCAGGATCAATGTATGCTCTCAGGACGATCTTCGTGATCGCCAGAAAGGTCGAACCCGGGAACGTCGCCATTCGCGTCCCTGCCAGATCGGTCATGGACGTGATGTCACTATCCGTCCGGACCAGAACCATGTCAGGGTAGTGCGCCTGTGTCTGCACGTTTGCGGAGAAAGCAGCGAACAGCCCGGGCTGCTTCGACTCGAAGTTGAACAGGACTGCTGAGGAAGCCGAAACCTGCAGATCAATACGTCCTGCAACCAGGGCCTCTACGAGGTCGTTGCTGGTCTTGTACTCCTCTAACCGGACATCCAGTCCGTTCGCAGCGAACAGGCCGTCGGCGACAGCGACATAGAGCGGAAGGCTGTTGGCAATAGCCAGGTATCCGACCCGCATTCGGTCGGGACCCGTCGGAGCCGGACTCTCCGAACGGAACACGCAGTACGCCAGAACGATCACGCAGACTGCGATGGCAAGCCCGACAATTGTGTGCCTCTTCACGGTCATCCCTACATGCATAGCACCGCTATTGTCATGGTTGTCTGGTCATTGCGAGGTCCGAGAGCGCATCTAATCCTACGCACCTGCAGCTCTCGTGTCAACACGGTTACGGGCGGCGCAGGCCCGTGTGGCTCGCGTCACTGTCTCTTGAGGAGTTGCAGCCCGCAAAACTCGAGGCGCCTCCGTTCGCCCGGGGGCTGAACGGCGACGCCGATCCGTTCAACGCGCTGTACGGAGGCGGCTGCCGCCGACCCTACGGTCCAGTCGAACCAATGACCGCCGGGCCCGGGCTCGAGGCTTTTCTTCTCACTTTGGCGCCACGTGGCGCGCGGCGCCGGGGGGCTGGCTTGGCCCGGTGTTTGACAACGCGGCGCGGCGGGTGTACGATGCGAGGCTTCTTTGCCGTCCGCCCTGGTGGCTCCGAAGGAGGGGAAGATGGCTGTGCGGGAGATCAACGTCGTCTGGCTGCAAGGGGGTGGGTGCAGCGGCTGCTCGGTGTCCCTGCTGAACGCGGCCCGTCCGTCCGCCAGGAACCTGCTGGTGGACCAGTTCCTTCCCGGCATGCACCTCAGCCTGAAGTACCATCCCACCCTGATGGCCGGGCAGGGGGACGCCGCTTTCGAGGTGCTGGACGGGCTGCCCGAGGGGGGGTTCGTGCTCGCCCTGGAAGGCGCCATCCCGGAGAACGAGGCGTTCTGCACCATCGGCGAGTCGGACGGCCGCGAGGTGAGCATCCTGGAGAAGTTCCTCGACCTGGCGCCGAAGGCTTCCCTCGTCCTGGCCGTGGGCACGTGCGCCGCCTTCGGCGGCATCCCGGCGGGCACGCCTAACCCCGGCGCGTTCCGCAGCGCAAAGGATATCCTGGACAAGCACGGCGTCGGCACGCCCGTGGTGAACGTCCCCGGCTGCCCGCCTCACCCGGACTGGATCAGCGCGACCGTCCTGGAGTACCTGGCCGTCGGCGACGGGATCGCACTGGACGCTCTTCAGAGGCCGCTGATCATCTACGGACAGCTCATCCACGAGAACTGCCCCCGGCGGCCGTACTTCGACGAGGGCAAGTTCGCCGAGAAGCCCGGCGACCCCGAATGCCTCCACAAGGTGGGCTGCAAGGGCCCCATCACCTACGCCGACTGCCCGCTGCGGGAGTGGAACGACGGCCTGAACTGGTGCATCAAGGCCGGCGCGCCCTGCCAGGGCTGCACACAGCCGGAGTTCATCGACCTGATGACGCCGATCTACCAGGAGCTTGACGAGGATCGGATGCCCAGGATCGGGGAAGAAGCCACAGTGGGAGAGAAGGATGAGTAAGATCATCATCGACCCGGTGACCAGGATCGAGGGCCACCTCCGCGTGGAGGTCGAGCAGGAGGGCGGGCGGATCACGGAGGCCCGGTGCAGCGGCACGCTGGCGCGCGGGCTGGAGCTGGTCTTCGGCGGCCGCGACCCCCGCGACATTCCGATCCTGGCCCAGCGCATCTGCGGCGTCTGCCCCCAGGCGCACGCGACCGCCTCCGCGCTGGCCCTGGACGAGGCGTTCGGCCTGGCCGACCAGGTCCCACCGAACGGCTCGCTCCTGCGCGACGTGATGCTGGCGGCCAACTTCCTGCAGTCGCACGTCCTGCACTTCTATCACCTGGCCGCGCTGGACTACGTGGACGTGACGGCGGTCGCCGGCTACGAGCGGCGCGACGCGAACCTGCGCGCCGTCAGCGACTTCCTGGCGCGCGGCGTCCTGGAGCCTTTCGTGCCGCGCTACGAGGGCGACTACCGGCTCAGCAGGGAGCAGAACGTCGAGGCCGTCCGGCACTACCTGGGCGCGCTGGAGGTGCGCAAGAACTGCCACGAGATGCTCGCTCTGTTCGGCGGCAAGATGCCGCACCAGTGCACCGTCAACGTTGGCGGCGTGACCACCCAGGTCAGCCGGGACAAGGTGGCGGCGGCCCTCTCGTACGCGCGGGAGATCGCCGACTTCGTGGCCGACTGCTACCTGCCCGACATACTCATGCTGGCCGGGGCCTACCCGGACTACCTGGAGATAGGGCGCGGGTGCTCGCGGTTCCTCGCCTACGGCGCCTTCGGGGACCGGGACCTCTTCATCGGCGGCCTGGCGGGCGCGGACCTGGCCTATGAGGCGCTGGACCCCGACCGCATCACCGAGGACGTGAAGAACTCCTACTACGCCGACGGCGCCGACGGTCTGCACCCGTCGGCCGGCCGGACCGAGCCGGAGCCCGGCAAGGAAGGCGCCTACTCCTGGCTGAAGGCGCCGCGCTACGGCGGCCAGCCCTGCGAGGTCGGCCCGCTCGCCCGCATGATGGTCGGATACGCGGGCGGGAGCGCCGGGCTGAAGGAGGCCGTGGACGGGCTCTGCGCCGCGGCGCGAATCGAGCCGGGCGCGCTCAACTCAACGCTCGGCCGGCACGCCGCCCGCGCCCTGGAGGCGAGCATCATCGCCCGGAAGGTGCAGGATTGGATACTCGAACTCCAGCCGGGCGAGCCGTGCGTCATCCCGGTGGAAGTGCCGCAGGAGGGGTCCGGCGCCGGACTGACGGGCGCCCCCCGCGGCGCCCTCGGGCACTGGGTCAGGATCGAGGGCGCGAAGGTCGCCAACTACCAGGCCGTCGTGCCGACGACCTGGAACGGCTCGCCGCGCGACGCGGCCGGCGCCCCCGGCCCGATGGAGCAGGCGATGGAGAACGAGACGATAAGGGACGTGGACAACCCCTTCGAGGTGGTCCGGACGATACGCTCCTTCGACCCGTGCCTGGCATGTTCGGTGCACGTGGCACGGCGCAAGGGCGCCTGGACGGCAACACTGCCCGTTTGACGGTGCGGCGGCGCGATGACTGCGTCCACCATTGAACCGAGCGTCGCGGTGGTCGGCATCGGCAACCTGCTGCTGGCCGACGAGGGCCTCGGCGTGGACGCCGTCAGGGAACTGGCCGGCTCGGCGGCGTCTGCAGGGGTCAAGTTCATCGACGGCGGGACGGACCCCTGGGCGGCGTTCCGGGAGGCGGAAGGCTGCCGGGCCCTGCTCGTGCTGGACGCGGTCCAGGGCGGGAAGGCCCCAGGCGATTTCCACAGCCTTCCGCTTGAGGAGGTGGAGACTCGCGGCGCGATCATGTCCCTGCACGGGGTCACCATGTACCACCTGCTGCACTTCGAGGCGCTGCTGGGGAACACGTTCGAGGAGGTCCGCGTGCTCGGGATGGAGCCCGGACGGGTCCGGCCGGAGATCGGGCTGTCCGAGCCGTGCAAAGACAGAATGCAGGAGTTTGCCGCGCTGGCGGCCGGCGAGATCGACGGAATGCTGAAGCGCCTGTCTGCGAGCTGAAAGGGGAATAATTCGATGCTGGTCACGGAACTGAAGCCGCAGGACGAGATACTGGCGTGCCTGGAGAAGGACGCCAGGGTGTTCCTGGTGGGCTGCAACGGCTGCGCCGCCGCCTGCCAGACGGGCGGGGCGGAGAACCTGCCCGAAGTGCGCGCGCTGCTCGAAGGCGCCGGCAAGACCGTCAGCGGCGTCACCGCCGTGGACTTCCTCTGCGACAAGTCGCTCGTGCGCTCGCGGCTGCGCCCGTTTGCCGCGCAGATCATGGGCAGCGATTCCGTGCTGGTCGTCACCTGCGGGGTCGGCGTCCAGTGCGTCGCGGACTCGGTGCTGAGGCGCGTCCGGCCCGCCTGCAACACGATCAACATCGGCGGCGCCCAGGGGACCTGGCCCGGCGTCGAGCGCTGCGCCGAGTGCGGCGACTGCCTGCTGGACAGGACCGGCGGCATCTGCCCCATCACCAACTGCTCCAAGAGCATGGTCAACGGCCCCTGCGGCGGCACCACGCCCGAGGGCAAGTGCGAGGTGGACCGCCAGCGCGACTGCGGCTGGCACCGGATATACCAGCGCCTCAAAGACCTGGACGCCCTGGACCAGATGGTACGCATCGCGCCGCCCAAGAAATACGGCAACTACCTGCCCTCGTACGAGGTCATGACCAGCCCGTTCTGGGCGGTTGACGTGCCCGGAGCGGAGGGAGCGAAAGATGAGTGACTTCGCGGACGCCCTGGCACGCGGCGACTTTGTGGTGACCGGCGAGATCGGCCCTCCCAAGGGCACCGCGGTCGAGAAATGCCTCGAGGACGCCGAGCACCTGCGCGGCAAGGTCGTCGCCATCAACGTCACGGACATTCAGAGCGCCGTCATGCGCTTCGGCGCGCTGGCCACGTGTCACATGCTCATCGAGAGGGGCCTGGAGCCGGTCTTCCAGATGGTCTGCCGCGACCGCAACCGCCTGGCGCTCCAGTCCGACCTGCTCAGCGCCTACACGTTCGGCATACGCAACGTCCTCTGCCTGACCGGCGACCACAACGTCCTGGGCGACCACCCGGACTCCAAGCCCGTCTTCGACCTGGAGGCCGTCGGCCTGCTCCAGTGCGTGCGGACCCTCTGCGAGGGCAAGGACATGGCGGGCAACGAGTTGGAGGGCGCGCCCGAGTTCTTCGCCGGGGCGGTCGTCGCGCCCGCCACCGAACCGGTCGAGCCGCAGATACTGCGCATGGAGAAGAAGATCGCGGCCGGCGCCGAGTTCTTCCAGACCCAGGCCGTCTACGACGTGGACGGGTTCGCCGGGTTCATGGAGCAGGTGGCGGGCTTCGGCGTCCCCGTGCTGGCCGGCATCGTGCTGCTGAAATCGGTCGGCATGGCGCGGTTTATGAACAAGAACGTCAGTGGCGTTTACGTGCCCGAGGGGCTGATAAAGCGCCTCGCGGCGGACAAGAAGAAGACGAAGTCCGGCGAGGCCGCCGTCGAGATAGCCGTCGAGATCATCAAGGGCGTCAGGGACATCTGCCAGGGTGTCCACATCATGCCGCTGGGCTGGGACCACCTGGTGCCGGAGATCATCGACCGCGCCGGCCTGGCGTGAGTTCCTAACCACGACGACCGCGACGAACACGACGCTAACGGAAACGGCAGGGATAGGGGCCAAAGGCAACAGGGGCAGAGGTTACGAGGGCCAGGCGGCAACGGCGGACGGGGGCGCAAAGGCGGCCAGTCCGTTGAAGAATGTAGCTCAGCCGCCCCCGGCTGAGAACGCCACAGGCGAGGGCGCCTGTGCTACACCGACACGGCCCCTCGCGCAGGCACTCTCCGGGGAATCCTCCTTCTTCAACGGGCTGCTATTGTAACGGTTCCCCTGAAGCGCTGCTCGCGCTTTGGTGTGCATGTAGCGCCGCCTTCCAGGCGGCTTAGCTGCGGGCATCCCCTCGACTTCGCTCGGGACAGGCCTGCCCGCGGCTGTACGTGGGGCGTAGGCAAGATGCCCACGCCCAGGCCGGCAGGGATGCCGGCGCTACTCCCCACACCGGCACGTCAGACGCCATAGACCATATCTGCCGCTGGCGTTCGTGCGTCGCGTTGCGCCGCCGCTTCGCCCGCGACGTCGTGGGTTGGCGTTGTCCCAACGGGACAACCCATGACAGCCCGGGATCAGTCCGCCGTACGGCGGACGCCATCCTGGGTCACCGGGGCGGTCCCCTCCAAGGAGCCCTGAAGGGGCTCGCCAACTCTTATCCCTCTGCCTTCGCCTTGGGTTGCTCCTTCAGAGCAAGCCTGTGTGCGGCGCGTGCTACCCAGGGCAGCGGGCTTGTGGCCCGCAGCCCTGGGCTGTCATGGCTTGCTCGGTCAGAGCAAGCCCCCGCCGCCGATCGGTTCTCCACCTTGCGCCCCATTGCGGCGCCTTGGGCACGGTTGGACGCCCGTTGTCCCACCCGAGGGCCGGCTTCGGCTGAATCCCTCACCACAACGACACGACGAACACAACGTTAACTTCCCCTGCGGGAAGGGGCTACAGAGGGCAAGCGACGCGATAGTACCTGCTTGCAGTGGGGCGGGAAGGCAGAGAGCGTCCGGCCGGCAACGGTTGCACCTGAGCTGCCACCGTCAAGCAGACTGGCCTCGAGGCTTCATATGCAAGCGCCCTGCCTAACCACAGAACTTGTGCTGTCTCCGGGCCCTTCCCTATTCGTCGGTTAGCTCGCGCAAGTGCTGCAGAAACAAGCGGGTATCGAGGAAGTAACTCGGGTATGCCTGTCGCAAGGCAGACATGGACTCAGCCCCTACCAATAGTGTCTGCCGCTCGGGACGGCCTCGATACTTGGCCTCCAATCGCAGATAGTCTCTAGAAGCTCTCGCCAACTCGCCTTGCCGGTAGGAGACAATCTCTAGGTTCTTGCCGTCAAAGTCGACGGAGAGCAGGTAGTAGTGGGCATCTGGCCGGTCTATATGCGGTGTCGTCTTAAGAGCGACACCGTAGGCCTCCAGCTTGTCAGCAACACGCAGGTCACCCGCTCGCTGTCGGACTTCCGCAACTAGGTCGTCGCCATGTGGCGTGCCCGGCACGGGAGTGGTGCCTTCTTCCATGGCAAATGCCGAACTGACAACGGCAAAGAAGCGCAGCCAATCTGGTGGCCCCTTCCCGGACTTCAACGGTTCGCCCAGAAACGCACCGACCGTTTCCACTGCCGTAGCCCATGCGTGTTGGAGCCTTGAGCGAATCTGGACTTCAATCCTGAGAGTATTATATAAAGTATTGCGCTCGCTTCTGTACTTATATACCAGATGGACGCTCCGGTATCCCGTATCCCTGGGACTCTCTATATAGTCTTGCTGCTTGTGCAGGATATGTCTATGGCGAGATTCTAGGAACGTGCGGACAAGTGCCTGCACTTCCTCAAGACCCGTGACTACTGCGCGACATCCCCCGATGTCTTGCATACGGGACAAACTGATGTGGGGGTACAGTTCTAGTTTAGCTATTGTTGATGACACCCGCTTGAGCCGCTGGGCAACGAGCGGGTCAGAATCTACAGTGCCGGCCTTCTGACGAAGATTCATTTGAATCGTGTTGAGGGGAAAGCTGTGCGAAGCGCGCCAATTGCCAAGAACGCTGAGGGCTTTGTTATACTCGAAGATGTTAGGAGACGGCGCGCTTAGTGTCTTGCCTGCCCGATCAACCCTTCTTCGGCTGTGGCGCGGTCTTCCCCATCGGGCGCGAGTCATGCGAAGCTCCTCAGCCCCTCGGAATCGGAGCAGTATCTGATGTATGATTGCGCTTGCGTCGGAACGCTACTACTGTCGCGTGGCGGCAGTGTCCACCGGCCACAGTCCTTGCAGCCAAGCAAACTGGAGCTACTGTCAAATGTTGTTGATGAGGATTTGATGGGCGCGGCCTTTGGGGTGC
>CAZQEQ010000056.1:0-23336 GCA_964592385.1 uncultured candidatus Brocadiaceae bacterium | reverse complement strand
CCTCGTGGGGATAGTGATAGACAAGAAGCAATTGCGCGAGCAGTACGAGGAGCCCGCCCATCCTTATCATCTTGCGATGGGGTTCATGCTTCAGCGGTATTGTGGTCTGCTCAACCACATGAACCGTCGCGGTGACGTCATGGCTGAAAGCCGGGGCGGCCGGGAGGACCGCCTCCTGAAGGACTCGTACGAGCGGACGTACTCACGGGGTGCCTGGATGACGAGGGCGGGGTTCTTCCAACGAGCACTGACGAGCGGGCAACTGAAGCTCAAACCGAAGTCGGCCAACATCGCCGGGTTGCAGCTGGCCGATTGTCTGGGCCATCCAGTGCGTCAGATCATCTTGATTGAGAACGGGCGGGTGAACGGGCCAGCCAGGCCCTTCGCGTCCCAATTGGTCGGCATCTTGGAGCAGAAGTTCAACCGACACCTGTACGACGGGCGGGTCGAGGGATACGGCAAGGTCCTTTTCCCAAAATGAAAAGGCCCCTTTCAGGGCCCTCTCACGCTCGCCCTACACGGGCGATCCACCTCCAGCCTTCTGGATTAGGAGTATGATACTTGGCCATCACGCAGATGTCAAGCTCGCAATCGCGCTGTCTGTCGCAGTCTTCCGGCGGAGTTCTGTGAGGGGATGAGCCATGAGTCAAGCAGGGCACAGGTGGGGTGCGATGGTCCAGCTGCGCCCCGATCAGTTGCAGGAGATCGTCGAGCGGACGCCCGTGGCCTACTGGCCGCTGGGCCTGATCGAGCACCACGGCTGGCACCTGCCGGTCGGGTTCGACGGCCTGAAGGCGGAGCGGCTCTGCCGGCGCTTCGCCGGGCGGACGGGCGGCGTCGTCCTGCCCGTGATGTGGTGGGGCGGCGGGGGAGGGCACGGGGGGTTCAGGTGGACCTTCTACCAGCCCCTCGACGCGGCCCGGGCGGTCCTGGAGAACACGCTGAGGAAGCTGGTTGCGTTCGGGTTCCGGTGCGTCGTCCTGCTGGCGGGGCACTACCCCTGGCAGGGGCTCATCCGGGAGGTGCTGCCCGCGCTGGAGGAGGAGCACCCGGAGGTGCTCGTCATCGCGGGAACGGAGGCGAACGTCGGCGCGCCGGAAGTGCGGCTCAGGGGCGACCACGCGGCACGGTGGGAGACGTCCTACGGGCTGGCGCTCCTGCCGGAGCTGGTGGACCTGTCCGCGCTGCGCGAGGGGCGCACGGAGGCCGTGGTCTGGCCGGGCGGCGCGGCCCCGGAGGGCGAACGCCACCCGAGCGTGATGTTCGACGCCGACAGCCCGCTGTTCGCCCAGGCCGGCGAGGACGCCCGGACGGCAGACGCCCGCGAGGCGGAGGAGATGCTGGAGCGGCTCGTCGAGCACGTCGCCGCGCGGGTGACGATGCACCTCTCGCACGGGGATTGACCACGACGAGGCAACGAACACAACGGATCACCACGGAGGCATCCGCCGTACGGCGGACACGGAGAACGGCAACGGTAGAAGGGGGACAACGGCAACGGCGAGAACCGTGGACGCTGACCGCTGAGCCCTGAACCCTCTGTGGTTGACAGGCCGGGGCGCTTTTGTTTACAAGGATTCTGGGCGGACTATCGGAGTGGTTACTGTCGGGGCGAGGCGATGACACACGTATTGACGGCCGCGCTCTTTCTTGCGGCCGCGGTGACGGGGGCTCCCAATGACCCGTACCCGCCGGACGAGGGCAAGAAGATCGTCTATGCGGCCCTTCACGAGGACCCCCACGGTCTGGACCCCGTGCAGATCGGTGACACCACCTCGCACGGCATAGCGGCGCAGGTTTACGACGCGCTCTACGAGTATCACTACCTGAAGCGCCCTTACGAGCTTCAGCCGGCCCTGGCGGCCGCGATGCCCGAAGTATCCGAGGACGGGCTGACCTACACCATCCCGGTCAGGAAAGGCGTTCTGTTCCAGGACGATCCGTGCTTCGCCGAGACCGGCGGCAAGGGGCGCGAGGTGACGGCGGAGGACTTCGTTTACGCGATAAAGCGCCTGGCTGACGAGGGGAACAAGCCTCGCGGATGGTGGCTGCTCGACGGGAAGGTCGTCGGGCTGGACGAGTTCCACGAGGAGTCCGTCAAGGCGGCCGCCGAAGGCGCGGAGATGGACTACTCGCGCGAGGTCGAAGGCCTCCGGGCGCCGGACCGCTACACGCTCCGGATACGCCTGACGGAGCCCTACCCGCAGTTGAAGTACGCGCTGGCGATGACCTACACGGCCCCGGTCCCGCGGGAGGCCGTCGGGTACTACAGAGATGACTTCCACAACCACCCGGTCGGCACCGGGCCGTTCCGCATCAAGGAATGGAGCCGGCGCTGGCGGCTGATCCTGGAGAGGAACCCGACCTACCGCGACGACTTCTATCCGAGTGAGGGGGAGCCGGGCGACGCGGAGGCGGGCCTGCTGGAGCCCGCCGGGCGGAAGGTCCCGTTCATTGACGAGGTGTATTACACGGTCATCTACGAGGCGCAGCCGTCGTGGCTCTACTTCAAGCAGGGATACCTGGACGCCTCGGGCGTGAGCAAGGACAACTTCCAGGAGGCCATCACGCCGGAGAAGGACCTGACGGCGGAGTTCATGGCCAAGGGCATCAGCCTGACGAAGGTGCCGGAGGCCGCCGTCTTCTACGTGGGCTTCAACATGGAAGACCCGGTCGTGGGCGGGGACAACAAGAAGCTGCGGCAGGCCATGAGCCTGGCCTACGACACGGAGTGGCGCATCGAGCATCTCATGAACGGCCGGGGCATCTCGGCGCAGGGACCGATCCCGCCGGGGATATTCGGCTACGATCCCGAGTTCCGCAACCCTTACAAGGGGTATGACCCGGAGAAGGCCCGGGAACTGCTCGCTGAGGCGGGCTACCCGGGGGGGATCGGCCCGGACGGCAAGCGGTTGACCATAGCCTATGACATCGGCCAGCCGGGGCCGGAGGCTTTGCAGCCTGCGCTGGCCTTCGCGGCGGACATGGAGAAGATCGGCATCAAGGTGGACGTCAAGACCAACACATGGGCGGAGTTCCTGCGCAAGATGCGCGAGGGGCGCCACCAGGTCTTCAACACGGGATGGATACTGGATTACCCCGACCCGGAGAACTTCCTCCAGCTCCTCTACGGGCCGAACAAGGCGCCCGGCCCGAACGGCACGCTCTACGACAACCCGGAGTACAACGCGCTCTTCGAGCAGATGAAGGCCATGCCCGACACGCCGGAGCGGCTGGACATCATCCGCAAGATGGTGGACATCCTCGTCGAGGACGCCCCCTGGGTCCCCAGCATCCACACCGTCAGTTACGTCCTTCGGCACCAGTGGTCCCGGTACGCCAAGCCGCACGGGATAGGGGGAGGGTATCTGAAGTACCGGGACGTGGACGTTGAGCTGCGGCGCAGGCTGCGCGGGGAGTGGAACTCGCCCAACTACGGGCTTCTGTTCGGGATACTGGCGGCCGTGGCGGGTGCCGGGCTGGCGCTCGCCTTCGTCGGCAAGCCTGCGCCGGGGGGGATGGGGCAGACGTGACGGCTTACATCATCAGGCGCGCGCTGTACACGATCCCGCTCGTGCTTGGGGTCTGCCTGATCACGTTCGTGCTGTTCGAGTGCGTCTATTCGCCGAAGGACCGCGCCATTCGCCAGCTCGGCAAGCACGCGACCGAGGAGCAGATTCAGGACACGATCCGCCGGGAGGGGTGGGACAAGCCTGCGGCGGTCAACTGGAAGGCGCCGGGCTTTGCGAAGCTGACCGACACGCGCTTCCGCGAGCACCTGGTTCGGCTTCTCCTGCTCCGGTTCGGCCGCTCCGAGAAGACGCACGAGGAGATCTGGGGGAAGATCCTGAGGGGCGCGGTGCCGTCGCTGAAGCTGACGATCCCGATCTTCGCCATGGGGCTGTTCGTCGGCATCTGCCTGTCGCTCATGGTGGCCTACTTCCGCGCGACGTACCTGGACCTCGGGGCGGTCGTGGTCTGCGTGGCGTTCATGTCCGTTTCCATCCTGGTTTACATCATCGGCGGCCAGTACCTGCTGGCGCAGAACATGATGCTGTTCCCCGTTTACGGCTACGCTCCGGGGGTGCACTCGGCTCCCTTCCTGCTGTTGCCGGTCCTGATAGCCGTGCTGAAGGGCATGGGCGGGGACGTGCGCTTCTACCGGACGGTGTTCCTTGAAGAGGTCAACCGCGACTACGTGCGCACGGCGCGCGCCAAGGGCCTGGGGGAGAGGGTCATCCTGTTCAAGCACGTCCTGAAGAACTCCATGGTGCCGGTCCTGACCCGGACCGTCCTGGCCATACCGTTCCTGTTCATGGGCTCGCTGCTCCTGGAGAGGTTCTTCGGCATACCGGGCCTGGGCAACATGACGATCGAGGCCGTCGAGAGCGGGGACTTCAAGGTGCTCAGCGCGATGGTCTATCTGGGGGCGCTCCTGTTCGCGCTGGGGAACCTGGCGACCGACATCAGCTACACCTTCGTTGACCCGAGGATCAGGCTGCGATGAGCGCGGAACCGGACGAAAAGGTGCGCTCCCTCTGGGGCGAGGCATGGCACCGGCTCCGTCAGAACCGGCTGGCCATGGTCTGCCTGGCCGTCATCGCGCTCTATGCCGCCGTCGGGCTGACGGACTTCGTTCCCGTCAGGTGGACCGTCGAGGACGGCGGGACAACCAGGGAGAAACGGGGGAAGCTGCTGGACTGGGCCTTCGCCCGCGCCGTAGGCGAGACGGACAAGGAGCAGAGCTACTCGAAGCCCGGCCGGGAGGGGCACCTGCTGGGCACCGACATTCACGGGACCGACGTGCTCTACAAGGCGCTCAAGGGCATCAGTGTCGCCATATTGCTGGGTAGCCTGACAGCGGCGATCTATATCCCGCTCGGGCTGCTGTTCGGGATCGTCGCCGGGTACTTCGGCGGCTTCGTGGACGACATGATCGTGTACGTCTATTCGACCCTGGCCTGTATACCGGGCATCCTGCTGCTGATCGCGCTGATGGCCGTGATGAAGAAGGGGATCCCGCAGCTCTCGATCGCGCTGGGCGTGACGGGCTGGGTCGGCCTGTGCCGGCTGATACGGGGCGAGACGCTCAAGCTGCGGGAGGCCGACTACGTGCTGGCTGCGCGCGCCGTCGGGGCGAGCCACTTCCGCATCATCTTCCTGCACATCCTGCCGAACCTGTTCCACCTGGTCGTCATCACGTTCACGCTCGGATTCAGCGGCATCATCATGTCGGAGGCCGTGCTGACTTATATCGGGGTGGGCGTCGAGGCGGACACCGTCTCGTGGGGCATGATGATCTCGAACGCGAAGATGGAGCTCTCGCGTGACCCCAGCGTGTGGTGGCAGTTCACCAGTTCGGCCGCGGCGCTGTTCATCCTGGTGCTGGCGTTCAACGTCTTCGGCGACGCGCTGCGCGACGCGCTGGACCCGCGGCTGCGTGCGGGGAGGGCCGCCTGATGATGCCAGGCCGACCGCTGCTGGACGTGCGCGACCTGACGGTGCACTTCTACACGGACGCCGGCGTGGCGCGGGCCGTGGACGGCGTCTCGTTCGCAGTGGGCCGCAAGGAGACGTTCTGCCTGGTGGGCGAGTCCGGCTGCGGCAAGTCCGTCACGGCGCTGTCCATAATGCGCCTCGTGCCGGCGCCCGGCAGGATCGTGACGGGCCGGACAGCCTTCGACGGACGGGACCTGCGCGCGCTGTCCCCGCCGGCCATGCGCGAGATGCGCGGCAACAGCATCTCCATGATCTTCCAGGAACCCATGACGGCGCTGAACCCTGTCTTCACCGTCGGGAACCAGATCGTGGAAGCCGTCCGGGAGCACCGCGACGTCTCGGCCTCGCAGGCCCGGGACATAGCCGTGGAAATGCTGGAGAGGGTGCGCATACCGGAGCCCGTGCAGCGATTCGGGGAGTATTCGCACCAGATGTCCGGCGGCATGCAGCAGCGCGTGATGATTGCCATGGCGCTCACCTGCCGGCCCCAACTCCTGATAGCCGACGAGCCGACGACGGCCCTGGACGTGACGATCCAGGCGCAGATACTGGACCTGCTGCTGGACCTTCAGGATGAACTGGGCATGTCCATCCTCCTTATCACGCACGACCTGGGCGTCGTGGCCGAGGTGGCGGACCGCGTGGCGGTGATGTACGCCGGCCGCATCGTGGAGCACGCCGACGTGCGGACGATCTTCCGCAGGCCGTCGCACCCGTACCTGGTCGGGCTGCTGCGGTCCCTGCCGGCGATGTCGGAGCCCGGCCAGAGGCTCAACGTGATCCCCGGCCAGGTGCCGGACGCCCGCCGCTACCCGCGGGGCTGCCGGTTTCATCCCCGCTGTCCCATCGCCGTGCCGCAGTGCGCCAGGACCGAGCCGGAGCTGCGCGAGGTGGGGCCGGGGCACGAGGCCGCCTGCATTCGCCTGGAGGGCTACTGGCGCCGGGGGGAGATGGTGCCGCCCGGCCTGGAACTGGTTGACCCGGGGGCCGCCGTCAATGCCTGAAGAGAACGTCATGCTGGACGTCCGCGACCTGGAGAAGCACTTCCCTGTGCGCGGCGGCGTTCTGCGGCGCGTCCGGGGGTGGGTGCGCGCGGTGGACGGCGTCTCCTTCCAGGTCCGGCGCGGCAGGACGCTCGGCCTGGTGGGGGAGAGCGGCTGCGGCAAGACGACGGTGGCGCGGACCGTTCTCCGGCTCATTGAACCGACGGCCGGCGCCGTCTATTTCGACGGGCAGGGCGTGCGTGCGATGGGCGGCGCCGCACTGCGCGCGCTGCGGGGCCGGATGCAGATGATCTTTCAGGATCCCTACGGTTCCCTGAACCCGCGCATGACCGTCGAGAACATCGTGGGCGAGCCGCTCAGCGTCCACGGCGTGGCCTTCGGCAGCCGGCGGAGGGTGATGGTGGGCGAGTTGCTGGAGCGCGTCGGCCTGTCTCCGGCCTACGTGAATCACTACCCGCACGAGTTCTCCGGCGGGCAGAGGCAGCGCGTGGGCATAGCCCGGGCGCTGGCGCTGGGCCCGGACCTGGTCGTGTGCGACGAGCCGGTCTCGTCCCTGGATGTCTCGATACAGGCCCAAATCATCAACCTGCTGGCGGACATCCAGCGTGAACGGGGCATATCCTACCTGTTCATTGCCCATGACCTGAGCGTCGTGGAACACATCTCCCACGAGGTCGCCGTGATGTACCTCGGACGCATCGTGGAGACGGCGCCGCGTGAGGCGCTCTACGCCGATCCTCGCCACCCGTACACCCGGGCCCTGCTGGAGGCCGTGCCGACGGGCGACCCGGACAGGAGGCGGCGGAAGGCCGGGCCGGCCGGAGACGTGCCGTCGCCGATCAACCCGCCGCCGGGCTGCGCGTTCCATCCGCGCTGTCCCCTTGCGGCCGGCGAGTGCACCGACGCCGTGCCGCCCATGGTGGCGGTGGCGGAGGGGCATTACGTGCGGTGCTTCAAGGCGTGAACCGGCGAGGTTTGCCGCACGCCCGGCGTCAGGATGGGGTTCTGCAATAATGCCTAAGGCAGTCTGACGTCGATGCTCTTCTTCTCGCGGGCCTTCTCAATCCACTTGCGCAGGGCCGCCCGGCGGCTGTCAAGTGTGGATGCGTTGAGTTGCAGCGGTATCCTGGTGATCTCTGACAATATCTCGCCAATCAAGGTTGCCAGGGTCGTGTTGGCCTCGTTGTAGGCGATTGCAACCAGCGGGTTCACGAATTGCGCTCCGACCACCGGCCCGTGGGGGAGCTTGACCTCGCCCCGGATGACGTCCAGCGCCATTTTCCTCTCCAGGTCGCCGGCCTGGGCGTTCTGCAGCGTCGTCAGGTTGTCTGCGATAAGCCCCTTGGACGTCAGCGGCTCGGTCAGGAATTCCTTGACGGTGGCCGACGCCGCCACTGGCACGGCATCCGGGTCTGGCAGTAGATAGAGCAGGGCGGCGCGCAGGTCCGCCACCCTCGCGGCGGCAGCGTCGCTGGGGTTGGCCAGATAGCTGCGCAGGGCGCCCTCCAGCTCGTGCCAGACGTAATCGGCGTGCTTCTGGTCGGCGCGCTGCCTCACTTCCTTGTACCAACCGGCCCGCCACGCGGACACTGCGGCCTGCGTCCAGGGAGGGGTCCCTTCCGGCGGCGCGTAGGGCAGACCGGTCAAAGCCCCGAGCAGAGCCGCCAACTCCGTACGGAGGCTATCCGGGGTGTCGCTACTGACGAGGGCGCCCAGGATGGGCTCAATGGGCTCCAGGTCCCCCTTGTCGCGAAGCGCCGCGATGGCCCTGTCCCGCTCGGCGGTGTCCTGAGTCGTCAGGCCGAGGCGAAGGACCATCTGCCAGGGCTGCTCGAGCAACGGCGGCAGGCTGCTGCCGTTCGCCGCGACCCACTGGTCGACCCGCGCGCGCAACTGATCCACGCTCAGGCCGCCCGCCTGGTCGGCTGGCAGGATGTTGTTTATCCGGCACAGGGCAATGCCCGGCGCAGGCACGAGCAGGTTCGGCACTTCCCCGTACAGCTTGGCAGCCAGCGCCAGGTTGACCTTCTGCACCTCCGCCCCCGATCCGCCGCGTCCCTCCCATATAACGCCCAGCGCCGTGGCGGCCTGATAGCTGATCTGGAGGTCCGCGTCCTCCAGGGCCTCCAGCAGCGGGTCGGTCGCCTGCTCCGCCTTCAACTCGCCCAGCAGCAGGATGCAGTGGCCGACCAGGTTCACGTCATCGGATTCGTGGCGGCCCTGGAATTCCGCAAGTGCGGCCTGCACTATCTGGTCTGCCGTTTCGGGCTGGTCCTGTTGCACCTGCCGAACGAGCCGGGCGCGGACCTTTCCGCGCTCGAAGTGGGAGGTCGCCCGGAGTGCCGAGAGCGGGTCGGAGACACCTGAGCCTGACGTTGCGGCTTCCTGGCCGACAGCAACCGTCCATGACGCGCACAGGATCACACAAAGAGCACCCAACGCCTTCCTGCATAGTCCCATGGAGTTCACCCCGTCAGACGCTGTCCCCGGTATGTGACACTTCCCTGAACCCGTTGCCACGGCATTTGTAACAAAGCCGAGGCGCACAGTCAAGGGCCTTCGCACGAAATCAAGGCCATGAATCGGCTCCCGACGGTACCCGAGCCCGAGGCGGTTTCCACGGGTTCACCGGGCGGCCCGACGAGTGTCTTCGTCCACCAGGCCCATCTCGAAGAAGCGGCAGTACCCGCGCACGCCCTCCGCAGGGTCGGCCCGGAAAAGCTGGCGCTGGAAGTAGGCGCACCCGAGGCAATCGGGGATGAACTCGCCGCGGCAGCGCTTCGGCCGGTCCGGCGCCTGACCGGGGCCTTCGTCCACGCTTGCCTGCGAGGCCCCGGGCAGCCGCGGGGCTGCCAGCAGGGCGAGCACCACGCCGAAAACCGGCAGAAGGCCGATCATCCACCACAGGAGCGGACTGCGGCCCTTCCGGCCGGCCACGAACGCGCTGAAGAACGCGCAGAACACCACCAGCACGACGGCATAGTACATCGCTCTTGCCCCGGAGGGTGACCGGTATCGTACTTCGCTCTGCCGCGTGATGCAAGGGGTCTGTTTCGCGCCTGGTCGGCGGCGGGGCGGTTTCGTTGCAAAGTACCGCCCCTGCCCATATGCTGGTAGTGACGCTCTTCGCGCGGGGTTCGGGTGCAAGTGTTCGGTGACCTGTCAGCCTGGCAATGGGTGGGCGTTTCGGCCGCGGCCGTACTGGTGGGCCTGTCAAAGGCGGGCTTCGGCGCAGGGGCGGGCATACTGGCCGTGCCGCTCATGACCGCCGTCCTGGGGCCGGCCGGCATGCTTCCCGTCATGCTGCTCGTGTTGATCACGGGCGACGTGTTCTCCATCGTGCACTACCCTGACAAGTGCGACGGGCGGAACCTGGCCATGCTCGTGCCGGGCCTTCTTGGCGGCGTCCTGGCCGGCTCCGTGGCGCTTGGCTGGTTCCTCGGCCTGCCTGCCGGCGATCTGTGGATGAGGCGCCTCGTCGGGTTGCTCTCCGTGGCTTTCGTGGGCGTCCAGCTCTACCGAATTGACAGGGAGCGTCGCCTGGGTCTGGTTGACGGCGTTTACAGGCCGCGAATCTGGCACGGCGTCGGCCTGGGGACGTGTGCAGGCTTCACGTCCACGCTGGCCCACGCCGGGGGCCCGCTCGTGGCGCTGTTCCTCTTGCCGCAGAAGCTGGAGAAGGGCGTCTTCGTCGGCACGGTCGTCCGGTACTTCCTCGTCGGCAACGTCGTCAAGCTTGCACCCTATCTCTGGAAGGGCCTCTTCACGCTCGACCGGCTGGCCCTGGCGGGTGCGCTCGTGCCGTGCGTGGTCGCGGGCACTCTGGTCGGCGTCTACCTGCACCGGCGGTTCAGTGATAAGGGGTTCCGCCTGCTTGTCTACACACTGGCCCTCTGCGTCGGCGCGTACCTGCTCAGCGGCTGGAAGCCCGGCGGGGGGCCGCAAGAGGCCGGCCTCGATGCTCGGGACCGGTTCCAAATGGGCGTGGCGGCGTACCGGCAGGGCGATTACGACGCAGCCGTCTCCGCCTTCGAGGCCGCCTCCACGGACGCCCCCGACCTTGCCGAAGCGCGGTTCAACTGGGGGCTGGCGCTCTACGGCGCCCGGCGCTATGCACTTGCGGAGCGGACGGTGGCCGGGGCCGCTGCGGGGGACGATGCTCTCGTTGACGCGCGTGCGGAGTTCAACCTGGGCAACTGTGCGTATCGGCGCGGCGCCTTCGACCGGGCCGAGAGGCTCTATTCCGCCGTGGCCGAGCGGTGCCGCGCCGGGTTGGCAACGCCCCTGACGAAGGGCGAGGGCGGGCTGCCCGGGGAACTGCTGCGCCGGGCGGAGCACAATCTCCGCTGCAGCCGGCGCCGCCTGGCACGGGAAGCGATCGGCCGGGCGGATTCGGATGCCGGGTCTCCGCGCGTGAGCGACGGCTCGCCGGAGGCAGCGCCGGCACAGGACGGGACTGCGCGAGCGGCCTTGCCGCCATCGGAAGTGACGGGCGTTGCGGGCTCCCGTGTGTCCGGCGAGACGGGCCGTCGCACGGTCGAACGCATCCTGGCGGACGTGGCCTCGCGCGACACCGGGCCCGTGCTGAGAGACCGGGGTGCGGGGCCCGCGGCCACGGGGCCTGACTGGTAGGGGTCGGGGCCGACTTGACAACCGGCCCGATATCGGTTTATCTGTTGGGCGAAACGAACGCTGTGGTCCCATAATGAGGCCTATCTGATGGATGACCCAAACGGCGACAACCTGCCGCTAATGAAGAAGGTCCGGCAGTTCCGCGAAGCGGAGCGGATCAAAGCGGCAGGGCTCTATCCGTACTTCCGACCTATCTCATCCGCCCAGGACACCGAGGTATGGCTGAACGGCAAGAAGGTGGTGATGCTCGGCTCGAACAGCTACCTGGGCCTGACCAATAACCCGGAGGTCAAGGAGGCCGCCAGGAAAGCGGTGGACAAGTACGGGTCGGGTTGCGCCGGCTCGCGCTTCCTGAACGGGACGCTGGACATACACCTGGAGCTGGAGGAGGAACTGGCGGCCCTCGTCGGCAAGGAGTCCGCCCTGCTGTTCTCCACCGGGTTCCTGACTAACCTGGGCATCATCAGCGCGCTGGTCGGCAGGGACGACTACGTTCTGACCGACAAGGAAGACCACGCCAGCATCGTTGACGGGTGCCTGCTGTGCTTCGGCGAGCTCGTTCGCTTCGCGCACAACGACATGGAGTCGCTGGCCGCCAAACTCACCAAGTGCGGCCCGGACAGTGGCAAGCTCATTGCGGTTGACGGTGTCTTCAGTATGGGTGGCGACATCATCGACTTGCCGGCACTGACGCAACTGGCCGAGGAGCACAGGGCGGCCGTGCTGGTGGACGACGCCCACGCCATCGGCGTGATCGGGGAGAACGGGTCGGGGACGGCCTCGCACTTCGGGCTGACCGACAAGGTGCACCTCATCATGGGCACCTTCAGCAAGGCGCTGGCCTCCCTGGGCGGCTTCGCTGCTTCGGACCGGGAGACTATCGAGTACCTCAAGCACAATTCCCGAGCCCTGATCTTCAGTGCGAGCATATCCCCTGCCAACACAGCGGCGGCGCTGGCATCGCTGCGCATCATGAAGCGTGAGCCGGAGCGGATCGAGAGGCTCTGGCAAGTCACGAATGACTTGCGGAACGGGCTCCAGGAACGGGGCTTTGACACCGGCAAGAGCGAGACGCCGATCATCCCCGTCCACATCGGCGAGATGGAGACCTGCTTCAAGTTCTGCAAACGGCTCGAGGAGGAGGGCGTCTTTGTCAACCCCGTCGTGCCGCCCGCCGTTGCACCCACCGAGACTCTCCTGCGCGTCAGCGTGATGGCTACGCACACCGATTCTCAGGTAGCCTTCGCCCTCGAGGAATTCGGGAAGATCGGCAGGGAACTCGGCGTTGTCTGATGCGCCGCGGCGGCCGCTGGGGAGTGGCTGATGAGCTTCGAAGTCAAGGAAGTTGGCTCGCGCGGGGACATGCGCCAGTTCATAGGGCTTCCCCTCTCGCTTTACACCGACGACCCCCGGTACGTGCCGCCCCTGCTGGCCGAGCGCAAGGAATTCCTCAGCGACCGCAATCCCGCCTTCGACTTCACGCACGTCCGTTACCTGCTGGCCCGAGACGACGCGGGCCTTGTCCTGGGGCGGACGACGGCGCACGTGAACAGCCGCCATAACGAGTTTGCGGGCGAACAGACCGGTTTCTTCGGCTTCTTCGAGTGCGTCGACGACTTCGACGTCGCACGACTGCTGATGGTCGAGGTGGAGCGGTGGCTCGCGGAGCAGGGGATGGATACCGTCCGCGGGCCCTTCAACTTCTCCACCAACCATGAGTGCGGGTTCCTCACGTCGGGTTTCGACACGCCGCCCGCCGTCATGATGCCCCACACGAAGCCCTACTACCCGGGCCTGTTCGACCGGCTCGGCTACCGCGCGGCCAAGGAGTTGGTCGCATACGATTACACGTACACTGGGAAGATACCCGAGCACCTCGTTCGGTTCGGCAACCGAGTGCAGGAGCGCAGTCCGGCGCGTATCAGGACCATTGACATGAGCAGGTTCGAGCAGGACGTGACGGAGGTTTTCTCGGTTTACAATCGGGCCTGGTCCGAGAACTGGGGCTTCGTGCCGATGACTGCCGAGCAGTTCGCATTCTCCGCCCGCAGCCTGAAGCGGATCGTCGATCCTGAAATGGCGCTCATCGCCGAGATCGACGGCGAGCCGGTCGGGTTCTTCCTGGCGCTGCCGGACATCAACGTCCTGCTCAAGCACATGAACGGGCGGCTCTTCCCGTTCGGGTTCCTCCGTTTCCTCCTGGGGCGGAGGCGGATCAAGTCGGTGCGCGTGATCACGCTCGGCGTGGTAAAGGAGCACCGCAACAAGGGGATAGACAGCTTGCTCGCCTGCCGGGCCTTCCAGAACGGCGCGCGCAGGGGCTACAAGCGTGCCGAGTTCTCCTGGATTCTGGAGGACAACGTGCTGCTTCGCCGTGGCCTGGACCGCATGGGCGCCGTGCCCTACAAGACCTATCGCATCTACGAGAAGAGCCTGTGAGAGTCCTGCTGACCGGCGCCAACGGCTTCATAGGAAGCCATCTGCTTCAGGGCCTGCTGGAGCGGGGCTTTGAGGTCTCCATCCTGCTGCGGCGGACCAGCGACACTCGCTTCATCGACGAGGAACTGGACCGCGTGCGCGTCACGTACGGCGGACTCAGGTCCGCCGAGTCGCTCCGGGAAGCCGTTGACGGGGCCGAGGCCGTGGTCCACTGCGCGGCCAAGACGAAGGCGCTGCGCCGGGAGGAGTACTACGCCGTCAATGCCGAGGGCACGCGCAACCTCGTCGAGGCGTGCAACGCCTCCGGCGCGCCGCTGCGCCGATTCGTCCTGGTCTCCAGCCTGTCCGTCTCGGGCCCGGGCACGCCGGCCGACCCCGCGCGCGAGGACCGCCGACCCAGGCCGGTCTCCGACTACGGCCGGAGCAAGATGCTGGCGGAGCGCTGGGTGCGCCGCCGCTGCCGCGCGCCGCACAGTATAGTGCGGCCCGGCGCCGTCTACGGCCCGCGCGACAGGGACTTCCTCCTGGTCTTCCAGACGCTCTTGCGCGGGATAGTGCCCCTGGTCAACGGCGGCAGGCAGATGGTCAGCCTGATATACGTGCGTGACGTCGTGCGGGGCATCCTGGCCGCACTGGATTGCGACGCAGCCTCGGGAGGCACGTACCACCTGGCGCATCCCGCCCCGTGTTCGCAGCGCGAACTGCAGCGGCGAATCGCCGACGCCATGGGCGTGCGCCCCGTGCCCGTGCTGGTGCCGCACGTTCTGCTCTATCCCGTGTGCGCCGTGCAGGAAGCGGCGGCCCGACTCACGGGACGGCCGAGCATACTGAACGTGCAGAAAGTGGCCGAATACGCCGCCCCCGGGTGGGTGTGCGCGACGGACAGGGCGGCGGATGACCTGGGCTTCGTTGCCGAGACCCCTCTCGATGAGGGGCTCCGCCTGACGCTGGACTGGTACTTGCAGCACGGCTGGCTGAGGCCCAGGTGAGCGAGGGACCATGCGGGGCTACCGGACCATAGACTATCTCACCCAGGGATACGTGGCCTTCACGGGCCTGGTGGTCCTGTTGTTCCACGGGGACCGCCTGCCCCACTGGGAGCTTCACTTCCTCGTGCACGCGGCGGTCCTCGTTGCGGCCCACGTGCTGATACGGGTCGAGAAGAGCCGTCCCGGCGGCCTCCTGTCCTTCCTGCGCGCCTTCTACCCGATGATCCTCTACACCTTCTTCTATTTCGAGACGCACAAGCTGGACGACCTGATCTTCCGGCAGCCTTTCGACGGGGTGTTCATCGGGCTTGACCGGGCCCTGTTCGGGTGCCAGCCCAGCCAGGTATTCGTCCGCAAGCTCCCTTACCTGGCCGTCAGCGAGGTGATCTACTTCGGGTATTTCTCCTATTACGTCATGCTCCCCGGCGTGGGCCTGGCACTCTACTTTCGGGACAGGCGCCGCTTCTTCAACTACCTGACCGTCGTGAGCTTCGTCTTCTACGTCTGCTACGTCACGTACATCTTCCTGCCGGTTCGCGGGCCCTATGCCAGGGACGTGATGGCGCCGGCGGACGCCGAGATGCTGGGTGAGCGCGTCGTGCCGGAGCAACTGGAACGGGGCGTCTTCTACCGGATCATGAAGTCCGTGTACAGCTCCCTCGAACCCGCCACGGGAGCGGCTTTCCCCAGCAGTCACGTGGCGGCGGCCGTGACCGCGCTCTACTTCTCGTGGCGTTACCTGAAGCGCGTCCGCTGGCTGCACTTGGCCGCCGTGCTGTTGTTGATGGTGGCCACCGTTTACTGCGGCTATCATTACGTCGTGGACGTTCCGGCCGGCCTCCTCACGGCGGTCATACTTGTCCCCATCGGGGAGTTGATCTGGCGGGCGGGCGCGCCGGCCGGGGCTGACCCGCCCTTGACAGGCGGGGCAAGCTGCTGAGGGTTCCTATCTGCGCTTCACGGAGGTGAGGAAGTCATGGCGTTCAACGGGTTGGGGATGCACCTGGGGAATCTGTGCAGGCTGTCGGATGCGGAGTCGCGCTCCATCAGCGCGGAGAACCCGGACGGCGCGAAGGGCAAGGGCGGCATGGCGGCGGAGGGCGTCAGTTCCAACGCCGCCCGCGACCTGGGGCGCGGCTGGAAGATCGCGCCCTTTATCCGAATGCAGCCGGGCCAGACCACGGTTCTGGCCGATATCGAGGGGCCGGGCGCCATACAGCAGATATGGATGACGCCGACCGGCAAGTGGCGCTTCAGCATCCTGCGCATCTACTGGGACGGCCAGGAGCAGCCTTCGGTCGAATGCCCCCTGGGCGACTTTTTCTGCTGCGGCTGGGGGGGCGCGGTGTTCGTCAACTCCCTGGCCGTCTGCGTCAACCCCGGCAGCGCGTTCAACTGCTACTGGGAGATGCCGTTCCGAAAACACTGCAAGATCACGATCGAGAACATCGCGGACGAGGAGGCCACGCTCTTCTACCAGATCAACTACACGCTGACCGACGTGCCGGAAGACGCCGCCTGCTTCCACGCGCAGTTCCGCCGCACGAACCCGCTGCCGTACAAGGACGTGTACACCATCCTGGACGGCGTGAAGGGCCAGGGGCAGTACGTGGGCACCTACATGGCGTGGGGCGCCAACAACACGGGCTGGTGGGGCGAAGGGGAGATCAAGTTCTACATGGACGGCGACGGCGAGTTCCCGACCATCTGCGGCACGGGCACGGAGGACTACTTCTGCGGGTCCTACTGCTTCATCGTTAAAGGCCAGTACCGCGAGTACAGCACGGCCTATGCCGGCCTGCACGAGGTCATCCGCCCGGACGGCGTTTACAGTTCGCAGCAGCGCTTCGGCATGTACCGCTGGCACATCATGGACCCGATCCGCTTCAAGCAGGACCTCCGGGTGACCATGCAGGCCCTCGGTTGGAGGAGCGGGGGGCGGTTCCTGCCGCTCCAGGACGACATTGCGTCCGTGGCATTCTGGTACCAGACGCTGCCTGCGGCGCCGTTCCCCGCGCTGCCGGACCGGGACGGGCTGGAGGTCATCTGAGGCCGGACGGCGGGTCCAGGGCGGCGGCCATGCCCTTGAAGATCAGGTCGGGCTCGTGGTGAACCTGGCGGTCCCGCAGTGCGGGAAGGAGCAGGGGGGCGTCCGTCCCCGTGCAGACGACCGGCGCGGCGGCTGCCCGCGTGTACCGCGATATGAGGGCGCGGACGCCACCGGCGCAGAACCAGTAGATGCCCTGCCGGAGCGCCTCGGCCGTGTTCCGGCCCGGTGTCGAATCATCGGGCGGAGGCTCCGTTGGCTCCACGAGCGGGAGCATTGCCGTCTGCCCGTGCAATGCGCGCGCCGCGAGGTGGAACCCGGGGGCGATGGCTCCACCGGCGAAACGGCCTTCAGCGTCCACCAGGTCGATGGTGATGGCCGTGCCGGCGGACACGATCACGCACGGGGCGCCGCAGGTCTGCCGCGCCCCCAGGGCAAGCAGGAGCCGGTCCGTGCCGACCCTGGCGGGCTCGTCAACGAGGGTTTCGATCGGCACCTGCAGGTCGCGGCCGAAGAACTCGACCGGCGTGGCGCTCACGTCGCGCCAGAACGCGGCCAGGCCCTCGTCGGCGTCCGGCCGGACGGAGCACGCCACGGACCGCACCCCGTCGGCGCCCTGAGCCGGCCCGTCGCCGAGCGCCTCCCGCAGCCTCTGCGCCAGGCTCTCGGCCGGCAGCGTGGCGACCCTGAGCAGGACCTCCCAGCCGGCGTCCCGCCGGACGGCGCACTTGACCGTCGTATTGCCGACGTCGAAGGCGACCAGGGAAACGGGGCCGTGTCGGCGTGCAACCATGGCGCGATCTTCCCTCACGTGCCCTGCGCAGAGGGGGTGCCGTCCGCCTGCTCCGTCGCCTCGGGCGCTGGTATGTCCCAGACCGACACGGCGCCGTCGTTCTGGCCGATCACCAGAAGCCGGGAGTCGGGGCTGAACGCGGCGGCGTAGGGGTCGGCCTCGCACGGGAAGGCCGCCAGTCTCTGCGCGGTCCCGACATCCCACACCTTTAGCGAGGGCTCTACGTCCCCCGTGACGAGCAGTCGTCCGTCCGGCGAGAACGTCAGCCCCCAGACCGCGTGCTTCAGCAGTGGCTCTTTCCCCACGGAGACGATCATCTGGGCCACCGTTTTCCCTTCCAGCACGTCCCACAGCGCCACGTCCCTGAGGCCGCTCTTGACATGAGCGGTCGCAAGCAGCGAGCCGTCGGGCGAGAAGGCAAGCCGCAGGGGCTTGGCACCCGCGAGGGTCTGCACGAGGATGCCCGACTTCACGTCCCACAGCCCCGCGTGCTGCTTGTCGAGCGCCGTCGCCACGATGGTGCCGTCCGGGCTGAACGCCGCCGGGTGCTCGCCTTCGAGCGTTCCCTTTTCCAGGGCCTTCCCCGATTCGACGTTCCATATGATCGCCTTCTCGGCGTCGGCGGTCAGAAGGCGCGTTCCGTCCGGTGAGAACTCGACCGTGTTGACGCGCCCGGTGTGTCCGGCCAGTTCATGGAAGCGCTGCAGGCCCTCCAGCAACCAGACGTCCGTCGTCCCGCCCTCGAACCCGATGGCGATGAGCCTGCCGTCAGGGGAGATTGTGGCGCGCCTGGCGACGCCCGCGACCGGGATCTCCCGCACCAGGGCCCACGTTGTCGTGCCCCACAGGCCGACCGGCTCGCCGGGCTTGGTGACCGCGAGAATGTCACCCGCAGGGGCGAAAGTCACGGACTTGACGGGCACGCCGGACTCCTTGATGCTGCGCAGCGGCTTGAGCCTGGCGGCGTTGGAGGGCCGGATGGTCGAATCCAGGCGCAACTGCAGGGCGGCGAACTTCTCACGCCGCTCGCTCGATCCAGCGTCCGCGTCGCTGCTTGCCGCCACGGCGGCGGAATCGAGTATCTCCTGAGCCCTTTGCCAGTCGCAGGCGGCCATCGCTGCGGCGAACGCCTCGCCGTGCTGACCGAGGTAGTACTCGTCGGTTCTCGCCGCCACCTCGTCCATCAGGCCCTGCGCTTCCGAGGCATGGGGCCCGTCGGGGAACCGCGCCAGGAACTGCTCGACCATTTGCCGGGCGTCGTCGCGCCGGTAGGCCGCGTCGAGGCCTGCCTGCAGCTCCTGCCAGCATCGCTCCGCGAAGCCGGGCTCGACGTCGCCGATCATGTCCTGCAACTCGGGTAGGGGCGAGAGGGCGGCGCGCAGCGCTGTCAGTTCCGCCGCCATCTTTCCGGCCTCTTCGTAACGTTGATCACGCACTGCCGCCAGGAACTCGCGCGATGCCTCGCTGACTTGCTTCTGCGCCGAGCGCTGCACCTTCCAGGTCAGGCCCTTCACGGCGATTCTCTCCTCGGCGAAGGCCGCGAACCGCACAGCCTCGGCCCACATGCCGTTCGAGACGAGTTGGCCGAGCCACTGCCTTGCCTCGTCCTGACCCGCCAGGGCCCTCTCCAGGCCGGCCACTGTTTCCTCGAGGGTGCGGGACGTGACCACGAGTCGCTTGAGCAACACGCCCGAGACAACTGCCAGGACCATGCTCGAGAGCACGACGGGCAACAGTACCCTGCGGTTCCGCCATCCCCACTTGCGGACGCGATACCAGGTGGTGGCGGGCCGGGCCATGATCGGGCGATCAGCCAGGAAGTTCTCCAGGTCGAGCGCGAGATCGCCGGCTGTCTGGTAGCGCAGCAGCTTGTCCTTTTCAATCGCCTTCAGAATGATGGTTTCCAGGTCCTCCTGGATGGCCGGCACGAGGGCGCTCGGCGAGATGGGCTCCGCCGTCTGGATCATCTTGAAGACATCGGCGCCCCGCGCGTGCTCCAGGGGATAGGGGGGCATCCCCACGACGAGTTCGTAGAGGATCAGGCCGAGTGCGTAGACGTCGGTGCGCTCGTCCACGAGCTTCGGCCGGCCAGCCGCCTGCTCGGGGCTCATGTAGCGCGGGGTTCCCAGGAAATCGCCCGTGACCGTCAGGAGCGACCGTTCGCCTTCTTCCTCCATCATCGGGCGCGACAGGCCGAAGTCCAGAATCCGGGGCCGGTTCAGGTTGTCCACCAGGATATTGCCGGGCTTCAGGTCGCGGTGGACGATGCCGTAGCTATGCGCGTAGTGGACGGCGTCGCAGACGCGCACCATCATGCGGCATATCTCCTCCGTGCTGAGCACGTTCAGCCGCACGTAGGTCAGCAGGTCGAGGCCCTCGACGAACTCCATGGTGAAGTACGGCTGGCCGCCTGCCTCGCCATACTCGAATACGGGCACGATGGCGGGGTGGTTGAGTCGCGCCACGGACTGCGCTTCCCGCTCGAAGCGCCTGCGGTGTCTGTCTCCCGCGAAGGCCCCGCCGAGCATCATCTTCAGCGCGACGATGCGCTCCGGTTGTCTCTGCTTTGCCTTGTAGACGGCCCCCATGCCACCACGGGCGACGAATTCCAGGATCTCGTACTTCTTGCCCAGATGGGTGCGTATCCACTGGAGCGCGGCTTCACCGGGAGCCTCCTCCTTTGTGATGGCCCGTCCGACGCCGGTGGTCACGTCAACTGCGGCTTTCACGACAGGCTTCCGCCCGGCGCCGGTCCTCGTCAGGTTGTCGACGGCGGCCTCCAGGGAAAAGCCGCAGCGAGGGCACTTGCCCGGCGGCTCGTCGGCGGGCATGGTAATTTCCTTGTGGCACTGCGGGCAGTTGAGCCGGATTTGCGGCCCGGCAAAGGTGGGGGCGTCTTCCAGACTCGACGAATCGCTCGGCCCGTGGGTCAGGGCCTCAGAGTCGGGCGCGGAACTGATCTTCTGCCCACAGGACGCACAGGTCAGCGACTTCGCCCCGTCCGGGGCGCTCATCAGGGACCCGCAGTAGGGACAGGTAACTTGCACCGTTTCCCCTCGGTATCTTGATGCGGCGGGAGCTGTCTGACTCTGGATTATAACCCGGCGGCAGAGCCGGAGCCAACGGCCACGCCCGCGGACGGGCCGACTCTCACGGCAGATCCCTGGTTGCGCCGGCGATCAGCTTGATGAACTCCAGCGCTGCCCCGACGGGGTCCCGACCATCTGAGGCAGCCTGGGACATCCTCTTGACGATGGCGCTGCCGACGATCACGCCGTCGGCGGCCTGCGCGACGGCACGCGCCTGCGCCGGCTCCGAAATGCCGAACCCGACGGCAACGGGAACGTCCGTTAGATCCTTCAGCTCGGCGATGTTCTCCACCAGGTCGGGCGGAAGCGCGGAGCGTTCCCCGGTGATCCCGCGCACCGAGATGTAGTAGATGAACCCGGCAGCGTGCTTGATCGCCATGGCCCGGCGCTCTGCTTTGGTGGCGGGTGTGACGAAGCAGACGAGCCGGAAGTCCCGCTCGTTCGCCATGGTGAAGAAGGAGGATGCCTCCTCCACCGGCAGGTCCGGCACGGTGGCGCCGTCTATGCCGGCCTCGACGCACCGGTCCATGAAAGCCGCCATGCCCATCCGGTAGACCAGGCTGTAGGAAATCATGGCGACCACGGGCAGGGAGCAGGTCTCTCTGGCCTCGCGGACCATGTCGAAAACCTGGCCGATGCGCAGCCCCTTTTCCAGCACCCGGTGGTAGGAATCCTGGATGGTCGGCCCGTCGGCGACGGGGTCGGAATAGGGGAAGCCCAGCTCGACGAGGTCCGCCCCGGCCCGCTCGGCTTCCTTCAGCAGGCGCAGGCTGGCGCCGAGGCCCGGATCACCGGCCGTGAAGAACGGAATGAATGCCGCCCGTCCGGCTTTCCTGAGTTGCCCGAAGCGTGCGTCGATCCTGTTCATTTGCTGAATCACACGTTGATATCGAGGATGTCGATCACTTCGGCCAGGTCCTTCTCGCCGCGGCCTGAAAGGCAGACCACGTGTATCTCGCCCTGCGGCGGACGGTTCCCTTCCTTCAGCAGGTAGGCCACGGCGTGTGCGCTCTCCAGCGCCGGAATGATGCCTTCTGTCTCCGTCAGGCAGCGGAACGCCGCGAGGGCCTCTTCGTCGGTGACGGCGGTGTACTCGACCCGCCCGGTCTCCTTCAGGTAGCTGTGCTCGGGCCCGACCCCCGGGTAGTCCAGGCCGGCCGAAACCGAGTGAACCGGGCTGGTCTGGCCGTCCTCGTCCTGGAGGACGTAGCTCTTGGCCCCGTGCAGGATGCCCGGCCGTCCGGTGATGAGCGTGGCCGCGTGTTGGCCGGGCTCCATGCTGCGTCCGCCGGCCTCAACGCCGACCATGCGGACGGCCTCGTCCGCCAGGAAGGAATGGAACAGGCCGATTGAGTTGCTGCCGCCGCCGACGCAGGCGATGAGGCAGTCGGGGAGGCGGCCCTCCTGCTCGAGTATCTGCTCGCGCGTCTCCCGGCCGATGACGGATTGGAAATCGCGGACCATCATGGGGTAGGGATGGGGTCCCGTGACGCTGCCCAGGATGTAGTGCGTCTGCTCGAAGGAGGCCATCCAGTCGCGCAGCGCCTCGTTGCAGGCGTCCTTGAGGGTCCTGGCGCCGGCCGTCACGGGCACGACGCGCGTGCCCAGCAGCGTCATCTTCAGCACGTTCGACCGCTGCCGGCGCATGTCCTCGGTGCCCATGTAAACGTCGCACGGCAGCCCGAACAGGGCCGCCGCCGTGGCCGTGGCCAGGCCGTGCTGGCCGGCCCCGGTCTCGGCTATCAGTCGCGTCTTGCCCATCCTCAGGGCGAGCAGGGCCTGCCCGAGTGCGTTGTTGATCTTGTGCGCGCCCGTGTGGTTCAGGTCCTCGCGCTTCAGGTAGATGCTCCCGCCTCCCACGCGTTCGGTGAGCCGTTCGGCCAGGTAGAGCGGCGTCGGGCGGCCGGCGTACTGGCGCAGGTAGTAGTCCAGCCGCTGCTGGAAGGACTCGTCCTGCCGCGCCTCCACGTAGGCGTCTTCGAGTTGCTGGAGGGCGGGCATGAGCGTCTCGGGGACAAATCGTCCGCCGAAATCGCCGAAATAGCCCCTCTCATCTGGCTTACGGTGCATCATCGGACAATACCGCAACAGGAATGGCGGGTGCGTGGGGAGTCAAGACGCACTTCGCGTATACTACGGCGCAGCACGCACATCTGTCAATGGAAACGGCCCGGCTGAAGCGTCGCTTCGCACATCTGCGCCTCACGCGTCCTGCCGGCGCCACCTTTGCGCAATCGGGAGCCGGCGCCCCGGCCCGAACGCCTTGCCCGTCACCCGCAGCGCCATGGGCGCCTGCCGGCGCTTGAACTCGGCCCGGTCCACCATGGACAGGACGCGCCGGACGATCTCCGCGTCGAACCCCTGGGCCACGATCTCGTCGAGTTCGAGATTCTCCTCGACGTACAGGTTCAGAATGGGGTCGAGCACGTCGTAGGGCGGCAAGACGTCCTGGTCCGTCTGGTTCGGCTTGAGCTCGGCGCTGGGGGGCTTCGTTAGCACGGATTGCGGGATGATCTCCCGGTCCCGATTGGCGTACCGGCACAGCTCGTAAACCATGATCTTGGGCACGTCGCCGATGACCGCGAGCCCCCCGACCATGTCTCCGTAGAGGGTGCAGTAGCCGACGGCGAGTTCGCTCTTGTTGCCGGTCGCCAGGGGGAGGAGACCGAACTTGTTGGCGTAGGCCATCACCAGGCTGCCGCGCAGCCGGGCCTGCACGTTCTCCTCGGCCACCCCGGGCTCCGTGCCCGCAAAGGAGGGCGCCAGCGTGTCCTGGACTGCGACGCGCAACTCCTCAATGGAGACACACGTGAGTTCGACGCCCAGGTTGGCGGCGACCGCCTC
>CAZQEQ010000055.1:16607-23341 GCA_964592385.1 uncultured candidatus Brocadiaceae bacterium | reverse complement strand
AGACCCACGCGGTATAGAGGTACATGCGACCCGCCGGCACGCTCGTGCTCTGCGACACGTACGTCCACTGGTCGCCCGTGTCGTCGAAGCGGAACACGCGCTGGCCGTGGCCCAGGTCCGGCCCTTCGGCGGGCGCCACGCGGCCGTGCGCGCCGGATCCCCAGGAGGACGGGCCACCGTCCGGCCTCACCTGCTCGAAGTCGCCGTTCTTCAGCAGGTTGCCGACCATCTCGGGCGAGATCAACGTGAGGACGAAGGGCTTCTCGACCTGGGGGAGCTTCTCCCAGGCGAACCGCACCACGGCGCGCACGGCATGGTCCCCGGCGCCGGCGTCGGGCGGGAAAGCTACAGCGACGCGCACCGTCCGGTCCTCCCCGGCCCGCAGCGAGAAGTCGACCGGCCGCGGCGCCGGCCAGCCAGCGGGCGCCGAGATGCTGACGGAGCCGCTCAGGTCGCGTTCATGCGGGTTCCGGAGGCGCACCGTCAGCGTGCCGGACTCCGCCCTGAGGACGGTCACGCGCGGCGTCTGCACCAGCTCCGCCTGGCTCCGCCCTCCCGCGCCGAACGCCGCAACACTCGCCCCGGGCGTCTGCTCGACGGAGGGCACGACGTAAGCCTTGACCACGTCCAGGTCGGCGCCCTCGACGAAGCAGCGCAGCGGCTTCAGTTCAAGTTCCGCCAGCCCCCCGCGCGCCGCGACCTGCGTCTCGTTGCCCTGGTAATCGGTCACCACGAGCCCGTCGACGCCGACGTGGAGGGGGACCGTCTCGCCGCCCTCTTCATAGGAGGAAGCGACCAGCACCGCCTCGCCGCCCCGGTCGAAGAGGTGGAACATCCCGCGCTTGCCGAGCGCGAAGACGCCCGCCGGCTCGGCGCCGAACAGCTTGCTGACGAACACGGCCAGGGTGGCCGCCAGCGGGCGTGGGCTGAAGTCGTCCATCATGTAGTCCCAGTTCCCGGCCGCCGAGCCCGATCCGCCGAAGTAGATGATCTTCTCGCAGCCGGCGGCCAGTTCGTCCGCCCAGCGCTCCAGCACCCAGTTGGACTGGCTCGTGATGCGGAGGGCCTCCAACGGCGGCATGCCCCAGACGGATATGCCGCGCCCCGACTCGTCGTCCCACACGGCCACGTGCTCCAGGCCGGCCGTGTCGAGATCGTCCCGCGCCTCCAGGACACCGCTGCCATTCGCGTAATGGATCGGCAGCACGTCTATGTGCTCGCCGACCCCCGCCTTCAGGACGCTGGTGCGGAAGCTGCGCGGCCAGAGGCCCCCGGCCAGCAGCATCTTCAGGTCCGGCGCGATGCTGCGGGCCGTCTCCGAGCCGATCCGGCAGAAGCGCACGTACGCCCCCGTGGGGTCGCCGCCCGCGCCGCCCGGGACGATCTCGTTGAGCCACTCGCAGCCGATGATCAGGTCCTTCCAGCGCTCCGTCATCACGCGGACCGACTCCCGCCACGCCTCCTCGTCGACCTCGAACGCCCTGTAGCCGACGTACCCGGCTCCGGCCCGCTGCGCCCACGACGGGGGATAGGCCGGCAGGAGCCAGGTCCCGATGCCCTGCTCCTTCCCGATCCGCAGGGCCTGGTCCCATTCGTCAAGCTTCCAGGTCTTTGGGCCGGGCTGCACCTGGTACCAGGGCATGAACGACCGGCAGGCCGTCAGGCCGAGCCGGCGCGCCACCTGACACCTCTCCGCGACCCGCTCGGGGGCCTCGGGCGTCACCACGTTCGTGGCGCCGAACGCGGTCTCCTGCCCCTTCGTTATCGCCAGCACGTCCGGTATGCGGCAGAACGTCGTCTCGCGCTTCTCCCAGCCGTCCACCTCGACCTCGATCAGAAAGGTCCCGCGCCGCTCGATGGCCGGCTCGATGGGCACGCGCCTGCCCGCCTGCCCGGCGGGCAGGGGGACAGCGCCCTCCGCAACCGTCGCCCCCGTCGTGTCGTAGACCTTGTATTGCGCCGACCTGCGTGCGCCGTCATCTCCCTCGCGCAGGACCACGTCGATGCGCACCGGCTCCTCGTAGGTGAACAGGCTGCCCGGCCTGTCCGTCTCAAGCTCGAAGTATCCGCCCTTGCGACGGTACCACGGCCCGCTGCGCCGCACGTGCCACGGCCAGTCCTTATCGTCGGCGCCCCTGAACATGGCCAGCAGCAGCAGGCTGTTGTGCCTGTGGGCGTTCGGTATCTCCTCGTGAAAGACGTGCCGCCCGCGGCCGGGCTTGACGGCCACCTGACCGAACACTCCCGGCCTGCACGGCTCGTGGTAGCGCCTGGTCGTGTACTTCCCGTCCGGGCAGTCAATCCACGGCCCGTGCCCGTTCAGCACGAGCGTCGTGCCGCCCCAGTCCTCGGACGGGTCGAGGTAGTACTCGACCGGTATGTCCCAATCGTCGCCCTCGGTCATGACGCGGCCGCTCGCCGAGGCGTCGATGTATATCCAGGACTTATTGAACTTGATCCCCTCGGGCCGCGGGCCGACGCCGGGATCGTCCGTGACGGGCAGCGTGTCCGTGCGGATCTCCTTGCTCCGCTTCTCCCAGCTACCGTCCTCTGAGAGGAAGATGACGGCGCCCACGAAGCCCAGGTCGGGCTTCGGCTGGATGCGGAACCGGAACGTGTGGGACGCGTCGCCCTGGACGTCGGGATACGGCCCGCCCCAGGCGATGATTCCCTGGTAGCTCCCGTCCTTCTTGTTCCAGTGCAGGTCGGCGCAGAGCTTCGTCGGCCCGGCGACGCCGCTGACCTGGACCACCATCTCTATCACCTGGCCCTCCACGATCTGGTCCGGGTAGGAAACCGTGCACCATGAGGCCAGATGCTTCGTCTGCACGCTCTCCTGGGCGAGCAGGTCCGCACACAGCAGCGCGAGGCCCGCCGTCAGGAAGACGATCAAACGGCCGGATATCGTCATCTTGCTGTTCCCCCACGCCGGTGCAATGGACGGCAAGTTCGCCGGGTACGATAAGGTTATCGCGGAAGGGATTCAACGGCACGCGGGGCGGGGACAGGTGTTGACAAGCCGCGCAGCAGGCCGTACCATCGGTCCGACCCGGCGAGGAGCGTCGTGCCGGGGCAACCGACCGTTCCGAGGGCCGTCCGTGGCAACGGTGAACCTGTACGCGGCGTGGGCCGGAATCCTCCTGGGCGTCCTCGTCGGCGCCGGCCAGGGCCTGCTGTTCCACAGGGAGGACTGGCTCGGCGGCTACGCCTCCTGGCCCCGGCGCATGGTCCGGCTGGGCCACGTCTCCTTCTTCGGCCTCGCGTTCATCAACCTGGCGTTCTGGGTGACGGCCTCTTCGCTGGAACTCAGCGGGGGCGCCGCCCTGCCCTCGTGGCTCCTCGTGGTCGGCGCCGTCACGATGCCCGCCTGCTGCTACCTGGCCGCGTTCAAGAAGGGCTTCCGGCACTTGTTCGTCATCCCGGTGGGCGGCGTCGGCCTGGGAACGGCGCTCTTTCTCTGGAGGGTACTGTCGCGATGAGAATCGGCCTGGTGGCCATGAGCGGCATTCGGGTGTGCGACGAGGAGCTTCTGCGGCTCGGGCTGACGCTGCCCGGTTTTGTGGAGCGCAGCAAGACGATCGCCTCGCTGCCCAGCCTGGCCCTGCTGACGCTGGCGGGAATGACGCCGGACCGGCACGAGGTCGAGTACGTGGAGGTGCCGGACGTCGCGGCGCTCGACGGCGTGCCCGGCGAGTTCGACCTGGTGGCGATCTCCAGCTACAGCGCGCAGATAGACGAGGGCTACGAACTGGCCCGACGCTGCAAGGAGGCCGGAATGCCCGTCGTCATGGGCGGCCCCCACGTGAGCTGCGTCCCGGAGGAAGCGGCGCAGCACTGCACCTCCGTCGTCATCGGCGAGGGCGAGCTGAGCTGGCCCGACGTGCTGGCGGACTGCCAGAAGGGCCGCCTCAAGCCCGCCTACGGCTCGCTGGCGCAGGAGTTCGATCTGGCCCACGCGCCCATGCCGGCCTTCGAGCTGCTGGACATCGAGAAGTACAACCGCCTGACGGTGCAGACCAGCCGCGGCTGCCCGCACCGCTGCGAGTTCTGCGCGGGCTCCGTGCTCTTCGGCAACCGCTACAGGCAGAAGCCCGCGGACAAGGTCCTGGCGGAGATCGACCGCATCTTCAGCATCTGGGAGCACCCGTTCATCGAGTTCGCGGACGACAACACGTTCGTCGACAGGGCATACTGGAAACGCCTGCTGCCCCGGCTGCGCGGCAGGAAGATGCGGTGGTTCACCGAGACGGACCTCTCCGTCAGCGAAGACGACGAGCTTCTGGAACTGATGCGCGAGACGGGCTGCGCGCAGGTCCTCATCGGGCTGGAGAGCCCCGTCGAGAACGGCCTGCGGGGGCTGGAGACCCGGGCGGACTGGAAGCTGAAGCAATGGCCGAAGTACAAGGACGCCATCCGGAAGATCCAGTCCCACGGCGTCAGCGTGAACGGCTGCTTCATCATCGGGCTGGACGGCCACGGGCCCGAGGTGTTCGATGAGGTGTGCGAGTTCGTCAAAGAGGCGGAGCTTTACGAGGTCCAGGTGACGCTCATGACGCCCTTCCCCGGCACACCCCTCTACGACAGGCTCCGCAGCGAGGGCCGGATACTGCGGGAGGGGGACTGGAAGAAGTGTACGCTGTTCGACGTCAACTTCCGGCCGAGGGACATGACGATCGAGCAGTTGACGGAGGGCTTCCACGAGCTTGTAGTGAAGCTCTACAGCGAGGAGTTCACGACGTGGCGGCGCGGAGTCTTCAGGCGGAACCTGCGGAAGCGCGGTCACGGGAGGGTGGACGCATGAAAAAGCACGGCGCGATATCGGCCCTGTTCTACGTGGCGGCGGCTTACGACGGCATCCTCGGGGTGGCGTTCCTGTTCCTGGCGGGCCGGGTGTTCGAGCTATTCGGGGTGACGCCGCCGAACCACTTGGGCTACGTCCAGTTCCCGGCCGCCCTTCTGATCGTCTTTGGGCTCATGTTCCTCGCGGTGGCGCGGAACCCCGTCGGGAACAGGGGGCTCATCCCGTACGGGATACTGCTGAAGGTGTCCTATTGCGGCGTGGTGTTCTGGCACTGGTTCACGGCGGGCATCCCGTTCATGTGGAAGCCTTTCGCCGTGCTGGACCTGTTGTTCGGCATACTCTTCTGCGTGGCCTACGCGAAGCTGCGCGGCGACGGGCCCGAGACGCCGTAGCGTTGCGGCGTCAGGTGGCCTGTTGGGCCGAGGCGGGCCGGACCTGGCCGCCGAGGCTGCGGATCACGCCCGCCTGCTCCGGCTCGATCCGCACCCGGAACTCCAGCGTCTCGTCGTGATAGGTCCGCTCCAAAACCTGGCCGTTCTCGTAGAGGAAGGACACCAGCCGGCCGCTGTCAGCGCCGGCGATGACGTGGAACTCCGCCTGCCGGCGGGCCAGTATCTCCGTCAGGCGGTCCTGCAACTCGGAGAGGCCCTGGCCGGTCACGGCGCTGGTGCAGACGACCGTCCCGACGAGCTTCCTCAACAGCGGCAGCTCCGAGAGGTCCTCCACCAGGTCCGTCTTGTTCAGCAGGTAGAGGCTGGGCCTGTCGGCGCATCCCGCCTCTTGCAGCGCCCGGCTGACGGAGCGGACCTCCTGCTCGGCCTCGTGCCGCGAGGCGTCGATGACGTGCAGCAGCACGTCGGCCTCGCGCGCCTCCTCCAGGGTGGCGTGGAAGGAGGCGACGAGGTGATGGGGGAACTTGCGGATGAAGCCGACCGTATCGCTCAGCAGCACCTGGCGGCCGTCGTCCAGGTGCCACTGCCGCGTGCGGGTGTCGAGCGTCTCGAAGAGCCGGTCGCGCACGGAGACGCCGGCGCCGGTGAGCCGGTTCATCAGGCTGGACTTGCCGGCGTTGGTGTAGCCGACCAGCGCGACGGTGGCGAAGCTTTCCTTGCGCCCCTCGACCATCACGTGGCGGCGTTTCTCGATCCCTGCGAGTTGCTCCTTCAGCTCGTGGACGCGCCGGAGCACGAGTCGCCGGTCCATTTCGATCTGCTTCTCGCCCGGCCCCCTGACGCCGATGCCGCCGCCGACCGGGCCGCCCAGCGTGCCGCCTGCGGTCCGGTCCAGGTGGGTCCACCTCCTGGCGAGGCGGGGAAGCTCGTACTCGAGCTGGGCCAGCTCGACCTGGAGCTGCGCCTGGCGGGTCCGCGCGTGGGAAGCGAAGATGTCCAGGATGACCTCGCTGCGGTCCACGACCTTGGTGCCGAGGGTCTCTTCCAGGGTCTTGATCTGGGCGGGGGCAAGTTCGTCGTCGAAGATGACCACGTCGGCCCGCTCGCGTTCGCAGAGGCGCCGCAACTCCTGGAGCTTCCCCTTGCCGACGTAGTAGCGGCGGTCCGGACGCTGCCTCGCCTGCCTCAGCCTGCCGACCACGCGCGCCCTGGCCGTCTGCGCAAGGCTCTCCAACTCCTCGAACGTCTCGTCCGCCTCCGCGGCCTCCCGTTGCCGGAAGACCTGCACGAGGACGGCCTTCTCGGCCCGCAATGCGAGGTCAGTCCGTTTCAACTCCGCCATGCGGCAAGGCTCCTCCGCCCGATCCACTCCTGAACCGACACCATTATAAGCGACCGCGCCGTCCAACGCCATACAGGGCAAGGGTCTCGGCTCCAAGGTGTAGAAATCGCCCGGCCCCGGTGGTATCATAGGGCGGCTTGGCCCCCCGGCGAGACGCCGGGGGCTACCCGTAAGGGTTTGGCGCGGGCCACGGCGAAGA
>CAZQEQ010000055.1:0-16597 GCA_964592385.1 uncultured candidatus Brocadiaceae bacterium | reverse complement strand
TCCCCCTCATCGGGTAGAGCCGGGCGTCTCGCCCGGCGTTCACGTGCCGGGCACCGGCGCAGTTTCTTACGGGTTACGGCGGGGACGCATGTTCACAGGGATCGTTCGAGAGATCGGGACCGTCGCGGCCGTGCGGCGCGGCGCCGGTTCCCGCGCCCTGACGGTTGCGGCCGCGTCCACCGCCGCCCGAAGCGCGGTCGGCGACAGCGTCAGCGTCGAGGGCGTCTGCCTGACCGTGACGGGGGTCGAGGGCGACCGGATGAGCTTCGACGTGGGCGCCGAGACGCTGGAGCGGAGCACGCTCGGCGAACTGCACCAGGGGGACCAGGTGAACCTGGAGGCGGCCCTCCGCGTGGGCGATGCCGTGGGCGGCCACTTCGTCAGCGGGCACGTGGACGGCGTCGGCAGGATAAGCCGCAAGCAGGACCTGCCGGGCGAGGTGCGCGTCGAGGTCGAGGCGCCGCCCGAGCTGACGGACAACATGATCCCCAAGGGCAGCGTCGCGGTGGACGGGATAAGCCTGACCATCGCCGCGCTGCGGCCGGGCGCGTTCGAGGTCAGCCTCATCCCGCACACGCTGGAGGCCACCACGCTGAACGAAAAGGCCGTCGGCGCCCCCGTCAACATCGAGTGCGACATGATCGGCCGCTGGGTCCGCCGGATAGTGGGGCCGGACGGCCTGGAAAGCCAGGCGACCGGCATGACGCTCGAGGACCTGGAAGGGCAGGGCTTCTGAGGAGCCGCGTGGGCGGCCGCTTGTAGCGTCGCCTTCCAGGCGGCTTAGCTGCGGGCACGCCATGGCGCGTAAACATCCTGCCCGCAGCTGCACGTGGGGCGTGGGCAAGATGCCCACGCCCAGGCCGGCAGGATGCCGGCGCCACAGCTCTTGGCGGCACGGTGTCCGCGCCCCCGTGCGACCGCCCCGCCGTTGTGATACAATGAGCGTTGTCAACCCGGGTGCCTGCGCCATGCGAGTGAACCGCATAACGAAGTTCGCAGCGCTGCTGCTGACGGCTGCGCTGGCAGCCGCCGTCGCACGGGGCGCCAGCCCCCTGGGGGGCCTCTACGTCACCACCGAGCCTCTCGAAGCCGGCATCTACGTCAACGGGGAACTGAAAGGGGTCAGCCCGTGCGGCATCCCGGACGTCGGCCAGGGCAACGTGGAGGTGGCGGCCGTCAAGCAGGGCTTCGCACCGGCAAAACAGACGGTCGAGGTCAAGGGCGGCAGAACCATTGAAGTCCACCTGGCGCTCACCAGGCTGGCGCAGGTGGGCAGCATCGCCGTCACGGTCGAACCGCCCGGGGCGCGCGTGGAGATCGACCGCATTCCGGCCGGACGCACCCCCTGCGTCGTGCTCAACGTCCGCACGGGCACGCACCGTGTCGTCGTGAGCGAGGAAGGCTACCGGCCCATGCAGACCACGGCCACCGTGGCGGCCGGCGAGCAGTACGTCCTGCGAGGCAGACTCGAACCCATCGACAGGCAGGCCTCCCAGGACACACCACCCGTCGACCTGGAGAACCTGGGCAAGCTCGACCCGGCCGACGTCCCCGGTGTCGAGTACCTGCCCGAAGAGATCGCCTTCGAACCGGTCAGGAACCTCATCGCGGACCGCAGGTACGACGACGCCCTGCGCGCCCTGGAGGAGATGCCGGACGAGGACAAGACCAGGTACGCCCTGCGCGCCGCCAGGGAGCGCGGCATCATTCACCGCATCCGCCGGGCCGTCGAGACAGCACATGACCAGTTGCGCAAGTCAAAGGGGAAGGAGTGCGTCCTGCCGCTGCGCATAGGATTCCGGCTCACGGGAACCCTTGTGGACGTGACGGACACCGAGGTCGTCATCAACGCGAGCGGCACGGACAGGGCTATCTCCCTGGGGAGAATCAGCGCTGACGAACTCGTGCGGCTTGCGTCGCAGGAGCTCGATCCGGGCGAGCCGGCCAACCGGGAGGCCTTCGCACTGCTCTACGCCGCCGAGGAGGAGTTTGAGAAGGCCTACGAGCAACTGCGCGCAGCGGCGGGGCAGGGCTACGACATCACGGCCGGGCTGAGCTACGTGGACGCGGAGCACCTGTGGGCGGCCGCCGTCGAGAAGGACGGAGGGGCCGCGCTGACGCGCTCCGGCGACCGGCGTCGCTCCCCGAAGCTGTCGGGAACGCAAGGACCCGTCCGGGTGCTGCTGGACGGGCACCGGGGCGAGGCCCCGGCCAACCCGGGCACGTTCCTGCCGGCGGACAGGTTCGCCGTCAAGCAACTGACCGGCCCTTTCGAGGCGGCTCACGCGGAGAGCGCCGACGTCCTGGTCGTTCTTGACGGGGGGCCGGGCAGGCCGGTCGCGCCCTACGACCGGCAGGAGGTCCAGCGCATCATGGACTTCATCCACAACGGCGGCGGGCTCGTGTTCATCGGTTCGTCGCGCCCGGCCGACGACGCCGACCCCTTCGAGCCGCTGCTGCGCTGGTGCAGCATCCTGGTGAGGCCGGACAGGCTGCTCGTGGCCCAGGGGGCGCCGCAGGCCTACCCGCGCCAGTACGCGCTCGCGTACCCGGTCTACGGGTCGCGCCATCTGGTGGCTTCCGGCGTGCGGAGCGTTGTCTTCCCGATATCCTCTCCATCCCTCCGGGTGTTCGGCCGGTCCTGGGCGCTGCTGCGCGCCAGCCGGTACGTGGCCAGTGAATCAACCCGCAAGGTCAGCCCCATCCTCGCAGCCGGCGGGGCCTACGGCCAGGGGCGCTTCGTCGTCTTCGCCGCCATGCCGCTGCTGAACAAGTCCTCGTTCTCGGGTTCGCCGTTCTCCGTAAACGACGCCGACGCCATGCTGCGCAACAGCGTGCTGTGGGCGGCAGGTGCAACCGCACAGTGACGCGCCCTGGAGGTCGTGAACCGATCCATCAGCGGACGGAAGGCGAACCTTGACGCCGCCTCGCACAGCCGTGAAGTTCTGCCGCCACTGCGGCCGCACGATAGACCAGGAATCGGTTGACTGTCCCTACTGCGGCCGGAACACCATCAGGGAAGTCGGCCGCAGCCAGTGTCCCTTCTGTCGAGAACCCGTCCGGCAGGGCGCGATCAAGTGCAAGCACTGCGGCGAGTTCCTCGACGGGCGGGGCCGCTCCGAATCGACCCGCCAGGCCGTCGTTTACGTGGACAAAGCCATTATCAACCCCGCTGCCGACGCCGACGGGCCGCAGATGGTCGTCCGCGGGGCGCTGACGGGCGGGGCCGGGAAGGCGCTGCCGCCCGGAGCCGGCCCGCTGGCGCCGGTCCCTCCGGCGGCGGTGATTCCGGCCGATCAGGCGCCGGCTGGCGGACCGGCCGTCGGTCCCGTCGCGGGGGAGCAGGCGCCCCCCGCCAGGTACGAATGCCCCAGTTGCTGGCGCTACGTGTATGAAGACGACAGCTTCTGCGAGAACTGCGGGAGGGACCTGCGCCTGTCCCGCCACGAACCCGACCTGAAGCCCGTCGGGAAGCGCTATGTCCCTGCGGACTACGCCCTGATGGTCGGCGCGGGGGCGCCGCTGGGGCTGCTCCTCAACGGGCCGGCTGCGCTCATGGTCGCAGCAGTCGGCGGGTCGCTGGGGCTCTGGTGTCTGTACCGGATACAGCGCGCCAGGGGCGGCCTGCGCGGGACGGGTGCAGCGGCCGGAGGGCTGGCGGCCGCCGCCTTCTGGGCGCTCATGATCCTGGCGTTCACCTGATGGCGTGATGAAGAAGTCGCCTTGGGTTTCGCAGGTTGTCTCTGAACCGGGCGCGGGGCGAGAGGCCCCGCCTACCCCTGTCTGGGTAGCCCCCGGCGTCTCGCCGGGGGACACGAATGCAAGGCTATCTGTTGAACAGGCCACCAGCCCGCAGGGCTCTGAACGGACCTCTCCGACCGGCCGAAGCCTTGACGTAAGGGTCGGGGAAACGATATGTTATGTTATGTTGCTGGTGCCACCGGGCAGACCTGGGGCACGCCCGGCACGGCTGTTGGGGGGCCGCATACTGACGCGAAATAACGCAACCCCGACTCAGCAGGCCCCGGGGGCGGTCCTTTGACAGTGCGACATCCGAAAGGGCTTGCTTGAATGGCGCTGGAAGTCAAACTGCTGATCTCCCTGCTCTGGGTCGCCGTGTGCGGGTTCGCCCTTCTGCACCGAGCCCGGTTGCGGCAGCTCACTTTCTGGGGGCTGCTGCTTGCGGCGTTGATCGGTTTCCTGCTCAACTGGGCGGCCGTTGCGCTCGAAGACGTCTTCTGGACCGACGTTTGGGGCGTTGTCGAGCACGCCACGCACCTGGCCAGTGCAGCCCTGCTGGCGGCGTGGTGCTGGGCCGCTCTCGTGAGGACACCCAAGCATGACGCTGCTGCAGACGATATGTGACGCCCTCGCCCTGATCGCGGCCGCGGTGGGCGTGATCTGCTGGCTGAGGGGCCGGCAGCGCGTGCTGGGGCGCGAGTCGGGCCTGGCGCTGGCCGCGCTGCTGCTGCTGCCGGTGGTGAAGAACGGGCTGGAATACGCGGCCCGCACCATGGCCGTCGGGGGACCGGCAGTGGCCCATCTGGAGGGTTTCTTCCCCCTTCTCTGGGGCTTTTTCTTCTATTCCTTCGTGCAGGACATCGCCCAGGAGCAGCTTCGGCAGACGGAGCAAGAGAAGGCGGTGATCCTGGACAGCATGTCCGGGGTCGTTCTGTACCAGAATCCGCGGATGGATATCCTGTGGGCGAACCGGGCGGCCGCGAAGTCCGCCGGCGTGCTGCCGGAGCAACTGGTGGGCAAGAAGTGCTACGCAGTCTGGCACGGCAGGGAGGAGCCCTGTGAGAGCTGCCCCGTGCTGGAGGCCCGCCAGAGCGGCCTGCCGCAGGAAGCGGAACTCACCACCCCTGACAAGACGACGTGGTCCGTCGCGGGGTATCCCGTGAAGCGCTCGAACGGCCAGGTCGTGGGCGTGGTGGAAGTGGCGGAGGATATCACCGAGAAGAAGCGCGCTCAGGAGGAGCACGGACAACTGGCGGCCATTGTGACCGCCTCAGCGGACGGAATCATCGGCATATCGGTCGAGGGCACCGTCAGGAGCTGGAACCCGGGCGCCGAAGACATGTTCGGACACCGCGCCGACCAGATCGTCGGACGCCCCATACGCGAGCTCGTGCCCACCGAGTCCCGCGACACCCTGGACCACATTGTCGCCAGGGTCGCCGACGGCGAGACGATTCAACGCTACGAAATGGCCGCCCTTGCGCGGAGCGGCCGTTCCATATACGTCTCGTTCACCTTCTGCCCCATCTTCGACGAATCGCGCGCCGTCAACGGCATATCCGTCATCGCAAGGGACGTCACGGGGCAGGTTCAGTTGCGCGACGAACTGCGCATGCTCTCCCTGGTGGACACGCTGACCGGCCTGAACAACCGGCGTGGCTTCTTCCACCTGGGCGCACAGCAACTGAAGATCGGCACGCGCCGGCACGAACCCGCGCTGCTCGTGTTCGCCGACCTCGACGGCATGAAGAGCATCAACGACACCCTCGGGCACAAAGAGGGCGACAGGGCGCTGATCGACGCCGCCCTGGTCCTGCGACAGACCTTTCGGGAGTCCGACATCATCGGACGCATCGGCGGCGACGAGTTCGCCGTACTGGCAATAGACACCGGCCTGGAGTTGAGAGACGATGTGCTCGCCCGCCTGCAGCGCAACGCGGCCAACATGAACCGGGCGACCGACCGGCCCTACGAAGTCTCCTTCAGCGTGGGCGTGGCCTCCTACAGCCCCGGACTGCACACTTCGCTGGACGAACTGCTCTCGGAAGCCGACGCCCAGATGTACGAGCAGAAACGGGCCAAGTCCGGCAGCCGCGTCGCCCGTGGGGGCAAGCGAACCACCGACGGCCCCGCAGCCTGACTCGCCCCCGGTGCCCCACGCCCGGCCCGCGTCACGGCGCAGCGCCGAACGAGGGCAGCCACCGGGCCTCCGCCTCGATCAAACGGTCCACCATCCGCCTGACCTGCGGCAGCGTGCACAGCGCGCCGGTCAGCGGGTCCATCGCCACGGCCGCGCAAGCCAGCTCTCTGTCGCCCGTCAGCCCGGCCCGGACGGCCAGCTCCTGCGCGTTCACGCAGGCCCGGTTCACGGCCGCACACGCCGGCGGCAGGTCGCCCACGACGACGGGCTGCACGCCGTTCCCGTCAACCAGGCACGGCACCTCCACGGCGCACCCCTGCGGCAGGTTCGTGATGATGCCGTCGTTCCTGACCGAGCCGTGGATCACGCGCGGCCGCCCCGTCGTCATGCTGTGGATGATGTACGCGCCGTACTCGTGTCCGGCGTTCAGGCCGTGCTCCCGCGCGCTCGCCAGGAACCGCTCCCCCTGCCCCGTCTCGTCGTGGCTGCGGCATATCTCATAGTAGTCCCACCTCTGCGGCAGGTACTCGAGAACCGTCTCCGCGTCTTTGCGGAACCACGGGGAGTACTCCGAGCCGTGGTGGCTGGACTCGGAATGGAAGCAGCCCGTCAGTTGCGTCAGCTCCGCGCGGACGCGCTCCTGTCCGCCGGCGTAGAGTTCGTCGGCGGCGTCCCCCGCCCCGCCGGGGCCGAGGTGCTTCGCGACGATCCTCTCGCGGATCACCGGGATCAGGTCCCGCCCGTTGTGCTCGAACTGGATAAACCACGCCTGGTGGTTCAGGCCGGCGGCGCGGTAGCTGCACTCCTCGATGGGAACGCCCACCTCGCGCGCCAGCAGGGCGGACGTGCCCTGCACGCTGTGGCAGAGCCCGACGACGTTCACGCCCAGCTCGTACGCCGCCCACGTGTTGATCGCCATGGGGTTGGCGTAGTTGATCATCAGCGCGTCGGGGCAGACGTCCCGCATGTCCGCGCAGAGGTCCTTTAGCGCCTCGATCGTGCGCAGGCCGCGGAAGATGCCGCCCGGCCCGAGCGTGTCGCCGACGGGCTGGTCCACGCCGTACTCGCGCGGTATCTCCACGTCGTGTCGATAGGCGTCCAGCCCGCCGACCTGCCAGGTGACGATGACGAAGTCCGCCCCGTCCAGGGCGTCCCGCCGGTCGGTCGTGGACTCGATCGCGGCGGGCAGGCCGAACTCCCCGACCAGCGCGCGGGCGGTCGTCGCCGTCCGCTCAAGCCGCGCCCCGTCGATGTCCATCAGCGCGAACGCGCTGTCCGCAAGCTCGGGGAACGCGCAGACGTCCCGGATCATCGTGAGCGGGAAGACGTATCCACCTGCCCCTATGACTGCTATCTTTCGCATGACCTGCATCTCCTGTCTGGCACACAACCCGGTGCGCAAACCGCACATGTTACCCGCCGTCGCGGGGGGCGTAAAGCACCGTGACCTTCGGGATTCAGGGTTCAGCGTCCAGGGTTCAAGGTTGGCGCTGCTGGGGAATTCCTCTGACCCGTCCGGGTGGGCTCGTTGTCAATCTGGAAGGGAAGGAACGATGGTTGGCAGTTGAGGGTTCGCAGTATACGCTTCGTGGCGCCTGAGGGCGGAGCCGTTCTCGAGCGGCGGACTGGCCTCGGGCAACCCTCACTCCGGGGCGGTCCCTCGGCTGACGAACTCAATAGTGGGTTGACAAGGCTAAGGAAAACCGTTAGTATGACCGCTAGGCTTCGTCCGAATGGCCATGTTCTCCATGTTTTTCCTGGATCGCCGCGGGAGGTAAGCCATGCCCATCGGAGACAAGATTCGCCAGGCCCGGGACAGGCTCCGCTTGACGCAAGCCGAACTTGCCAAGAGGGTGGGCTTGCCCCATGCACAGACCGTCAGCGACATCGAGCGCGGTCAGAGGGCACTCAAGGCGGCTGAAGTAGGCAGGATCGCCCGTGCTCTTCACCTCGACTACTGGCAGCTGCTGGCCCCCGAGGAAGAACGTCCGCCCTGCATCATGTGGAGGAAGGGGGCGGGAGTATCTAAGGAAGTCGAGCAGCGGTTCATCCAGAAGTGCCGCCAGTACAGGCTGGTTGAGGATGCTGTCGGGCTCAAGCAGAATCGCTCCCTGTGGACAGAACGGTTTGCGCTGCAGGACGGCGACCCCTGCCTTCGTGCCCGGGACATTGCGGATCGCGCTTCCCGGGAGTTCAACCTGGGAGATCGTCCGGCTTCTGTCTTGCCGGGACTACTTGAGAACGAGTATGGGGTGAAGGTCTGGTACTTCGGACTCCGCGACACGGGATCCTCAGCCTGCGCTGAAGCCGATTTCGGCAAGGCCGTTCTGGTTGACGCAACGGAAGCGCCCTGGCGCCGCAACTGGGACTTCGCCCATGAGCTGTTTCATCTCCTCACATGGGACGAGACGCGCCAGATATGGGAGCACGGCAATGACGAGGAAAGAGACCTGACGGAGAAGTGCGCAGACGCTTTCGCCGCGAGTGTGCTCCTGCCTTCCGATGAGGTGGGTGGAGTCTTTGACAAGAACCTGGTCAACGGCACGATATCCTACCAGGCCATCGTTGGCCTGGCCCGGGAGTTCGATGTCTCTACGGAAGCCCTCCTGTACCGTCTCGTGTCGCTGCGCAGGCTCGATCGGAGCACAGTGCAGGAAGTGTTGAACGACCCGGAGTTCCGAACTCTGGACCGAATGTCCATGGCTCCCAAGTGGTGGGAGCCTCCCGAACTGCCTGAACGTTTCGTGCGCACGGCGTTCTTCGCCTATAAGCAAGGCAGCCTCAGCAGGGCCCGACTGGCAGAATTCCTGGAGACGAATCTTCTCAGACTGCGTGACCGGTTGAGCGAGTTTGGCCTCCACGATGAGTCCGACTACGACAAGAGTCTGCGTGCTGGTTGACGCATGCGCCATAATCGATGTCTGTGAGATCGGATGGTGGGATGAAGTCGTCGACTCATGCGATCTCGCGGTGCCGTCGTACGTCGTCCGGGAAGCCTATTATTACGTGGGTCCCGAGGGTTGGAACGAAATCATAGACCTGGACAGCTACATCTCTGACGGCAAAGTAGCCGAGCTTGCCGCTTCTGCAGAGGAGATGATCGCCCTCCGGGAAGTCTTTACACAGCCCAAACTCGAAGCCATAGATCCCGGCGAAGCAGAAGCCCTCGCGCTTATCCACGCAGGGCGGGCGCATGGCCGCTTGTATTGCTCCACCGATGGTCACGCCATCGAGTGCCTCGCCCTGATGGGCAAGAGCGAGATCGGTATCTCCCTCGAAGCTTTGCTCTCGCGCCTTGGATACACTTTGCCTCAAGAGGCTGCGCGCAAGTGCCGCGAAGAGTTCTTCAGGCAACACCAGCAGGCAGGCCGGGAACAGAGAATACGGGGGCAGGGCCTCAGCCAACCGCCAATCTGAGCAATGCCAATCCCCCTTGGAACCCCGGATTAGCCGCAAGGAAGCCGGCACGTCCGTGTTGCGCTTCAAGCCGGTCCGCTGCAACCTCGGTCCCAGCGCCCCGATGCGCGCCAGCCTCGTCGAGCACTTCGACACGCACGACGTGGGCCTGCCCGTAGGGAACTTCATGCGCCAGACCAACGTCGGCTCCGACGCCGGAGGCGAGGTTGATCACGTTGCCGCACCCTTTGACCGGCATTATGGGCACGAGTACAATACGGGGGAACCATGCATAGGTGCTGCACAGCAAAGACAGTGAAGTCCGCAGGCTCCCGCCGGCGGCTTGCGCTCCTGATGGTGGCGTTGGCGTCGTGCGCGGCGGCGGCCGGCGGCCAGGGCGCGAAGATCTACAAGGAATCGACGGAGCATTACGACGTCGAGACCACGATCGGCTCTCACTTCGCGGAAGTGGTCGGCCGTCACATGGAGGCGATCTACCGGGAGTACTCGCGCCGCTTCGAGGAGTACGGCGAGGCCGACCGCAAGTTCAACGTGGCCGTCTTTCGCAACGAGGAGCAGTACGCGGCCCACGTGCCGGCGGAGGTCAGGGGCTCGACCGGCGTCTTCGTCTCGCGAACCAGGCTGCTCGCGGCGCACGCCGACGGCCGCACCGGCGAGGAGGTCCTGCGCACCCTCTACCACGAGGGCTTCCACCAGTTCATGTACGAACTCATCTCGCAGCGGTGCCCCATCTGGCTCAACGAGGGACTGGCGGAGTACTTCTCCGAGGCGACCTGGAACGGAAGGGACTTCGGCGTCGGCCACGTCCCCGGCTCCCGGCTCTACGTCGTGCAGCAGGCCGTCAAGCAGGGCAAATACGTGCCGTTCGCCGAGCTGTTCAGCATGAGCTCGGAGTCCTGGCTGCAGAACATCCGAACCGACAACCACCGCGCCAACCTCGTCTATTGCCAGTCGTGGTCCATCGTGCACTTTCTACTCCAGGCGGAGAACGGCAGGTACGTCGCGCGGATGGGCAAACTGGTGGAACTCATCTCCGAAGGCAACGACCAGGAGGAAGCGTTCAAGGAGAGCTTCGGCCCGGGCTTCAGCCTCCGCGCCTTCGAGAGGGCCTGGGCGGAATACATCATGTCGCTGAAGCCGAGTCCCAAGTTCGAGTGTCGCAATAACATGCGATACATCATGATGCTGGCGAAGAGCGTTTACGGGGACCCGACGGACCTGCGGGACCTGGAAGACCTGCGCGGGAAGGTCATGAGCGACCGCATTTCCTGGCGCATCGAGAACCCGTACGGGGACGTCGTCTCCTCGGATGACAGGGGGCGGGTCGCCCGCCTGTTCCGCTGCCCCTTCGACGAGGACGGCCACAACGTCAGCTACGTGATCGTCAAGAGCCCCGGCAGCGGCCTGCCCGTCCTCGTTTGCACCCATCATCCGGGCATCATCATCAAGGCCTACTACCGGCCCGACGGGGAAGGCGGCCTGGCCGTCGAAGTGGAAGAAGAAGTGCGGGACCTGCTAAGCCCCGCGTTCAAGAGAGCCATCACGGCGGGGATGCGTTGAGCGCCATGCAAAGACCCCCTGGAACCCGCTGGTTCTCGCTGTACAGGCGCGAGTTGGTCGTACTGCTCGTCACCGCGGCCGCAGCCCTGGCGGCCGCCGGGGCGATCCGGGGCGTGGATTTCATCTGGGGCCGCGGGGAGGTGACGGTCGCGCAGTCGGGCGACACCCTCGTCGCCCCGGCCCGGCTCAATGTGAACACCGCGGAGGTGTACGAGCTGACCGCCCTGCCCCGGATCGGACCCAAGACGGCCCGGGCGATCGTGGATTACCGCCGGGAACACGGCCCGTTCGCGTCGCTGGAGGACCTGGTGAAGGTCCGCGGCATCGGGCCGAAGACGCTCGAGGCCGTCCGGCCGCACGCCATGTGCGCGCCCGTGCCCGAGCCCGCCGAGGAAACCGAGGACTGACGATGGGGGCCTTCGAAGTCGTCGCGCCATACGAGCCCGCCGGCGACCAGCCGGCCGCCATGCGCGAGCTTATCGAGCGCTTCCGAGCCGGCACCCGCGCCGAGACCCTCCTCGGCGCCACCGGCACCGGCAAGACCTTCACCATGGCCAAGCTCATCGAGGCCCTCGGCCTGCCCACGCTGGTCATCAGCCACAACAAGACGCTCGCCGCCCAGCTCTACAGCGAGTTCAAGGAGTTCTTCCCGCGCAACGCCGTCGGCTACTTCGTCAGCTACTACGACTACTACCAGCCCGAGGCGTACATCCCCTCCCGCGACCTCTACATCGCCAAGGACGCCTCGATCAACCAGGACATCGACCGCCTGCGCCTGGCCGCCACAACGCGCCTGATGCAGCGCGACGACGTCGTCATCGTCGCCAGCGTCTCCTGCATCTACGGCATCGGCGCGCCCGAGAACTACCAGAGCATGTTCGTCAGCGTCCAGAAGGGCCAGCGCATGGGCCGCGACGACCTCCTGGGCAGCCTGGTCGAGATCCAGTACCAGCGCAGCGACGGGAACCTGAAGCGCGGCACCTTCCGCGCCCGCGGCGACCTGGTCGAGATATACCTCGCCTACGAGGAAATCGCTTACCGCGTGGACTTCTTCGGCGACTCGGTGGACCGCATCGTCGCCATCGATCCCTTGAGCGGCCGGCGCATCGAGGACGTGGACCTGCTCGACGTCTATCCCGCCAAGCACTTCGTCACGCCGGAGGAGCGGCTGGCCGGCGTCATCGAGGACATCGAGGCCGAACTCGAGGAGCGCCTGACCGAGCTGCGCCGCCAGGGCAAGAACGCCGAGGCCCAGCGCCTCGAAGCCCGCACCCGCTACGACATGGAACTGCTCGGCGAGGTCGGCTTCTGCCCCGGCATCGAGAACTACTCCCGCCACATCAGCGGCCGCGCCCCCGGCGAGCGCCCCGCGTGCCTGCTCGACTACTTCCCCGACGATTACCTGACCATCGTGGACGAGAGCCACCAGACCGTCCCCCAGGTCCGCGCCATGTACCACGGCGACCGCTCGCGCAAGCAAACGCTCGTGGACCACGGCTTCCGCCTGCCCTCGGCGCTGGACAACCGGCCGCTGACCTTCGACGAATGGGAGGCCCTCGCCCCCCGCGTGCTGTTCGTCTCCGCCACGCCAGACCGCTACGAGATCGAGAGGTCCGGCGGGCGCGTCGTCCAGCAGATCATCCGCCCCACCGGGCTCGTCGACCCGGCGGTGGACGTCCGCCCCGCGCGCGGGCAGGTGCAGGACGTCATCTTCGAGATCAAGGCACGCGCCGAGAAGGGCGAGCGCACCCTCGTCACCACCCTGACCAAGCGCCTCGCCGAGGACCTGTCCGACTACCTGCGCGACGAGGGCATAGACGCCTGCTACCTGCACAGCGAGGTCAAGACCATCGAGCGCGTCGAGATCCTCAACGACCTGCGCCGGGGCAAGTACAGCGCCATCGTCGGCGTGAACCTGCTCCGGGAGGGGCTGGACCTGCCGGAGGTCTCCCTGGTGGCCATCCTCGACGCCGACCGGGAGGGGTTCCTGCGCTCGGACACCTCGCTCATACAGACGATGGGCCGCTGCGCGCGGAACGTGAACGCCGAGGTCATCCTCTACGCGGACCAGGTCACCGAGTCAATGGCGCGGGCCATCGAGGAGACGCACCGCCGACGCGAGGTGCAGGTGGAATACAACCGCGAGCACGGCATCACGCCGCAGACCATCGAGAAGAAGATCCAGGGGGGCATTGCCTACGAGGTGCAGGCGTGGAAGCGGCGGGTCGAGACGCCGGTCGTCGCGGAGACGGGCGGGGACTACGTCACGGCGAGCCGGCTGGACGAGTTGGAGAAGGAGATGCGGCAGGCGGCCGCGAACCTGGACTTCGAACGCGCCGCCCTGCTCCGCGACACCATCCGGGAACTCGGGCCAGCCGGGTAGTAGCTTGTCTGGCCGTCAAGCCTGCATTCCTGGTCCCCCCGGCGAGACGCCGGGGGCTACCCATATGGGTAGGCGGGGCGGCCCGCCCCGCAATCCTATTGGCCTGCCCCCCCTAGCCCGCAGCGCGAAGGTGATTCTTGACTTGCCCGCCGAAGATCTAGCGCCCCTCGGCGCGCTGGCGGGGGTCAAGGGGACTCATAGACAGGTTCCGTCCGGCTGAGCGCGAAGCGGCGGGAGTATTTGTTGGGAGAGCGCTCCACCGATTTGCGGGTCAGAAGGTCCACGGGCCGACCGAACAGTTCCTCCAGCTCGCGCTGGAGCGCGACGAATTCCAGACCGGCGCGGACGCCGGGCTTGAAGCTCACCAGGACGTCGAGATCGCTCCCTGCCTCTGCCTCGCCGCGCGTGAAGCTGCCGAAGACTTCCAGTCGCTCCACGCCGTAGCGCGTGCACACGTCGGCCAGTTGGTCGCGGTCAACCTGCAGCTCATCCACCAGCATCGTTCTCTCCCCCAGGGACTGTCATGGGGCGCTTCTGCGGCGCTTCTATTCTAACGGTGCGGCCGGCCCGGTCAAAGCGCTTTCGCCCCGCCCGCCCGCGGCCTGCCTGCCCTGAAGGGGCAGTCCACTGACAGCCCAGGGCTGCGGGCATCGCCCCGCTGCCCTGGGTAACACGCGCCGTGCACAGGTTTGCTCTGAAGGAGCAACCCAGACGGAAGGCAGAAGGATGAAGGATGAAGGTGCTCTGTGGAAAACAGCCGTGCCACCCCTTCCGCGGGTAGCGCCGGGCGTCTCGCCCGGCGTGTCGGCACTCTCGGTCCCCCCGGCGAGACGCCGGGGGCTAGCCGAGGAGCCGTAACCCGGGATGGCGTCCGCCGTACGGCGGACTGATCCCGGGCTGTCATGGGCTGCCCCTTGGGACAACCGCCAGCGCCCGCCGGCCGAAGAACAGGGGGACGTCAACGCGGGCTCACTCAGTCAAAAGGTCATCAACGGCCGCCCGGAGGGCAGGGAGTCGGGATTCGACGACGCGCCAGACCTCTTGCAGGTTCACGCCCATGTAGTCGTGAATCAGGACGTCCCGGAGCCCGGCAACGCGCCGCCAAGGGATGTCAGGGCGCCGGCTCTTCGTGTTGTCGCTGAGATTCTTGGTGGCTTCCCCGATGACCTCCAGGTTCCGGATCACGGCATCCTGGGCCATCCGGTTCTTCGTAAACTCATCGCGTCCGCCGGCCGTGTAGGCGACTATCTGGCCGATGGCATCGGCGATGTGGGCCAGGTAGACCTTGTCGTCCTTCACAAGGGGACGGCCTCCGCGAGAATCCGGTCCCGGAGGAGCCTGTGGACTGCGCCCTCGGTCACCACGTCCACCTCGCAGCCGAGCAGGTCCTCCAAGTCCTGTTTCAGCGCAACGCGGTCAAGCAGAGAGCGGTCTTCGTCCAGGTTCACCAGCACGTCCAGGTCGCTGGCGTCCTGGGCCTCGCCCCGCACCACGGAACCGAAGACGCGCAGATCGCGCGCGCCGTGCTCGGCCGCGATGCGCAGGATCTCGTCGCGTTGGATCAGTATGTCCTTCAGGGCCGCCATGGGTCGAACACCTTTGTGGAACCGCGGGTATTGTACCACGCTGCCCAGGGCCAATCCAGCCGTTTTGCGCCGCCCCACTGCCCCGTCCGTTGACACGTGCAGCCGCGCCCGGCATACTGGCCCGTTCCGTAATCCAGTGGAACCTTCTTCAGAGAGGACGGACGATGGGCAGCATACCGATCGGACTGCAGCTTTTCTCGGTCCGCGGCGAGGTCAAGAACGACCTGGCCGCCACGCTCGAGGCCGTTGCCGACCTCGGCTACGTGGCCGCCGAGCCCTGGGGCTACAGCGGCGAGGAACTCCAGTGGATGGGCCACCCGGCCGCTGACATCCGCGCCATGTACGACGACAACGGCCTGACGTGCTGCGGCTTCCACCTGGCCACCGGCGCCCTCATGGGCGATAATCTGGCCCGCACCGTCGAGATGAACCGTATCCTCGGCAACCGCTTCCTGATCATCGCGGCCGACAAGCAGCGCACCTCGAGCATCGAGGGCGTCAGGGAACTGGCCGGCATCCTCGACGCCGCGGCGGAGAAGGTCGCCGCCGAGGGCATGTTCGTCGGCTACCACGCGCACCCGTTCGACTTCACCGACCTGGACGGCCAGACCGGCTGGGACCGCCTCTTCAGCAGCACGCGCGAAGAGGTCGTCATGCAACTCGACATCGGCAACTGCGCGAACGGCGGCGGCGACCCCATCGCCATCCTGCGGAAGTTCCCCAACCGCGCCCGCTCCCTGCACCTGAAGGATCACGGCGGGCCTCCGGGTTCCGTCCTCGGCGAGGGCAAGGCCGACTGGAAGACCATCTTCGAGCTGGTGGAGGAGTGCCAGAACACGGAGTGGTTCGTGATCGAGGAAGGCGGCCCCGAAGGCCTGGGCTACGAGGTCTGCGCCCGCAGCCTGGCCGCCCTGCGGGGGATGGGCAAGTAGCCGCGAGCGGGGCCGAGTCGGCGCGGTAGTCCAACCTGTTCTCGATGCCGGCGTCCCCTCGTTAGCGGCCGATGTCGCTGGGCGGCTGCCTCCTGCGAGGGAAAAGGAAGCAGCTGCATCGGCGTGCGGAGTGCGGTAGCCAGCCACCGCAAAGGCAGCGAAGCTGCCTATCGGCCAAGCGGAAGCAAGCTCCGGCAACGGCACGGCGACAGCCCCTCGACTACGCGCGGGAGAGCCAGGTTTCCGCACTCCATGGTGCGCCACCGCGCGACCTCAACCCACCGCCGCGCCTCCCCCATGTGGCGCCGGCATCTTGCCGGCCTGGGCGTGGGCATCTTGCCGGCCTGGGCGTGGGCATCTTGCCCACGCCCCACGTAGAACTGCGGACCGTAGCGCCGGCATCTTGCCGGCCTGGAAGGCGGCGCTACACGCCGACCAGAGCGCGAGTCCGCTTGTCCCCGCAAGGCAAGGCAGGGCCCCCAGCGAGAGCCCCTGGTCTCGGGATGCCCCCCACGGCTACGCCGGGGAGCTTCGCTCCCCTCGCGGTAGCAAGCTACCGCACTCCATAACGCGCCACGCGCGCAACTGCGCAACCTCGACCCACCGCCGCCTCCCCACTTTAGCGAGTATCGCAATAAAGGACAGGCAGACAGGCTGGAGGCTGGGGACGCGAGGTACGGCAACGGGGACGCACAGTGTAGCCCCGGCATCTTGCCGGCCTGGGCGTGGGCATCTTGCCCACGCCCGACGCACAGCTGCGGGCAGGATGCCCGCAGCTAAGCCGCCTGGAAGGCGGCGCTACACGCCGACCAGAGCGCGAGTCCGCTTGTCCCCGCAA
>CAZQEQ010000054.1:0-23488 GCA_964592385.1 uncultured candidatus Brocadiaceae bacterium | reverse complement strand
CCCCAGCGCCGAAGGGGGCCCCTCGCCCAAGGGTGGCAAGTCGAAGACTCCGGCCCTGGACAGCTTTGGCCGCGACCTGACCGAACTGGCGAAGAAGAACGAACTCGATCCGGTCATCGGCCGCGAACGCGAAATCGAACGTGCGATCCAGATCCTCAGCCGCCGCACCAAGAACAACCCCGTGCTGCTCGGCGAGGCGGGCGTCGGCAAGACGGCCATCGTCGAGGGGCTGGCCCAGGACATCGTCAGCGGCAACATCCCCAAGCTGCTCCGCAACCGCCGCATCGTCATGGTGGACCTGGCGCTGATGGTTGCCGGCACGAAATACCGCGGCCAGTTCGAGGAACGCATCAAGGCCGTCATGCAGGAGGTTTACAAGGTCAAGAACGTCGTCCTGTTCATCGACGAGCTGCACACGTTGGTGGGGGCCGGCGGCGCCGAGGGCGCCATTGACGCATCGAACGTCCTGAAGCCCGCCCTTGCCCGGGGCGAGGTCCAGTGCATAGGCGCCACAACGCCGGATGAATACCGCAAGCACGTCGAGAAGGACGGCGCGCTGGAACGGCGCTTCCAGCCGATCATGGTCGACCCGCCGACCCGCGACGAGACGATCGACATCCTCAAGGGTCTGCGCGAGCGCTACGAGGAGCACCACTCCGTTCGCATCACCGACGGGGCCATCGTCGACTCGACGGACCTGTCCAGCCGGTACATCACGGGGCGCTTTCTGCCCGACAAGGCCCTGGACGTCGTCGACGAGGCATGTTCCCTGGTGCGGCTGCGCAGCATGACCCTCTCGCCGGAGATGAAGGAGCTCCAGCACGAAGTCGTCGGGCTGCAACTGGAGAAGGAACAGGCGGTGATCGAGCAGGACTTCGAGCGCGCCGCCCAGCTTCGCGACCGGATAGAGCGCCTCCAGGAACGCAAGAAGAATGAGGAGGAGCAACAGGCCGAGGTCGAGGGCGAGATAGCCGGCGTGGTGGACGAGGACGTCGTGCGCGAGATCGTCTCCCGCATGACGGGCGTGCCGCTGCGCAGGCTCCAGACCGAAGAGGCGGCCCGCCTGCTCAACATGGAAGGGGAGATCCACAAGACACTGGTCAGCCAGAACGAAGCGGTCAACGCCGTCAGCCGCGCCATACGGCGGTCCCGCTCCGGGATGAAGGACCCGCGCAGGCCCGTGGCCAGCTTCCTGTTCATCGGGCCGACCGGCGTCGGCAAGACCCTCCTGGCGCGCTGCCTGGCCGAGTTCCTGTTCGGCGACGAGGAAGCGCTGATCCAGATCGACATGTCGGAGTACATGGAGAAGCACAACGTCTCGCGGCTGGTCGGCGCGCCCCCCGGCTACGTGGGCTACGAGGAAGGCGGCCAGCTCACCGAGACGATACGGCGCCGGCCCTACTCGGTGGTGCTCCTGGACGAGATCGAGAAGGCCCACGCCGAGGTCTTCAACATGCTGCTCCAGATCATGGAGGACGGGCGGCTGACGGACAGCTTCGGCCGCCGCGTCGATTTCCGCAACGCCGTCCTCATCATGACCTCCAACATCGGGGCGGAGGTCATCAAGAACAGCGCCGGCCTGGGCTTCCGAAAGCGGTCCGACGAGCTGGACTACCAGACCATGAAGAAGCAGCTCATGGACGAGGTCGAGAAGCACTTCCGGCCCGAGTTCCTCAACCGCGTCGACGACACCATCGTCTTCCGCTCGCTGACGCCCGAGGACCTGCGCCGGATCGTCAATCTCGAGATTGGCAAGGTCCGCAAGCGGCTGGCCGCGCAGGACATGGCGCTGAAGGTCACCGAAGCCGCCATTGACCTGCTCATCCAGAGCGGATACAACCCGGAGTTCGGCGCGCGGCCCCTGCGGCGGGCCATTGAGAAGCACATCGAGGACCCGCTGAGCGAGAAGATCCTCGCCGGCGACCTCGTCCCCGGGCCCATCCGCGTCGACGCCGAAGACGACCACTTCACGTTCATCACGGGCGAAGACGCAGTCGAGGTCCCGCAGAAGCAGGCCACCCCCGCCGGCTCCTGACTGGCCCGCCCCCGACGAACCGCCGACAGCCACCACGACGGACGGCCACAACGGCGCCGACCGCGAAGGCACGACGCACAAGCAACGAGCAATCCGCCGTACGGCGGACAACAAGCAACTCATCTGCCGGAGGACGAGGACGACGACGAGGACGAGTTGCGCCGTTCACTATCAACCCCTCGATCCGCCGCCCACTCAGGACTCCGAGGAGTCCGCCGTACGGCGGATTCGAGGAGTACGGCGGACTCGGGGCAAGCTTCGAGGACGAGGACGAGCGCCGTTCCGTCGTTTACTGTCAACTCTCCACTGTCAACTATCCTCTCAGGGCCCCCTGGCGGCCTCGCCCCAGAACCCCGCCCGCCGCTGCCACGCGTCCCGCTCCGCCTCCAGGTAGCTCTCCCGCCGGGGGTGGTATGAGCGATGATACGCCGCCGCCAGGCCCTGCCGAATCAGCGCCAGGCTCAGGTCCGGGCCTTCCCCTGCGGCGTCGGCCGGCAGGTGGACGTAGGCGAGCAGCCGCCCGTAATCGTCGAAAAGCTCCGGCCCGTGGTGCAGCGCCACGGTCGCGCCCTCCGCCTGTTCGCGTACGAACGCCCCCGCCCTGTCGGCCCAGTGTCGCACGCGGGCCTCCGTCATGCCGTAGCGCCGGGCCTGCCCGGCAGTCTTGTCCTCGTAGTAGGCGTCCATTGCGTCGATGCCGAGCAGCCTCACCTTGACCGTGCCGGCGACCTCGATGGTGTCGCCGTCATAGACTCGGGTGACCGTGCCTTCCTTCAGCGCGGCGACGGACGGCCCGCAGGCGCTGCCCGGCGGGAGGGACATCAGGCCGAGCAGAGCCGCCAGCACACCCCCGGCCAGCAGGAGCGTGAACAGCCGTCGCCTGGACTCGCCCCGCACGGTGCCCTACCCCCGTCCGTCGGGAATCGGTCGGCGGTCGCCCTCCAGCGTGACCGAGCCGTGCCGATGGGAGTGACACTCGACGTTCACCGCCACGGGCAGGCTGGCGATGTGACAGGGCCGGCTCTCGACCAGGACGGCCAGCGCCGTCGTCCGCCCCCCGAATCCCTGCGGGCCGATGCCGAGGGCGTTGATCTCTGCGAGCATCCGCCCTTCCAGCGCGGCCAGTTCGGGGTCGGGATTCTCCCGCCCGATCTCGCGCAGCAGTGCGCGCTTGGCCAGCAGGGGCGCCGTCTCGAAGTCCCCGCCGACCCCCACCCCCACGATGACGGGCGGGCAGGCGTTCGCCCCGGCGTCCCGGACGGTCTCGACGACGGCCCGCACGACCCCCGCGCGCCCCTGGGCCGGCGTGAGCATGTGGACGCGGCTCATGTTCTCCGCCCCGCCGCCCTTCGCGATCAGGCTGACGGTCAGGCTGCCCCCCTCGACTTGCTCCAGGTGCACGATGGCGGGCGTGTTGTCGCCGACGTTCTCCCTGCCGAACGGGTCGCGCACGGTCGAGGCCCGCAGCGGCCCCTCGCGCACGGCCCGCCGCACGCCCTCGTCTATCGCCTCCTGCAACGTCGCCCCCTCGATCACGACCTGCCTGCCCATGCTGGCGAAGGCCACGGCCAGGCCCGTATCCTGGCACAGCGGCACGCCGTCGCGCAGGCTGACCCGGTCGTTCTCGATCAGCGCCGCCAGCACGTCGCGCGCGATCCCCGGCTCCTCGGCCTCCAGCGCGGCCTCCAGTGCCGCGCGCACGTCGTCCCGCAGCCCGACGCTGACGGAGCGGTACAGCCGGCAGACGGCGTCCGCTATCTGCGAGGACTTGATGATTGAGACCGCATCCATGCCTTCCCTCCGCGGCTGCACGCTCCGAATCTACGCCAACGCCGCGCGCAGGTCAAGGCGCGCGCCGGTGACAGGCCGTAGCGCGCCCGGTATACTATGCGCGCCTGGACCCACAGGAGGGCCGACTCACGTGAGAGCAGCGGTCATCATCCCGGCCCGGTACGCCTCGACGCGGCTGCCCGGAAAACCCATCCTCGAGGTCGCGCGCCGGGTCACGGGGAAGTACATCGTCCAGCACGTCTGCGAACGCGCCGCGCAGGCGCCGTCCGTGGACCGCGTCATCGTCGCCACCGACGACCGCCGCATCGCCGACGCCGTGGCGGCGTTCGGCGGCGAGGCGCGCATGACGGACCCCGCCCACGCCAGCGGCACCGACAGGATAGCCGAGGTCGCGGCCGGCCTGGACCACCCCGCCATCGTCAACGTGCAGGGCGACGAGCCGGAGATACGCCCGGAGCAGGTCGAGCAGGTCATCGGCCTGCTGGCAGAAGGCGAACCGGCCGTGATGGGCACGCTGGCCCGGCCCATCGAGACGCGGGAGGAATGGGAGGACCCGAACGTCGTCAAGGTCGTGCTCGACGCCGGGGGGCACGCGCTCTACTTCAGCCGCAGCCCGATTCCGTTCCAGCGCGACTTCGACGGCCCGCCCGACGCCGCCCCCTCCCCCCCCCTGCACCACCTGGGCATCTACAGCTACCGGCGGGACTTCCTGCTGGCGTACGCCGGCCTGCCGCCCTCCCCGCTGGAGCGTTCGGAGACGCTGGAGCAGCTCCGCGCGCTGAGCGCGGGCTACCGGATCAGGGTCGGCCTCACGCCTCACCGGTGCATCGGCATAGACACGCAGGCCGACCTGGACGCATGGCTGGACACCTACCGCAAAGACGAGGACCGGGCAGAATGACAGTCGCAGAGGAGTTCGTCGTCAAGATGGAACGGGTCGAGCGTTTCCTGGCCGACGCGGGGCTGGACGGCGTCGTCCTGTCGCGGGGCGACAACTTCGCCTGGCTGGGCTGCGGGGCGGACAACCTGGTCGACAACTCGAAGGAGTCCGGCGTCGCGTCGCTGGTCGTGCGCGCGGGGAGCGTCACGCTCCTGACGAACAACATCGAGGCGGAGCGCCTGCTGGCCGAGGAGCTGGCGGGCGTCGAGGTCGCTCACACCGAAGTCTTCCCCTGGCACGAGCCCGCGGCGCGGGACGAGGCGCTGCGGCGCCTGACCGCCGGCGGCAGGTTCGCCGCGGACGGGCCGGACGCCGGCTTGCCACCGCTCTCGGCGGACTTCGCCCGCCTGCGCTACTCCCTCACCGAGGCCGAGATCGGGCGATACCGCGAACTGGGGCGCGATTGCGCCGCCGCCATGGAGGCCGCCGCCCGGGCCGTCGAGCCGGGCGCCACTGAAGCGGATGCGGCGGGGCTCGTGGCCCGCGAGTGCCGCGCGCGCGGCGTCAACCCCGTCGTCCTGCTCGTCGCCGCCGACGCGCGCATCCGCACCTGGCGGCACCCGCTGGTCAAGGACACGCCCGTCGAGCGCTGCGTCATGCTGGTCATCTGCGGGCGGCGGCGCGGGCTGGTCGCGGCCGTGACCCGGCTCGTCCACTTCGGCGAGCCGACGGAGGACCTGCGGCGCCGGCACGCGGCGGTCTGCGACGTGGACGCACGCATGATGCTCGCGACGCGCCCGGGGCGCCCCGTGGCCGATGTCTTCGCCGCCGCGCAGGCCGCCTACGCGGGGAACGGCTTCCCCGACGAGTGGCGGCTCCACCACCAGGGCGGGGCCATCGGCTACCAGCCGCGCGAGTACATCGCCAACCCGGCGTCCACGGAGACCGTCCAGGCCGCCCAGGCATTCGCCTGGAACCCCTCCATCTGCGGCACGAAGTCCGAGGACACGATGTTGGCGGGCGAGGAAGGCGTCTCGCTGCTCACCGCGCCTTCGGAAGATTGGCCGGTGGTGCGGGTCGAGCGGGAAGGCGCGGTCATCGCCCGGGCGGACATGCTGGTGCGCTGAGCGTCCCCGGCTCACGCGCCCGACGTCTCGCAGCGCGGCAGCAATGCCTCGACCTCGCTCAGCGTGTAGCCGACGGTCGCCTCGCTCATGGCGCTGGCGGCGCCCGTGGCCACCGCCCAGCGGAGCGCGTCCGTCCGGTCGTCGCTGACCTCGGCGCCCCTCAGCCAGCCGGCCAGGAAGGCATCCCCGCAGCCCACCGTGTTCCGCACGTCGGACGGCTCGACCAAGCAGCGGCACCGGACCGCCCCGCCGGGCTCGACCAGCAATGCACCCTCGGCACCGAGCGTGAGCAGGACGGTCCGCACGCGGTCGAGCAGCCCCGCCGCGGCGGCAGCCGCCTCCTCCCGCGCCACCGGCCCGCCGAACAGCTCGCCCAGTTCGGCCAGGTTCGGCTTCAGCACGCCAACCGAGCGCGTCTCGACGGCCGCCCGCAGCGCCGGCCCGTTCGTGTCCACCACGACCGACGCGCACCGCGCGGCGCAGGACTCGATAAGCTCGGCGAAGTGCCCCGGCTCCATGCCGGGCGGCAGGCTGCCGGCGAAGACGAGCGTCGCGTCGCCGAGTTCCCCCAGCCGGTCGGCCAGGAGGCCCGCCAGGGCCCGTACGTCGTGGGCCGTGACGCGGAAGCCCTGCTCGCGCAGGTGGGTCGTCGTGTGGGCCTCTGGGTCGAGCACGGTGGTGTTGGTCCGGGTGAGTCCCGCGACGGTGCAGAAGCGCGTCTCGACGCCCTCCGAGCCGAGGCTCTCGGCGAACATGCGCTCTTCGTTCTGCCCGACGAAGCCGGAGGCGGCCGCCGCGCCACCGAGGCGCGCGACGCCGCGCGCCACGTTGTTGCCCTTCCCCGCCGGGAGCAGCGCCTTCACGATGGCGCGGGCGTGGGCGCCGATCTGGAAGCCGGCGACCTCCAGCACCCTATCCACGGCGGGGTTCAGCGTGGCCGTCACGATCATGGCGGCTCCCTGGGTGCTCCTTAGCCGAGCGGGAAGCGATGGACTACGCTGTAAACGGCCCCCGTCGGGCGCAGGTCGCTCTTCATGAGCACGAAAGAGCTCACGTCCACCCTGCCGAACTCCTGCCGTTCGAGGGCGCCCGACATCTCCTCCACGGGCACGCAGGCGCGGGGGTTCTTCACCCGCCCCAGCGTGACGTGGGGCACGTAGCGGCGCCCCTCGGGGGCCACGCCGAGGCCGTCCGCCAGGGCCTTATCAACGGCCGCCTGCAGAGCAGACAGCGTGCCCGTCGGCTCCTCGACCCCCACGTGGACGATGCGAGGCGTGCCGCGCGGCGGGAAGCCCGAAAGCCCAGCCACCCGCATCGAGAACGGCCCGCGGCCACTCGTCGCCGGCCCGAGGCACTCGACGGCCCGGGGCAGGTCCAGCTCGCCCAACTCGCCGATGAACTTCAGGGTCAGGTGCAGCGCGTCCGGCTTCACCCAGCGCACGCCTCCGGCAAGGCCGCGGAGCGCCTCTACCGCCTCGCGCAATCCCCTGCGGCAGGGCTCGTCCAGCTCGACGGCGACGAAGGTCCTCATGCCTGCCCTTCCCCCTGCTCGTCCACCAGTAACGAGGCGACGCGATGCAGCGCCGGCCGGAACAGGAACTCCGCCAGCAGCGCGGCATACAGGACGGGGAGCAGACACATGGCGACGCCGACGCCGATCTTGCCGGGATCGTCAAGCTGCCGGAGCATCTGCATCGCGCCGACAAGCACCGCAACGCCCCCCGCCGCGTAGAGGTGGACGATCATGCCCTTCACAATCAGGGCGTGTCGCGGCCCCACCGCAAACGGCGCCTTTTTCAGCACGAGCAACAGCAGGCACCCGAGCCCGCACAGGCAGTCCCAGAAGCCGAACGAGAGCAGCGACAGCGCCGCCGCCAACCCCGCCACGATGTGGAACGCCGGGGCGTTCAGGAACGCCCCGCCGCCCACCCCGACCATGCTCCCGAGGAACACGCACAGGAAAACAAGCGCGAGAACGCCCGATATTCTCATAACCGACCCCTCCCACATTAGGCCGACGACCTATGGCGCCTCTTGCGCCGGCGCCTCGAGCTTCTCGAAGAGGATGACGGGCTCGCCCAGCTCCCGGCCCTCGGGCAGCGGCTCGGTTGCCGCCGGCCACTTCATCTCCTCCGGCCCCGCCGAGAGCATCGCGGCCGTCTTCGCGGCGGCGAACGGCAGGAACGGCTCCATCACCACGGCCAGCGTCTTGACCGTGTTCAGGCAGACGTTGATGACCGTCCCGCAGGCTTCCGGGTCCTGTTTGCGCAGCACCCACGGCTCGCGGTAGTCGAAGTAGCGGTTGCTCTCGCGGGCGGCGGCCATGACCTCGCCGAGCGCGTCCTTGAAGCAGTAGCCGTCCAGCAATCCGGACACTCTGTCCGGCAGCCCGGCCACCATGTCCAGTTGCGCGCGGTCATTGTCCGCCAGTTCGCCGCGCGCCGGCACACGCCCGTCGAAGTAGCGGTGCGCGAACGTCATGTTGCGGTGGACGAAGTTTCCCAGCGCCGCGACCAGTTCCGCGTTATTGCGCTGGATCAGGTCGTCGAAGCTGAACGCCGTCCGCTGCCGCTCCGGCGCGACCATCGTCAGGTAGTAGCGCAGCGGCTCCGGCGGGTAGTCCGACAGGTACTGGTTGATCCAGACCGCCGTGCCCCGGCTGGTGGACATCTTGGTCTCCTCCCGGCCGGGGAACTGGATGTTCAGGAAGCAGTTGGCCGGGACGTTGTCCGGGAGCTGGAACGTCCCCTCGGCCATGAGCATCGCCGGCCAGATCAGCGCGTGGAAGACCACGTTGTCCTCGCCGATGAAGTGCACGATCTTGCAGTCGGGGTCCTTCCACCAGCGCTCGTAGTCCTCGGCGTTCCCGCCCTGCTGCTCGCACCACTGGGCCGTGAACGAGACGTAGCCGATAGGCGCGTCGAACCAGACGTAGAGCACCTTGCCGGCGGCGTCCGGGTCGTCGGGCAGCGGGACCGGTATGCCCCACTCCAGGTCGCGCGTGATGGCGCGCAGGGGCAGCCCCTGCTCCAGCAGGCCGAGGCTGAAGTTGCGCACCATCGGCCGCCATTCCTCGTGCCCCTCGATCCACTCGCGCAGCCGCCCCTCCATCCCCGGCAGGCGGAAGAACCAGTGCACCGTCTCCCGGACCTCGGGGGTCGCGCCGGAGACGACGCTGTGCGGCTGGACCAGCAGGCCGGGCTCGAGCAGCTTGCCGCACGCCTCGCACTGGTCGCCCCGCGCCCCGCCCGTGTCGCAGTAAGGGCAGGTGCCCTCGACGTATCGGTCGGGCAGGAACATCCCGGCCTCCGGGTCGTAGAGCTGCTTGCTGGTCCGCTTCTCCAGGAAGCCGTTCTCCAGCATCCGCAGGAATAAGTCCTGGCTGAGGCGCGTATGGATATCCGTGGCGCTGGTGCCGCCGTAGATGTCAAACCTGATCCCCAGGCCCTCGAAGTCCTTCGCCTGCTCGGCGCGGTAGTGTTCGGCCACCTCGGGGGGCGCCTTGCCCTCCTTGCGTGCGGTCAGCGAGACGGGCACGCCGTAGTCGTCGCTGCCGCAGATGAAGGCGACCTCATCGCCGCGCGAGCGCAGGTAGCGCACGAAGACGTCCGCCGGCAGGTAGCATCCGGCGATGTGGCCCACGTGCAGCCGCCCGTTCGAGTACGGCAGGGCCGAGGTTACGGTGAATCGTCTGGGCATCCGTGGCATCCGTGTACCGGGTATCGGGGGAAAAGTGCGGAGAGCCCGTAATATAGCAGTCCGGGCGCCGCGGCGCAAGCAGGACGGCGCGGGGAACGGCAGGCGTGAGGCCTCAGACTTGAGGTAGCTTTGTAGAGAGCATGCGGTCTCGGCCCCGTCACTGGGTAGCGCCGGGCGTCTCGCCCGGCGTGCACGCACCGTCAAGCCCCCCCGGCGAGACGCCGGGGGCTACCCAGAACGTGTTTCTACAAGGCAACTTGAGGTCTGACTGGGGGCAAACCGGGCGTCAGAGGCTGTCGGCGAAGCGCCGGATGACGCGGACGTGCTCGGCCGTCGTGCCGCAGCAGCCGCCGATGACCCGCGCGCCCACCCGGTACAGCTCCGGCACGTACACCTCGAAGACCGACGCGTCCTCCGTGTAGACCGTCTCCCCCCCGACCAGTTGCGGCATGCCGGCGTTCGCCTCGGCCAGCAGCGGCAGCTCGGTCAGTCCCGCCAGCACTTCCACGAGCGCGACCATCTCCTCGATGCCCCTGCCGCAGTTGGTGCCGACCACGGTGCAGCCGCACTCCGCCGCGGCCGCCACGAGGTCCTCCGGCGAGTCGCCCATCATGGTGCGGTATCGCCCGGACGGCTCGCGGTTGAACTTCATGCTGGCCACAAGCGGCAGGTCGCAGGCGTCCCGCGCCCCCACCAGGCCAAGGCGTATCTCGGCGGCGGACTCGAAGGTCTCACAGATGATGGCGTCCGCGCCGGCCTCGGCCAGCGCAGCCGCCTGGCGCGCAAAGCCTTCCCTGGCCCCGGCCTCGCTCAGGTCGCCCAGCGGCTCGATCATGGCCCCCGTAGGCCCGATGTCCCCCAGGACCAGCGCCCGTTCACCCGCAGCGCGGCGGGCCACCTCGACGGCGGCGCGGTTGATGCGCTCCGTCTCCTCCTCCAGGCCGTGCCGGCGCAGCGCGACCGGGCTGGCGCCGAAGGTGTTGGTCAGCACGCAGTCGGCGCCGGCCTCGACGTAGCCGCGCAGTATACCCTCGACGTCGTCCGGCCGGCCCAGGTTCCAGGCGTCGGCGCACTCCCCCGCCCCGAGGCCCCGGGCAATGAGCTGGCTGCCCATCGCACCGTCCAGTACCACAAGGCTGCGCTCTGTCAGAAGGCTCTCCAGTGTCATGACGATGTCCCCTCCGGAAGCGGCGTCGCTCAGTGAATGCCCTTGCCAGTTGTGCCCATGTTCAGTTTGCCGTACTTGACGCCCTTTAGGCTTATCATCCTGTCGGCCAGTTCGCGCAGGTCCCTGCCCTTGCCCTGCATGACGATCACTTCGAGGCAGTTGTGCCTGTCCACGTGGACGTGGAACGAGCCGATGACCCGGGCGAACGACTCATGCTGCACGTCCATCAGCCGCGAGGCGAGCGACATCTTGTGATGGTCATAGACCAGGAAGACGGCCGCGAACGTCTTGCGGTCGGGCGCGTCCCACTCCTCCTCGACCAGCTTGGTGCGGATCAGGTCGCGGACGGCCTCGGAGCGGCTGGCGTAGCCGAGTTTCTTGACGAGCTTGTCGAAGCCGTCCAGCAGGTCCATGTCCAGCGACACGCCGAACCTCACGGTGTCTGACATCCCTCGCTCCCCCCCTCTCAACGAAGCTACGAGACCATCTCCCGGATGACCGGCCAGGCCAGGTCCGCGTAGAAGCGGTGTCCCTCGGGACCGACGATCAGCCGCGCGTTGTCCGGGCAGCCGGCGGCGGCGTATATCTCCCTGGTGGCCTCGAACGCCTTCCTGACGCCCTCGACGGGGAAGATGTCATCGCTCTGGCCGGCGACGATGAGCAGCCTGCGCGGGGCTATGAGCCCGGCCACCTCTCCCATCTCCGCCGCGCGCAGTATGCCCGGGACGTAGTTGTCGCCGCAGTGCTGTATCTGCATGATGCTGTCCGCGTAAGTGCAGAAAGCGCAGGACGGCACGGCCAGCGCGATGCGCGGCTCCAGGCAGGCGGCGTAGAACGTCACGGTGCCTCCGCCGGAGTTGCCCATGCACGCGATGCGGCTACCGTCCACGTCCGGCCTCTCCAGGAGGAGGTCAATGGCGCGCATCACGTCCCAGACGCGCTCTGCCAGCACGGTCCTGCCGAGCATGAGCGAGTGGAACACGGCGTCCAGGCACCCGTGCTGCCAGCGGTGCTCCTGAAGCGTCTCCGCCCGTTCGCCGAAGCAGCGCTGCTCCAGGGCGAGGGCGACGAAGCCGTTGCGGGCGGCCTGGATGGCGAAATCGCGGTCGCCGGCCACCAGTTCCTCCTCGTGGTCGTCCCGCGCGACGCCGATTGATATGTGCATGCCGGGCGAATGGCCCTGGAGGCATACCATCGCCGGGAACGGTCCGGCGCCGCCGCGCGGCACCAGCAGGTGCGCCGGCACGTCCGCGCACTCTTCGGCGGTGAAGACGATCTTCTTCCGGACGTATTCCGCCGTCTCCTCGCGCTCAAGTTCTTCCACGTCCAGCGGGACTCTCTGCGCCGGCAGGTCGCCGATCAGTTGTCGCAGCCGCTCGCGCAGGCCCGCCTGCCAGGACGGGAAATTCCCGCCGCGCCACGCGAATTCGCGGGGCGTCTTCTTCATCACGTTCAGATGGTACTGGGACGGCACGAAGAACCTGTCTGTCACCCGCTTTCCCTCTCGTGCAGAGCGTCGTCGCCGCCGCCCGGAACCGGAGACGGCGTCCGACCATTATAGCAACTGCGCGCAACAGTCCAAGCCAAGGCGCCGACGCACGGCGTGCCGGTGACAGTCGGGAACTCGGCACGCACACCTCATGTTGACTTCGGGTTGCCCAATTGCCTATCGTGAGTGTCGAGGGTGGAAGAGCTTGTGTTGCGCGGAAGGGAGATCCCGGATGAAGGCGTCATTCCTGCGAAACCTGATGTTCCTCGCCGTCGCGTGTGCAGCCGGCGGATGCAGCTACCTGCCGAACCGGTTCGCCGACCTGACCGACGTGTTTTCGGCGGAGCTGACCGCCGGGCCGGGGATCGCCGCACAGGCTCAGGTCACGGGCCTGGTGGGCACCGCCGTCGGCGTGTCCAAGCAGTATGGTGTCATGGTACACGGCCGCTACGCGGGCCTCGCCGCGCGAGACACGGCCGGCAGCCTCATCGCGGGCTCAACGAACATCAGCGGCGACGTGCTGACCCCCTTCTGGGGCGGCAAGCCCTACGTGCCGCGCACCCGCTCGTGGCTGGGATTCCTGCGATGGCCGCCTTTCGCGCCGGCGCTGAAGAAGTCCGAATGGCCACAGTTGCTCGACATGGAGGTGGGGGCGTCGGCCGGCGTGGGAGTACACCTGGGGTTCAGCGGGATCGAGTTGCTCGATTTCGTAGTCGGCCTGACAACGCTGGACCTCTGCGAGGACGATCATCCCGTGGGTCTCCCGGAGGAGATCACCACGGCGGCCCTCAGGGAAGCGACGCGGCGCGTGCCAGCGGTCCTGCTCGAGTAGTCGCCCCCCTATCCGGGCCTCCCCTTCCCGACGCCGGTGCGCCGCGCGCCCTTCACACATTCATTGAAATGGCCGCCCGAATCCAATAGATTATCGTTGCCTGGAAAGCTCAGCCAGCAAGGACTGAAACCGATGAAGAAGCGCTGGGGCGGACGATTCGAGAAAGACATTGACGAGGCGGCGGCGCGGTTCACCGAGTCCGTCTCGTTCGACCGGCGGCTGTACGCGGAGGACATCCGCGCCAGCATCGCCCACGCGGAGATGCTCGCCCGATGCGGCCTGGTCAACGAAACGGAGCTGGTCGAGATAAGAGAGGGACTGAAAGACATCCAGAAGCAGATCGAAGCGGGGACGTTCGAGTTCAGCATCGAGATGGAGGACGTCCACTCGTGCATCGAGGCCGCGCTGATCGCGAAGACAGGCGACGCCGGCCGCAAGCTGCACACGGCCCGCAGCCGCAACGACCAGGTCGCGGCGGACGTGCGCCTGTGGGTGAGAGCGGAGGCGGACGGCTTCGACCGGGCCATCGCCGACTGCCAGCGCGCCCTGGTCGAGAAGGCCGCCGCGCACCAGGAGGTCATCCTGCCCGGCTACACGCACATGCAGCACGCACAGCCCGTCCTGCTGGGCCACGTGCTGCTGGCCTACGTCGAGATGCTGGAGCGGGACCGGGACCGGCTGCGGGACTGCCGCCGTCGGCTCAACGTCAGCCCGCTCGGAGCCTGCGCACTGGCCGGGACGTCGCTGCCCACCGACCCGGAGAGCGTCGCGGCGGAACTCGGCTTCGACCGCTGCTTCAGCAACAGCATCGACGCCGTCAGTGACCGCGACTTCGTCGCCGAGTTCGTCTTCGACCTGTCGCTGGTGGCCATGCACCTGTCCCGTCTGGCGGAAGACTGGGTCATCTGGTGCACGCACGAGTTCGACTTCCTGGACCTGGACGAGAGCTTCTGCACCGGCTCCAGCATAATGCCGCAGAAGAAGAACCCCGACGTGCTCGAGCTGCTGCGCGGCAAGTGCGGGCGCGTTTACGGGGACCTGGTGCGGGTGCTCACCGTCCTGAAAGGCCTGCCGCTGGCCTACAACCGCGACCTCCAGGAGGACAAGGAGGCGCTGTTCGACGCCGCCGACACCGTTCGGGACTCGTTGCTGACGGCCGCCCGGCTGATCCGCACGACGGAGTTCAAGACGGCGAACATCGCCCGAGCCTGCGACGAGGGGCACACCGACGCCACGGCCCTGGCGGACTACCTGGTCGGGCGGGGGCTGCCCTTCCGCGAGGCGCACGCCATAGTCGGCCACATCGTCCAGGAAGCCGCCGCACACGACACCCGCCTGTCCGACATGGGCATCGAGCAACTGCGCTCCTACAGCGAGCTGATCGCCGAGGACGTTTACGGCGCGCTGGGCGCGGAGAAGTGCGTCCGCAACTACCGCTCGCACGGGTCGTCCGCGCCGTCCGAGCTGGAGCGCCAACTCGGCGAGTGGCAATCGCGCCTGGGGGAGTGACCCACGCCGCGGCGTGAAGTTACTGCTCCCCTTCCCCTGCCGTCGGATCCTCTTCGGGGTCTGATTCCGGCTCCTCGTCGGGCGCGTCGGGTTCGCCGAGGGGGACGTCGTCGCCCTGCCAGCGCAGCCAGTTGACGGGGGCCTGGTCGTCGGTGAGCACCTTCGCGTCCGGGTCGGCCCGCGGCCGGACGACCAGTCTCCTGGCCACTGTGCGTACGTCGAAGCCGAAGGCGTGCTTGCGCTGCAACTCGGCGGCGCGCTCACGGGCCGTCTGCGGCGTCAGGGCGGACACGCCCGGCCCGAACCCTACGATCATGGCGTTGGTCGAGCGCTCGCCCGCGAAGACCTGGCAGCCGTCGAAGACCTCCTGGACGGTCCTCAACTCCGCGTGGGCGAGCCGGTTCGATTGGATCACGTTCGCCACGACCACGCCGCCCTCCGTCAGCGCGCCCTTCACCTCCTCCATGAACTCCCTGGTCATCAGGTGGAAGGGGATGTACTCGCCCTGGAAGGCGTCGAGCACGATGATGTCGTAGCGCGTCGGCGGCTCCCTGCGGGACTGCTGCCTGATGAAGACGCGCCCGTCGGCCACGTGCACCCGCATCTTCTGGTCCGCTCGAAAGCCGAAATACTTCTCGGCTATGGGCGGGATGTCGGGGTCGATCTCAGCCACGTCAATCGGCAGGTCGGGGAGGTAGTGATGCACGTCCTGCGGGATGACGCCGCCTCCCAGACCCACGACGAGCATCCTCGCCGGCTCAGGATTGTAGAGCAGCCCCGCGAAGGAAAGCGTCGTGTACTCGTTCATGTGACGGCGCGGATTCGCCAGGTCCACTGAGCTCTGGATGATGTACGGGTCGGCGCACGCAAACCGCAGCGTCATGACCGAACCGCGCTGATAGACGTATATGCGATGGTAAAGCGAGTCCTTCTGGAGGACCTCACGGCCGAAGTTGGCGCTGCCGTGGGCCGGGGCCGCACAGAGCAGCCAGCACGCGGCGCACACGACCGGCAGCGCCGCCCGCCAGACGACGCTCTGGACCTCTGCCTTGTGTCTCACTGCTTCCGCCTCCCGCTCAACGCGGCGTGTAAGAGGATCGCTGCCGCCAGAGCAAGCAGCACGGCTCCCGAAATCCACATCGTGCGGCGCAGGGACAGCCGGACCAGGTAGAACGCCGTGACGATGCACCCGGCGAAGCTCGCCACCGTCGAGAAGGCGAATACGAGCCCCGTGTTCAGGCCGGAGTCGCGCGCTTCCCTGGTGAGCCACCGCACGGCCGTCGGCGAGACGGTGCCGAGCATCGCCGTCGGCACGGCGAACAATGCGAAGGCCGCCAGCAGCGAGCCCGCGCGCACGCCCAGGCCCATGCCCAGGAGCCAATCGCAGACGGGCGCGATGAAGAACGGCATGGCGCAGAGCCACGCGCCGGCCAGGACCAGCACGCTCCCCAGGGCCCACGCGCTCCCCTTCTTCGTGGAGAACCAGCCGCCCAGCAGGTAGCCGACGGCCAGACTCAGCAGGAACACGCCGATGACGCTGCCCATCACGACGTAAACGGCGCTGCCGAAGTACGGCGCCAGGACCCTGGCGCCGAGGATCTCCATCTCCATGACGAACCAGCCGCAGATGCCCGCCACCATGAAGACTGCGACGGTGCGCGCTGCGCCCGGCAGCCGGGAACCGGTCTCGCTGCTTGCCACTTGCGGCCCACCTCGGACAGTTGCGGGACGGACTTGCGTCCCCAGCGACTATACCTTGCCGCCGGCCGGCGCGCAAGAGATGGCGGGCGAGTGACAGTCCCTCAGCGCGGCCCGCTTGAAAATGCAGTCGCTCCGACGGCATAATGAAGTGCAGGACAAGGGGGAAGCTCGCACATACGCTGAGAGGTGCACAGGGGTGGCCGAACAGGTTATCCGCCCGAGGCTGATACTGCTGATCTCCGCGATCTTTCTTGCGCTGGTCGGCCTGCACGTCTGGCTGGGGTCCCAGGACAAGGAGAACGGCGACGCCGAGGGGCGGCCCGAACTGTCTGGGATTCAGATCGCCGAGGGCGAACGGCAGGTCGCCGTCGGGCCGGAAGTGACGGCCGGCGAGCTGGCCAAGCTTGTGGCCAGCCGCATCGCCCTGTTGACCGGGGGCGAGACCGACGAGCGACGCGCCACGGCGCTGCAGCTTGCCAAGATGGCCGCCAGCCCGCTGGGCACGGACGACCTGGTGCGCCTGAAGCCGTCCGTCAAGCAGGACCTGCGGCAAGCGCTCCTGGGAGGGCTGAACGACGTGGACGAGGTCGTTTCGTCAAACTGCCGCAACGCCCTGGTCGGGATGTGGCGCAGCTCGGACAGCGTCGCCGCCACGGAGCAGTTCGGCGAGGGGCTGCTCGCCTACGAGGCCGGCCAGATGGACCGCGCCCTTCAGGCATTCCAGAGCGTCGAACAGCTCAGCGCCTCGGTCCCTCCCGACCTCTACCGGATGAAGGCCGAGGTCTACGTGGCGAAGTCGATGCCGAACGAAGCGCTGGCCGAGTGCGGCCGCGCCCTGGAGGCGGAGCCGCTGAACTTCCTGGCCCTACTGGTGGTCGGCCGCATCCACGCAAAGGCCGGCGACTATGAGAGGGCGCTGAAGGCCCTGGATACGGCCCTGTCCATCCACACCCAGTTCCGGGAAGCGAAGCTCCTGCGCCAGGAGATCGTGAAGCGCCAGGCCACGCCCTGACGCCGGTCAGGCCCCGGCGTTCGAGAGTTTGACGAGCCGCGCCAGCGTCTCCCTTGCGCGCCCCGAGTCGATGGAGTCCGCCGCCGCCCCGACGCCCTCCTCTATCGACGCGGCTTTCCCCCCGACGTAGACGGCCGCGCCCGCGTTCATCAGCACCATATCACGCGGGGCGCCCTGTCGGCCCTCGAGGATGGACCGTATCACGGCGGCGCTCTCGGCCGCGCTGCCGGCGGCCAGGTCCTCGCGGGCCGCGCGCGGCACGCCGAGGTCCTCGGGCGCGACGTCCCTCGTGCTGACCTCGCCGGCTTCGACCACGGCGGCGTGGGTGCGGTCGCAGATGCTGATCTCGTCCATCCCGTCGCTGCTGTGGACAACCATGGCCCGCACCGCTCCCAGATTGGCCAGGACGCCGGCGATGGTCTCGACAAGGTCGTCACTGAAGACGCCCAGGACCTGCCTGCGGGCGCCGGCGGGATTCGTCAGCGGGCCGAGCACGTTGAATACAGTGCGCACGGCCAGCTCGCGCCGGGGACCGATCGCGTATTTCATCGCCCGATGGAGCATCGGAGCGAACAGGAACCCGATCCCCGCCTGGAGGATGCAGCGCTCCACGACGGCTGGTTCCGCCTCGATGTTGACCCCCAGCGCCTGGAGGACGTCGGCGCTGCCGAACTTGCTGGAGGCGCCGCGGTTGCCGTGCTTGGCCACCGGCACGCCGGCGCCCGCCGCCACGACGGCCGACGCCGTGGACACGTTGAACGTGCCCTTGTGCGTGCCCCCCGTGCCGCACGTGTCCACCACGTCCAGATCCCCCACGTCGATGCGCGTGGCCGCCTCCCGCATGGCCCGGGCGCAGCCCGTGATCTCGCCCACCGTCTCCCCCTTCATGCGAAGGGCAATCAGGAAGCCCGCGATCTGGGCATCGGTTGCGCCGCCGCTCATGATGGTGGACATGGCATCGTACGCCTGCTCGCCGGAGAGGTCTTCTCCCTCCAGGAGGCCGCCCATGTATTCTTGCAGCATCTCGCCCCCACCCCTTTGCCACTGGAACCGCCACCAAACCATACCGAAGCGGCCATATTCTACGGACTGCCTGATATCGCGTCAACGCACTTGCGCTGGCAAGGGGCCACCGCAGTACGGTATAAATTGAGGGGTGTGTTCGCCTCATCGGTCGCGCGCCTGCCGGCACACCCAGCAGAGGTCATTCCGTGAACCCGGAAGCATCCACACGCTACGCCATCATCGGTTGCGGGGTCATCGGCCCCGCACATGCCGACGCAGTCATACGGTGCCCCCAGGCCGAGCTTGTGGCCGTGTGCGACTTGATCCCTGAGCGCGCCCGCCAGTGCGCGGAGCAATACGGGGGCAAGCCGTACCAGGACTACACTGAGCTTTTGGCATCGGAGCGGCCGGACGCCATCAGCGTCTGCACGCCGCACCACAACCACGCCGAGATAGCCTGCCGGGGCCTCGAAGGCGGCGTTGACGTGCTGTGCGAGAAGCCCCTGGCCATAAGCCGCGAGCAGATGGCCCTGATGATAGAAACGGCGCGACGCAACCGTCGCACGCTGGGCGGCGTTTTCCAGCACCGGTTCGATCCGGTCACGGCGACGCTCAAGGAGGCCGTTGACGCGGGCCTGTTCGGGGAGACGCTCAACGCCGGGGCGTCCATCCGCTGCTTCCGCGGGGAGGGCTATTACAGCAGCGCGCCGTGGCGCGGCACCTGGGACGGCGAAGGGGGGGCCGTGCTCATCAACCAGGCGATCCACAGCATAGACGTCCTGCAATGGTTCGCCGGCCCCGTCCAGACCGTCTTCGGCCGCTGCGCCAACCTGCGCCTGAACGGCTGCATAGAAACCGAGGACACGGCCTGCGCCGCGCTCCAGTTCCGCTCGGGGGCTCTCGGCTCCATAGAGGCCACAAGCTCCAGCCACCTCGACTTCGAAGGGGGCGTGCATTTCTACGGGACGCAGGGGTCCTTCCGGATCACCACCGGCGGGCGCGACGACCTCGAATACGTGCAACTGAGAGATGAAGACGCCGCCAGGGAACTCGAGGCGATGCTGGAAAAGGCGCGCGAGGTGCCGCGAGCCGACGCGGTCGGCAAGGACTGCTACGGGGACTCGCACGCGCGCCTGATAGAGGATTTCGTGGCTGCTACGCGCAACGGACGCGAGCCGAGGGTGACGGGCGAGTCAGCCCGGCACGCCGTGGAAATCGTCCTCGCCGTTTACGAATCGCATCGCACCGGAATGCCGGTGACCTTGTAGACGGCGGGAGGGAAGCAGCCAGTCCAGGCCATCAACGGGAACGGAAGCAGATGTACGATCCACACACGCACAGTTTCTTGAGCGACGGCGTCCTGGCACCGGCGGAACTGGCGCGACGGTGCCAGGTCCAGGGCTATCGCGGCCTGGTCATCAGCGACCACTGCGACCACTCGAACATCGAGTTCGTCGTCGGCCGCCTGGTGGAGTTCTGCGAGGCCGTGGACGGGCACTACGGCGACGTGCAGGTGCTGCCCGGCTGCGAGATAACGCACGTGCCGCCGACGCTCATCGCCGGGCTGGTGGCGCTGGGCAGGGAACTGGGCGCGGAGGTCGTTCTCGTGCACGGGGAGACAATCGTCGAGCCCGTGGCCCCCGGGACGAATCGCGCCGCCATCGAGGCCGATTGCGACGTGCTGGCCCACCCCGGACTCATCACGCCCGAGGAGGCCGCCCTGGCGGCCGAACACGGCGTCATGCTGGAGATCAGCGGGCGCAAGGGCCACTGCCTGACGAACGGGCACGTGGCACGCGTGGCGTTGGAGCAGGGCGCCGGGTTGACCTTCGGGTCCGACGGGCACGCGCCGGGCGATTACCCGACGCGCGCCCAGGCCGAGAGAATCGCGCAGGGCGCCGGCCTGACGGAGGGACAGGTGGCCGACCTGTTCCGCAATACCGCGAGGTTCTTCGCGGGATAGGCCCGGCCCCTACCATGAGGCCCACGCGTGCTCGACGGCCAGGACGGCGTAGGCCGTCACGAGTTCCGGCATGGTCTCCATCCAGCGGCCGCTCTCGTTCACCCACGAGCCGTCCCCAGTCTGGACTGTCAGGAGCTGGTCGATCAGCTCCCGACGCCAGTCGTGGGCCTGCCCGTCGGCGTCCACGACGACGTCCTCGCCGTGGGCGTTCAGCGCACGGCCCATGGTCAGGTAGTAATAGTAAAGCCCCTGCTGGTCAAGGCCGGGGTTCTCGCGCACGCTCCAGTGGCGGCGGATCCATTCGTGGGCCGCGCGCACGCGGCGGTCATTCTTGTCCAGCCGGGCGTATATCATGCTCTTTAGCCCGGCGTACGTCATGCTGGCGTAGCTCCTGAGCCCGCCGTCCTCGGTGGGGCCGGCCTTGCTCTCGGTCGGCTTGTAAACGAAGCCCCCGTCGTCGGAGGCCCAGGGCTGATCGTTGATCGCCTTCAGGTTCTGGCACCGCTGGAGGAACGTGATCGCCCGCCCGTAGGCCAGCTCGGTCTGCGTCTTGCCGCCCTCGCCGGTGCCCGCAGCGGCCGCGTCCTCCTCCGCTATGTCCTCCAGGGCCCGGATCGCTTCCAGGGCGAACTGGGTGTTCGACATGTCCACGCCGTGCATCCCCTCGCCGGAGGGGTGCGGCTCATAGCCCCAGCCGCCGTATTGGATATCGTCTTCGGAGAGGCCCTCGCTCTCATCGGCCTGTGCGCCGAGCAGGAAGGCCCGCGCCTTGCCGGGCAGCGCCTTGTCCCCCGGCAAACCGGCCTCGACCAGCGCCATCGCGCAGATGCTCGTGCTGTAGGACTGGTAGAAGCGGTCGTAGATGCCCCCGTCCGGCTGGGCGAAGCTGCGGATATAGTCCAGCGCGGCGGTCACGGGCCGGCTCTCCACGCCGTAGTCCTCCTGCCCGCTGCCGATCATCGCCGTCACGACCAGCGCCGTAACGGCCGGCTGATCCTGCCAGGAGCCGTTCTCCTTCTGGCTTTGGGCCAGGAACCGGAGCCCGCGGTCCACGGCGGCCTGGCTCTCGCGCAACAGCGACTCGTCGCGGCCCGGAGCCGGCGCCTCGGCCGCACTGACCGTCACCTGCGCCGCAGCCGCCGCGCACGCGACGGTCACCACAAGTACCACGCAACGCAGGAAGCTGCTACGACTCTGGCCCGTCTTCATCGCTGTCTTCCTCCTCCTGTTCTGCGTCCTTCTTCGGCGGCACCTGAATCACGAGCTCGACAGGCGTTCCCACCGGTGGACAGAGTCCCTCGTTGACGAAGTAATAGACGTCATCGTTCACCTTCGGCAGGACAAGTTCCAGGATGGCGAGCGGGTCGTGGAAGGTGGTGATGAGCGAGCCGTCCATGTCCGCCCCGAATCCGTACTCGGAGAACTGACTGCCCAGGAAGACCCACTCGGCCTGCTTGACCGGTTCCTCCGCCTCATCGTCGAAGAGGAACTCCTCGCCCCGAGCGCGTCGCTTCGGGGCGTCCTCCTCGGCGTCCTTCGGCTGCCATTCCACGAAGATCCAGACCTTGTCGCCGGGTGCCTGCTCCCGCTCCGGTTCGTCTTCGTAGTACTTCACGGCAGGATTGCGTCCCTCGCGCAGCCCGAGCAGGATGAGCGCCGTCTGGAGGTCAATGGGCCGCAACTCCAGCGTGAAGACGGTCTCGTGGGTCTTGCCGCGCGGAAGGCAGGCGAGCAGCTCTATCGGGCCGCCCTCGCTCATGTTGACGCGGCCGGAGCACCGGACGGTTTTCTGCGCGGCGTCCAGCACGACGGTGCCGATGCGGTAGAGGTGCGGGCCGATCTTGCGGATGCGCGGCCCCTCGTCCTCGGCCTTTTCCTGGCCGTTCGAGACAGCGGCACATATCAGCAGGCAGCCCGCAACCAGGACGCAAAAAAGCGCGGCCGGCCGGGCGAACGACGCCGCCCCGCCGGCCTGCACGTCCCCCGACGCGGTCTGGATTACGCCTCCGAGATGGCTTCGACCGGGCATTCGTCCACGCACGTCAGGCACTCCGTGCAATCGTCCTGGTTGATCTGGGCCACGCCGTCCATCAGGGCGATGGCTTCCACAGGACACGCGTCTACACACGAGCCGCAACCGGTGCACTCTTGCTGATCGACTACAACCATTGTAATCCTCCTGGCTTAATCGCCAAACTGCAAACAGGGGAAGTGCGGCAAAGGTCGCGGATGTTAGCGCACAAAGGAACCCGCCGTCAAGGGAACCGGCAGGGCGAGTTCAGCGGCCTTCCTGACCCTCAAGCGCTGCCGTCTCGGCGGCCGCCGGCTCTCCCTCGGTCACGAAGCAGTTCATGGGACACGCTTCGGCGGCAACGCTGAAGTCGCCGCCCGCCTTCTCGTAATCGAGCACGGGCAGGTTGCCCTCCAGCACGACGGCGCCGTTCGGATCCTTCTTGGCGCACAGGCCGCAGGCGATGCACCCGACCGAGCAGACGGCCTTCACCGCCTTGCCCCTGCCGCGGTTGGAACAGGCCACGTACGTATCGTATTGCGGGGGCAGCAGACTGATGAGCGCGCGCGGGCAGGTCTCGACGCAGATGCCGCAGGCCGTGCACTTGTCCGGGGCGATGACCGGCAGGCGTTCCGCGCTCATCGTGATCGCGCCGAAGGGACACGCCTCGGCGCACGAGCCATAACCGAGGCACCCGTAGGCGCAGGCCCTGGCCCCCCCGGACGTGAGGTGCGCCGCGTGACAGTCCTGTATGCCGACGTAATCGGCCCGGTCGGCACAGCGGCTCACGCCGCCCTGGCAGTGGACCACGGCCCGCAGCCGGACCGTCTCCGTCAGCTCAACGCCCATCAGGTCTGCAAGCGCCTGCGCCACCTCGGGCCCGCCGGGGATGCAGAGGCCCACCCCTTCGCCCTGGGCGACCGCCTCCGCGTAGCCGCGGCACCCGGCGTGACCGCACGCGCCGCAGTTGATCCCGGGCAGGATGTCCAACGCCTGGGTGAACCGGGGGTCCTCATCCGTGCTGAAGGCCCGCGCGGCCAGCACGAGGCCGACGCCGAACAACAGGCCCAGCACCGTCATGGAAAGCACCGCCACCGCCGTGGATGAGAAGGCAATCATGAGAACTGTCCTATCCGGCCAGGCCCGACCGACTCAGCGGCCCAGGCCGAGACGATACCCGAGCATCTGGTATTCCTCGCCCAGTTGCTTGATCTTCGCCATGGTCTGCCGGAAGTTGTAGGGGACGCGGGTGTAGTGGACGGTTTC
>CAZQEQ010000053.1:0-23726 GCA_964592385.1 uncultured candidatus Brocadiaceae bacterium | reverse complement strand
TGTTGTCGGCCACGAGTTTCTGCATCCTCGCCAGGCCGAACATCTCTCCCTCCTCGCTGACGACTTCGTACGCCCCGTCCGTGAATGCCAGGAGTATATCTCCGGTAGAGAGCTGCCTCTGAACGGTGGGGTACTCGGGATCGCTGACGAAGCCCAGGGCGGGACCCGTATCGTCCAGGTCCATGACCTCCTCTGCGCTCATGCGCTCCTTGCTGACCAGGAGGGGGCACGGATGGCCGGCGCTTGCGACTGCGACGGTCCGGTCGTCGCCGTCGAGCATCATCAGGACGCCGGTCGCGTAGATCTGGGGGCTCATCGACCCCAGGGCGTTCCTGAAGCGCGAGTTGAAGTCCTTCAGGGCGTCGGTCGGCGTCTTGTCCGACAGGTCGATGTAGTCGATGACGGTCTTGACGATGCTGGCGACCAGGGCGGCGCGGACGCCGTGACCGCTGACGTCCGAGATGAAGATGGCGGCCCGTCCCTCAGACATCCCGATAATCTGGAAGACGTCGCCCCCGATCGCCTCGGCCGGCGCGTAAGTGTGCGAGAAGCCGATGTTCTTCACGCGCGGGTACTTCTGAGGCAGCAACGCCATCTGCAGGCGATGGGCCATGTTCATGCCCTGCTCGAGTTCCCGGTTGCGCGCGAGCAGTTCCCGGTTCACAACGTCCAGCCGCGCGTTGGCGTCCAGGAATTCCTTGTTTTGCTGGGCCACCTTGTCGTGAAGCTCTTTCATACGCAGCAAGGTGCGGACCCGGCTGAGCACCTCGCCCCGGCGGAAGGGACGAATCACCAGGCCGTCCGCCCCCATGTCGAGCGCGCTGACCTGTTCGGCCACTTCCGAGCGGGTAATGGCGATGACGGGGACGGCTTCCGTTTCGGGCCGGGAACGCAGTTGCTCGCAGAACTCGGCCCCCCCGGCCCCGGTACTCTCGACGTCCAGAAGGACAACGTCCGGGGAATCGGCCCGGATCATCTCCAGGGCCTCTTCGGGGCCCGGGCTCCAGACCAACTCGTACCCGGCATCGCCGAGTTGGCCCTTGAGAACGTCCAGGTCCTCCGGTGCCCCGGTGACAACCATGATGTTCTTGGGCCGCGCGCTGGCAGTGTCCTGCTCGGTCATGGGAGAACCCCGTCGGATAGCGCTGCTCGTGGTGCTGTCATGTTACACGGATGCCGGGACCGAGGGCAATTGCCTTGTCAGGGAAGGCGCTGCTCGGGATCAACCAGGCGCTCGTTGCGGAAGAGCCGGAAGGCGAGCTGCGGGAGGTCCGCCGCACCCGTGGACCCGACGGTGCCGATGGGATCGCCCTTCGCCACCTTCTGGCCCCTGGAAACGAGGACGCTCCCCAGGTAAGCATACCAGCTCACCCAGTCGCCCGCGTGTGCGATCGCCGCGACGTTGCCCCACGCAGCACCGTCCGGTCCGGTGACGTGGATGCACGTGATAACCGTCCCGGCGTCAACCGCGCAAACCTCTGTGCCCGCGGGCGCGGAGATCCCGATGCCCGGCTCGGGCAACCCCCGAAGCGCGTCCCCGTAGTGCCAGATGACGGACCCGCCGGTCGGCCACCAGAACTGCGCCTTGGGATTGCCGCGATGCAGTTCCGCCACTGGGACGGACCGACGCGGCGCATCGGGTCGCACGGGCGGCGGGTCCGCGGACGCGACGGGGACCTCAACGCCCTCCATCCGGGGGATGAGCAGTACCTGCCCCACCGTCAACACGTCCGGGTCCGACAGGTGATTCTCGTCGGCGATCTGCTCCCAGGGCACTCCGAACCGCACGCCCAACCGCCCCAACGTGTCGTCGGGCTGAACGATGTACACAAAGTACTCCGGCACGAGCTGCGGCGTCGGACCGGCCGCCGCCGGGCCAGGCTGCGGAGAAACCGTCGCAGAAGGCACGCAACCGGCCGCGACAAGCGACAGGCCGGCCACGCAGGCACTCAACACCAGGCGGGGGCAGGCGACTGCGTCCGTCCCTGCCCTACCCCCCGCTCGCGTTCGATTGGCGCTCAATGTCCATTCTCTCCATGTACTGGTTGCGTTCGGCATATTTGCCGCCTTCGGGTTCGTGGCTGAAGAACGTCTCCAGGCGCAGCCGCACGTCCTCGAACTCCATAGTGCGGCTCCCAAAGGTCAGCACGTTCGCGTCATTGTGCCGCCTGGCGTACTGCGCGGCCAGCTCGTCGTAGAGCACCGCCGCCCTGACGCCGGGGACCTTGTTGGCGGCCATGGACACGCCTATGCCCGTGCCGCACACAAGGATACCATATGCGCCGGGGCGCGATGCCACCGCCCGCCCCACCTTCTCCGCCACCGGTGGGAAGTCTATCCGCTCCCTGAAATCCTCTTGCAGGTCCTCCACGAGGTTGCCGGCCGCAAGCAGGTACTCCTTTATCTTCTGCTTCATCTCGTAGCCGGCGTGGTCGCACCCGAGGAAGAAGCTCTCTCCGGTGAACGGACGGGCAGAGTCTCTCCCTGACAATTGCTCCTCCCATCACTCGTCGAGCGGGGGCTCGACGCCGATTCCGGCCGCTATCTTGAGCCGCGTGACTTGCGCGGCAAGCTCCGGGTGCGTGCTCTCATCAACGGCCGCTTCCAGCGCCCCGAGCACGGCGCCCGCCTCCGCCATTCGCCCCTCCTGGACAAGAAGCTCCGCCACCTCCACGGCGAGCTGGAGCACGGTCTCGTCACCGACGCTCGGGAGCCATTTCTGCAAGGCGTCCACGACGGGCTGGCGCTGGTCCGTCTTCAGCCAGCAGCGCACCAGCTCCGCCCTGACCTCGGGCGTCGGGCTCAGGGCCTCCAGCTTCTCATAGGCGGCTGCGGCGGCCGCGAAATCGCCTTGCTGTTTCAGGACTTCGGCCAACTGGCGGTACGCCTCCGCCACCTGGCTGCGCGCCCCTTCGTTTTGCGCGTACTGCTCGACGACGCGCTCCAGGACCTTCCGCGTCTCGTCGAGGCGGCCGCTGTCGCGGAAGTAGCCGGCAATGACCATCATCAGGTCGGCCCCGCCCGTGGCCAACGTCAGCAAGGCGGCGGCGGCATCCTGGCGGACCCTCTCGCTGGGGTCGCTGAGCGCCTCCTTGAGGGCGAGCGCCCCCGCCGGCTGGCCGAGTTCGCCCAGTGCGGTCGCCGCGATCGAGCGCACGCGCGCGCTCTCGTCGCCCCGGAGGACGGCAGAGATGTTCGGCCCCGCCTCGGCGACGCTCAGCTTGCTGAGGCTCTCAACGGCAAACCAACGGACGTTCTCCTCCGGGTCGTCCAGCGCATCCAGCAGCGCCGGAATCGACTGCTGGGTCCCGACTTTCCCCAACATGTTCGCCGCCTCCACCCGAACGGCAGGCTGGGCGGATTTGGCCAGAAGCTGCTCCAACCGCGCCACCGCCTCAGGCCCTGTCGTGCTGGAGACGGACTTGGCGGCCATCACCAGCACACCGGCGCTCTGGTCCTGGAGCGCCTTCAGTATCAGCCGGTCGCGATATCCGCCCTGCGCACGCTGGACAAAGCGCATGACGCTCTGACGAATGCCGTCTTCCTCATCGTCCAACGCGTCTCGCAGGACCGTGTAGTTCCCTTCGTCATCGAGGCTGACGCTGGTCAGCAGGTCGTCCGGCAGGGCGGCGAGGCGAAACGACGCGTAGCGCCGGACCAGGGCATGACGGTTCGTCAACCCCTGGAGCAGGAGCCTTGCGGTCTCCGCGTCAGGCTCGCGCACGAGCCGCATCAACTCGTCGTGCTGCTCGCGCAGGTCCTGCAACTGCTCGGTCAGCAAGCGCACGTCGGCCGAAGCCACTTCCAGGTGCTCGGCCAGGATGTCCTCGCGGCTCTTGTGGGAGCTGGTCTGCCACCATTCGCGCCACTTCGCTACGTCCGCCGGCAGGTCCCGGCCGGAGATGCTGCGCAGGGCCTCCAGGGCCGCCACGCGACTGGCCTCCTGCTCGCTCTGGAGACCCTCGAGCAGGACCGGCACCGCTTGCACCGCCAACCCCTCCCCGAGCGCCCTGTAGAGCAGTTGCCGGCGGTCCGGCTGCGTCTCGGGCGCGCGGGCATACGCCATCATCGCCTCGACCTCCGCGGCCAGCGTGAACCGCGAAAGGGCCGACGCCGCTTCCTTCTGGACCTCGCTATCCGGGGCGCCGACCGCTTCCAGGATCGCCTCGAAGCAGCGGTGGTCGGCGCAGAAGGCAGCCGCCCGAATCATGCTGACGCGCACCTGTGGATCCGCAGCCGAAACCATCGCGTCCAGCACCGCCTGGACGCCCTGCGGATGGTCCATCGAGAGCAGCGCAACGGCCGCACGCTCCCTGACGGCCGGATCGGACAGGAGCAACTGGCCGCTGGCCCGCGCAAGACGTTCGGCCTCCTCAGCGCTCGCGGGCGTCGGCTGCGGCACGTCCACCGCCGGCTCCCTGGGGGGCGGAACGCAGCCCGTCCAATACGCAATGCCAGCCATGACCCCAAGCAGTGCGAAGAAGCGCAAGCGGAAAGGGCCTGTCATCGATAGTCTCCCAGAGATACCGTTATCTCACGGGGTCATGTTACTCCAACTACCGAACGAGGTCAATCCAACCACCCCGGTGCGGCGCCATCTGTCCAAAAACACCTCTGCAAAGGAATAATGGCCCTTCCCCGGGAATCGGTCTTCCACGCAAGCGCGTTCTCCGGTGCGCCGCTGGCCGTCATCCTGGTGGCGGGCACTGCGCCCCCCACACGGCGCCCCCATGAGTTCCCATGCTGACGAGGCCACACGCGTCCAGAACCAGGAGTATCCGTGCTACGATTTCGGGCGGGAGGGGACGCACGCCGAGGCGGTCAGCACTCAATGTCCAAGGCGAACGAGCCCGAACGCTTTCGACAGCCGCTCGTCGATCTCGCGTCTGCGGGCGGGGGGCGTGCCAGGGCAGTCACGCAGGAGTATGAGCGGCTCTCTGACACCCGCCAGCCCTTCGCGCAAGCCGCTGAACAGCGCCTGCAGGACGCGTTCACGGAGTCTCTCGACCCTTCCGTCACCGGCATCGAGCGAGGGGTTAGCCGCGATCCGCCCGACAGCCCTCAGCAGCACCAGCTTACGCTCGTGGTCCTGTTCGTCGGCTGACTCCCATTCCTGAAGCAACTGCACGCAAGTTCCCACGGCCAGGACGTGCATTTCGGGGGCAGTATCTTCCTGGGAGCAGACCGTGCCCAGGCCCTCGATGACGCGTATCTTATACAGGAACCGCCGCAGCGACACGCCGAGCCGCACTTTCATTGCAGTGGTCGAGTGCGGGGAAGACGCGACATCGCACATGGCCCCGACAAGGGCGTCAATCGCCCCCGGCCCCCAGACGACCCTGACCTTGGAGACCCCTTCCCACAGGATCAGCAGGCGTTTGACGATCTCCACGCGCATCTCGGTGGAGGCCACGGGGCTGACACAGATACGCTCCAACCCCCTGACGGCCGCCGGCACCGCCTGCGTGTCGAACTGGACCTCGCGTCCGAACTCGTAGACGGAGCCTTCTTCGCCGTCCCTGCGCACACCCAGGCCCGTGCGGGCCTGGAATCGGACAATGCCGTCAAAAAGCTGGAAAAGCGCATCCTGGTGGTTCCTGCGCACGTTCGGGGATCCTGCCATGACGGCCAGCGCATCCAGGACGTCCATGCTGTACGGCAGTCGCCAGAGGCTCTCCCGCAGGCTCCTGAGCGTGTCGTCAAACACCCGCTCCCCGAAGGGGGTGTACCCGCAGACGGCAGCCATTGGCATGGTGAAGGCGCCGTCTTTCAGGCTCGGCTCAGCCAGCAAGTCGGTGCAGAGGCCGAACACCTGCTCGGCCAGCGCGGGCGTCAACGCCTCCGGGCTGCTCTGGATCACCCGGCCGAGCACGAGCGCCGCTCGCTCGGCAGCTTCCGACGGGTACTCCCGCCTCATGAACGCGTAAGCCGGCCCGAGCGCGGGCGGACCGATCTTCTCCAGGGAGGTCTGAATGGCGTCCAGAGTGCCGGCAAGGTGCAACTCGGCCATGAGGTTTAGCAACTCGTGCGCCAGTTGCACGCGGACCTGCGCGGGGACACGCGGGTCGGCCAGCACGGCGGCCTCGACGATGTTGCGGCGCGTCACCCTGTCCGCCAGCTTCAGCAAGTCAAGCAGGGCGAGAACCGACCGCTCGACCACGCCGTCCGACACCTCGCTCTCCGTGCACAGCACGTCCAGCAGGCGGATGAGTTCCGACCGCTGAACGCCCGAAGCCCCGTCCACCCGCTCCAGCACAATCAGCGCCGCCGGCTCGCCTACGCGCACCAGGGCATACCGCAGCCGCGCCTTCTCACCCTCCGGCAGGGCCGGGTTCAGTATCTCATCCACCGCCCTGCGAGCCAGCTCGTCCGCCATCTCCGACCCGAGCGCCACGGACTCGGTGAGGCTCAGCAGAAAGCTGCGCACGCGGGCGCTGTCGGCGCGCTGCACCTCGGCCCAGAACAGGTCCACCATCAGGTCCGGCGCCTGCGCCGAACAGGCGCCGAGCGCGTCCTCAACCGCCGGCTTCAGCCTGTCGAACTCGCGCGTCAACTGCCGCAGCGCACACTGCAAGAAACGCTCGGTCTTCTGGTGGTCGGTGACCAGCAGCGCTGCCGAGCGCGCCACCAGTTGCAGCAACTCGCGGACGATTCGGGCATCCTGGCTCTGATCCAACACTTCCAGCACGACGGCCAGCGTGAGCGCCACCTCGCCCTGCTCAGCCTCACCCAGGAGTGCGCCCAGACGCTGGATCGCGTAAACGGCGTCTTCGGTATCCTCGGTGAACAGGCCCCGCACGGCGTCGGCCATGTCCGAGCGGAACCCGATCTGTTGGAGCGACCGGATCGCTTCCCGGCGCACCTTCAGGTCCGCCTCACGATCGGTCAGGACACTGACGAAGATGCCCGCTTTCTGCGCCCCTTCCAGCGGGGCGAAGACAAGTTTGCGCAGGGATTCCACGCGCTCATCGAGGTCCTGGCTGGTCAGGACGCTCAACTTCAGCCGGGCCACCTCTGCCGGGGTGAACAGGTCCTGCGTCTCCCGGGCGCTGATCTCGGTAGGTCCGGCACGGACCAGGCTCAAGTCCTCCGGCACGGGCGGCCGGTCCTCCGGTGCCACCTGCGCCAGCAGGTCGTCCTCCAGGGCAACGGTCCGCCAGCCCTCAGCGGGGTCCACGAGCACGCGAAGCAGGTCAGACTCCCGGACACCCAGTTCCCCGGCCCGCGAGCGGAGCGAATCCTCGGTGAGGGATTCCGGGGTCGTGAGCCACTGCGGCTCCAGCAGCAGCCCCTCGAGGGTCTCATCGTCGCCCGCCCCGGCCAGCAGCGTATCCGTCACGTCCACCCTGTGCGACAACAAGGCCACCACGCGGGTCGCCAGCCGCCGGCCGATCCCGTAGCGCGCCATCAAAACGGCGATGTTCTTTTCTCGCTCGCCTCTCATGGCGTCAAGCGCGGAGTGGAGGTCAGGTGATGGTGACCCGCTTCGCCCCCCGAACGACCTGGCCGATGGCGACGGCCGCCTGCCCGGCCCTTCGGAGCTGGCGCAGCGCGCTGCTGACGTAGTAAGGAGAAACAATGAGCACCATTCCGATGCCCATGTTGAAGGTCCGGTACATCTCCTCCCATGGTACGTCGCCCAGATCCTGAAGGGCGTCGAATATCGGGGGCCTGCGCCACCTGCGGGAATCCAGTTCCACGCCGCAGCCGTCGGGCAGGACGCGGGGAACGTTCTCGAGCAGGCCGCCGCCGGTGATGTGGGCTATGCCGCGGACAACCTGCTTGACGCGGTAGTTGCGCAGCACCGAGCGCACGGCGCGCACGTATATCCTGGTCGGCGTGAGCAGTTCTTCCTCGACGGTGCGCCCGATGCCGAAGCGCTCCAGGGAGTCGCCGCATTCCATTCCGGCTTCCTCAAAGAGCAGGCGCCGCGCCAGCGAGTAGCCGTTGGAGTGCAGCCCGCTCGACGGCAGGCCCACCACAATGTCCCCGGGCTGTATCCTGTCGCCCGTTATCAGGCGGCCCTTCTCCGCCACTCCCACCGTGAAGCCGGCCACGTCATATTCGCCGTCGGCGTAGAAGCCCGGCAGCTCGGCCGTCTCCCCGCCCAGCAACGCGCATCCCGCGTCCCTGCACCCGGCGGCGATGCCGCTGACTACCTGCGTGAGGACCTCCGGCTCCAGCCTGCTGCTGGCCAGGTAGTCCAGAAAGAACAGCGGCTCGGCGCCCAGAACCAGCACATCGTTGACGCACATCGCAACCAGATCGATGCCCACCGTGTCATGCCGGCCCGCCATGAAAGCCACTTTCAGTTTCGTCCCGACGCCGTCTGTGGAGCTTACCAGGATGGGATGGGAGTAATTGTGGCGGAAAAGGGCGTGATTGTAGTCCAGGGAGAACAGCGCACCGAAGCCCCCGGGGTTGGCCAGCACACGCTCGCCGAAGGTGGACTGCATCGACTGGTATATCTGCCGGGCGAACCGCGCTCCCTTCTCGATGTCCACGCCCGCGTCCTTGTACGTGATAGGGCTCATCTTGCCCACCAGATGAGGGAAAGGGATTGGCCCGCGGCCTCCATTATATTCTCCGTCCCCAGGGTGTCAATCCTAGCAGCCTGTTGAAGAACTGGATCTGGTCGCGTTGGGAGCGCCGCGGGGTCGGATGCAAGGCGGACCGACGGTATGCGTCGAGGCAAGACGGCGGGGACGCGGACGCAGCCGTGCGGCGTGCGTCGGTCCCTACTCCGCCTGGAGGGCCTCTTCCACGGTGGGGAATATCCCGATCAGCGTGTGGAGCTTCGTGAAGCGGAAGACCTCTTCGACCAGCGGCTGTGGGTTGACAATACGCACGTAGCCTTCCTTCTCAGTGGCGGCCCGGAAGGCTCTCATCATCTGTCCGAGGCCGGTGGAGCTGATAAACGAGATGTCGCTCATGTCGAAGATCAGCTTGTAGTGGCCGTCATCGAGCACCTCGTCCAGCTTCTCCCTGAGCACGTCTGCCCCCATCTCGCGCATCTGGCCAGACATTCGGAGGACGCAGACGTCGTCCGCAAACTCCTTCTCAATCGTCGCCTCTGACGCGGTGTTTCCAGGCATGGCTCCACTCGACTGACGAAAGCTCAGGTGCGTTTGGCGGCAGCCCACGGGGCATACTTGATCATCGTGATCTCGTTGCCCTTTTCGTTGAACCGCACGTCGTCCATATAGGCACGAATCAGGGCCAGGCCCCGCCCCGACGTGGCCAGCAGGCCGTCTTCAGTGGTCGGGTCAGGCACTTCCCCGGGGTCGAATCCCTCCCCCTCGTCGGCAATGCTGATGAGGGCACGGTCGTCGTCAATGTAGAAACTGATCGTCACCTTCTTGGTGTCGTCCAGCTCATTGCCATGTTTGATTGAGTTGACGACGGCTTCCTCCAGCGCCAGCTTGACGGCGAAGATGTTGCGTTCCCCGTATCCCTTGTTGTCCAACACCGGCAGGATCGCGTTCTCGACGTTGCTCAACTGGCTGGGAATGCTGGAGATCGCGATGGTCTTCCTCTGCGCTTTCTCCAGCAGCAACTCCACGCCGACCAGGGCCATGTCGTCCTCGGGCTGGTCCACCAGGGAACTGAGCCGCTCCACGGTGTCTTCCAGGCTCACCTTGCCGTCCTGGCTCAGGAAGGTCTGCAGCTTCTTCTCACAGGCCCGACGGTCCGGCGCCTGGAAACACTTGAGCAACCCGTCCGTGTAGAGGTACAGCCGGTCGTGCTGCTCCAGTTGTATGCCCTTCTGCTCATACTGCCCGTCCTCGAACATGCCGACGAACAGTCCTTCAGTGTCGAGCGGGATCACCTCGCCACCGCGCACCACGAACGGCGTGCAATGGGAAGCGTTCACGTATTGCAGTGTGAGCAGTTCCGTGTCAAGGATGCCCAGGAAGGCGGTCATGTAGTGGCCGGCCAGCGTGCTGCGCAGCATCACCCTGTTGACCCTCTCCATGATGCTGCGCGGGTTCAGGTCATTGGCGGCGTACGTGCGGAAGGCCAGTCGGCCCACGGCCATGATGACGGCCGCCGGCAGGCCGTATCCCGAGACGTCGGCGATCAGGAAGGCGGCGAAGTTATCGGACAGGTTGATGATGTCGTAGAAATCGCCGCCCACCCGTGTGCCGGGCTTCGAGCCGATCGCGAACTTGATGCCCGTCGTTCCCTCGTCCATCACGGGACGCAGGCTGCGCTGCAGCTCCCGGCCGACCTGCTCGTCGCGCTCCAGCAACATGGCCTGGCGCTCGAGTTGCTCGGAGAGGATCCGCAGCTCACTCTCGACTTCACGCGGGGCCGGCGCAGGGCTCTTGACCTTAAGCCCGGCCTCCAACGACTCGATCCGAACGTGGGCTCGCTGCAACTCGCGGGTCATCTCGCGGACCCGCCGTTTCAGCAATTCAGGATCGGAAGGGAGAGGCCCCTCGTCCGGATGGAATGCTTCCGCCACTTTGTCCGCGCCGGCCATCTGGTGTCCTGCGCCCAGCCAAACTCGATCCTGCGCCCGGCTGTGAGCCCCACGTCGACCCGACGAGGCCCTCAGTGCGCTTGATGCTATTATTGTCAAGAACCCGGCATCCTGCAAGTGAATCGGTTCAGGGCGGCGAGCCACGCGCCAGGCGGACGGCCCGGCGCAGTCTCTGCCGGATGCCGCGCCAGTGAGTGCCCCGCCAGTACGCCTTGCCGCAGCCGACACACCGGAAGAAGCGGTCACAGGCCGCCCTGACCTTCGGCGGCACCTGGTCTTCCACCTGGTCAAGCGACACGTCTTCGAGTTCGCCCCCGCATTTCATGCAGCGCGGCCGCCTGAGCCCCAGGTCGAGTTCGCGCATCACGTGGGCCAGTTGCTGCACCGGCGGCTGGTCCTTGGGCACAAACACGCAACGGACCAGGCCCTGAACGACGGCATAGCGCTCCAGCACCCCGGAGTCGCTGGTCAGGAGGCACAGCCGCTCCTCCAGCGACCGGCGCACCAGCTCGCCGTCGGCGATGTGCGCGTCGAACACGGCGCCGTAGCCCGCCGCGCGCAGCCAGCGGGCCAGCCCGCCCAGCATTGCGTCACACATGAAGCTCGGCTCACTGTCCATCGCACTCCCACCTCTGATGCCGCCACATTCAGTCTAATCGCCCGCCGGAGGCGTGTCGAGCCCGGGAGCCCGCCTTTGGGCTTGACACAAACGCATTGAGGGGTTACAGTTCCCAACGCGAAGGATTGGCACGGATTGAGGAGCGGTCAGGCGGCCTGACGTGCTGCGAGTTCGTTCCTCTTCCGCTGGTCTCCGGAGGAATCGAGTATGAGAATGCGCCAGACGCGGTGCCTTGCATGCCTCCTCATGGTGAGTTCGCTGGGCCTGCTGTCCTGCGGGTTGTCTGAAGTGCAGCAGGCGCCGCCTGCACTGCCCGCCCTCGCACCCGCCAACGACGTGCTGGACGTGGAATCGCTGGGGTTGAAGCCGTTGTGGCGAGCCGACCTGGGACGCATCGGGCCGACTCGTCTGGCGGCCCTGTACGCGGTTGACGGCCTCGTGATAGCGGAGACGCCCTCGGGGGAAGTGCACATGCTCCGGGCGGCCACGGGCCAATGGCAGACCGTGAAGAGCTTCACCCACGGGCTGGACGTCCCCCCCGTCGCGGCGGGCAAGAAGGTCTACTTCGTGTCCGGCAACCGCGTGTACCAGTTCGAGCCGGAAACCGGTCAACTCACCAGAGGTTACAGCCCGCAGTTTGGGCTCTCGACGCCCCCCGTTCCTTTCGAGGACGGCGTCCTCCTGGCCGGCGGCAACGGCCATCTCGCCGGCGTCAGGGTGATCGACTGGGACCAGAGGTGGATGCTGTCAATTACGGGCTCCATCCTGCACAGGCCGGTCCTGGATGACGACAACCTCTTCGTCGCGGCTTCTGAGGTGATATGCGTCGAGGCAGAGAATGGCGACGAACTGTGGCGATGGGAGCCGGACAGGCCGTCGCGCATCTCCAGCGGGGTGGCCGTGCAAGGCGAGACGCTGTACGTCGGAGACAATCGCGGCTTCCTCTACGCGTTGGACACCGACAGCGGCAGCCAGCAGTGGAGAAAGCCGTTGGGCGCCCCCCTCGTCGGCCGGCCGGAAGTCGTGGGTGGCGGCATCCTGGTGTTCACGGGCGAACCACTCGCCGCCTGCGTCAAGCTGAACGCGCAGGGCGAAATGCTGTGGACCTGCCCGGGCGTGGTGCGTCTGCTGGCCAGGGGCGGAGAGGTGCTCTACGTGCTCAACAGCGACAACTCGGTCAGCAGCGTCTCCGCCCAGACGGGCGAGGAAATCTGGCGCGAGAACCTGCCCCAGGACTGCCACGCGGCCGGAGACCCCGAGCGACCCATGTTCTACGTGGGCGACTCGCAGGGGTCCATCGTGGCGTTCCTGAAACTGGACTGAAGACGAATCCAGAAAAACGCAAGCCCCGCTCCCCGAGCGGGGCTTGCACGCCTGAACTCTCTCGCCGCCTTGTCCCCCTTGACGGCGCTCTGATAAACGGCACAGGCTACACGTCGCGGCCCTGGACGGTCTTGCGCCCGTTCGCCTTGGCCCGCGCAACGGCGCGATCCAGCAGAGCGTACACGGCCTTGTTCAACTCATCCAGCACGTCGGAAGCACTCATCAAGTCCTTTGCCTTCACGTAGTTCTTGACCTTCGTCCCGATAAGCAGCATCTCCTTAGCCCCACATCCGTCCATCAATCACTCCTCCCAGTCGAGAGTAGAAAAGAATCGCTCCGCGGGCACATAATAACACCAAGACACTGGTGCCTGTCAAGCGCAAAATCCCGAGTACGGGCCTGTCGGCGGCCCACGACGCCCTTTGGGCGAAGACTGTGAACCCCCACGCGGTCCCCCTGCCGGTGTCCACGATTGGTCCTCGCCACCCGCTTGCCCCGTCAACCCGCCAGGGTTATCATACGCGTCCGCCGCCGCGCGGCGTGCGGCTCCGGTGCAGAAGCGGGGAGGTGGGTGCGTTTGCTGAAGCACGTGCAGAGCGCTTTCGCGTTGGCCCTGCTGCTCGCCGGCGGCCTGCCTCTGCGCGCCGCGTCAGCGGACAGCGCCCTCGCCCTGCACAGGGAACGCGGGCTTCTGGTCGTCAAGACGCGCCGCTACGAGGCCACGATTGACGCGGACAGCGGCGGGCGCGTCGTCTCGTTTGCCTTCGACGGCGAGGAGACGACCGGCGTGACCCCTGACGGCAGGTGCGGCCTGCTGGACGAAGTGCATTCCTCCGACTTCCCGTTCCAGACCGTCGAGCAGCAGTGGGAGGACGGCCAGCTCAGCCTGGCACTGGCCTGCGAGGCGGGCGGGCTCTACATCAGGAAGCGCTACGTCTTCCGCGCCGACCGGCCGTGGTTCCTGGTGGAGTTCACGTTCGAGAACCGAACTCCCTTTGCGCTCTCAGGGAGAGAGGCGCCGGCCTTCCGAAACCTGGTCCTTCCGGCCGACGGGAGCGCGACGGGCCGCGAACTCTACTGCCTGAACCGGGGCCTCGGCTCCGAGGCGCTGGCAACGGAGTTCTTCATCTCGCAGGTCAACGAGGCCCCCTCGGGGCGAGCCCTCGGGACGAGCCCCGGTTCGGGAGGGCTGCGCTGGATCGCCGTCTGCGAGCCCACGTCCCGGCGGTCCGTCGGCTTCGTCTTGCGCCATGCGGGCGCCCGCGTCCTGCCGCCGGAGAGGGTCGCGGGCGGCAGCACGGTCGGCTGGTCATACGCCGGAATCCCTCCCGGCCACAGGTTGAGCACCGCCCTGATGGTTGTCCCCCTGCGCGGATTCGCCGGGCTGAGCGAACTGAACGAGCACTTCGCCGCCGATAGCCTTCCCGACCCGGCCGGCGACCGCTTCGGCGTGTGCATCAACCTGACTCCGCTGACGAGCGGCCTGGAAGAGGTTTCGGTCATCACGCGTGCCTACGACGGCGAAGGCAAGGAGACTGCTCCCTGCGACCCGCTCCTGTTCGAGAACCTGGAGCCTTCGGAGCAACGCACCGACGTCACGCGAGGGGCGGCCAGAGCAGCAAGGCCGGCGTGGCTGTTCCACGAGGTGTACAGCAAGGGCGACCTCCTGGGCCGGTTTGCCGTACCCGTCGACGGCGCGCAGACAGCCTTCCCGCCCCGCAAGGCAACCATGAAGCCTCCGACTCTTGAGCCGGTAGCGGACATGATGCCGCCAACGCCGGAAGACCTGATCCCACTCACTCCCAGCCGGCGCGAACGCGGGTTCCTGCTGTGGGCGTTCAGCGGCGTGCCGCCGCAAAGCGAAGTCGAGGACCTGGCGTTCACTCTGACGGCGAACGAAAAGCGGACCGTGTTCCTGGGCGTACGGGCACTGCGTCACATCGAGGCGCTCCGCGTCATGCTGACGGGCGTGGCGCCGGATCAACCGGGCCCTGCCGCCCTGCCCCCGGCGGCCGTTGACCTGTGGCAGGTTCGCCAGGATGGCGACGAACCGGCCCGCCTCGTCCCGGTCACGGCGATAGAAGTTGACGCGTCGCAGACGGTATGGCTGGCCGTGACGGCCGACGCATCCGCGCTGCAGCCCGGGCCCTACGCAGGGCGACTGGCAATCAGCTCGGGCGGCGGAGTGCTCGAGGTGCCGCTGGCCGTCGAAGTCCTGGAGCGGCCCGCCGCCCCGCCCGAGGACTTCGGGCTGTGGTACATGAGCCGCGCCGACCAGGACGCACTGCCCGGCGGCGCGGTCGCCAAGCTGGGGGGATACGGCGTCAGCGGCCTGACCCTCACGTCCACCGGCGCAAGGGGCGTCCGCGGCGACATCGAGCAATCCGGCTTCCAGTTCCTGGCTTTCTGGGCCGGCGGCGGCACGTTGGCACCCGGGCCGTTCCCGGCCGGACGCACCGCCCTGCCCTACTCCTACCCGCTGTGGGTCCTGCGTGTCGAGAGTGCCGCGCCGGCCACGAGCGCCGTCACGGTGCAGAGGGGCTACGTGCCCGCCCTGCTCTGCCAGCAGCTTGCCCATCTGCCCGCACCGCCCCCGGGCAGAGGCCAGCGCAGGCACCTGTTTGTGGACGAGGGATGCGAGGAAGGGGCCGTGGCGGGTATGGTCGAGTCGGGCGTCCTGAGCGGGGATGAGACCGTCTGGCTCCATCTCGACCTGCACGGGGCCGACTGGCGCCGGGCTGCTCTCCAGGTTCGCAGCGCCTTCTGGGCGGGCGCGTGGCAGGGCCTGGCGGGGGCGGCAGTATCTTGCCCACCGCCCGATCAGGGCGTGGACCGGCAGCTTGTGATCTGGCACGTCCTGCGCGACGCCCGACAGGAAGTGGCCCTCTGGCGCACGGTGCGACGTGAAGCCGGCCTCCTGCGTCAGGCCCATCGCGCGCGGGACCCCCTGCCGGCCGCGGTGCTGCTGACGCTGGGGAAACTGGAGCAGGTCGTCGGGCCGGCCGATCACTGCATGCTGGGCCTGGAGGCCCAGCAGCGGCCGTTCCGGGAGCTACTCCGCGTTGCCCCCGGGCCGGGTCAGCGGGGACTCTCCCTCGCCCAGTTCTCCGATGCCAGGCAGACCGTACTGTCCGTCGCCCGGCAGATGGGTCCTGTAGTTCCGGCGGACCCCGACAAGATGCTCTACTGGCAAGACATACCGCTCCTGGAGGACGGCGGGACAAGGTGGACCATCGTGGCCTCCGAGGGCGAAGACGTCTGGAAGAAAGGCATCCGGCTCCAGGAGGAGGTCCGGCAGCGGTCGGGCCTGACTGTCCCGGTCCAGCGCAGCTTCCCGGACCTGACTGGCGAGGGGGCGCCTTTGCTCGTCTGGGTCATTGCGGGACCGGGCGATCCGGCGAACTTGCCTGAACCGTGCCGGGTGGTCCTGGCCCGCGAGGGGGACAGGCCGGTCGTCGTCAGCGAACTCGAGACCGGGACGGTCGTTGTGATCCTGCGCGGCGACCGCTACATGGAAACGGTGCTGCGGGGCTTCCGGGCCAGCCGGCACCCCTACGCGACGGCGCGGCAGGTGCGGTGACCCGTCCCGTCCGGAGGACATTCCCGTGGAACCGTTGTTCTGCGGCATTGACGTGGGCACGCAGGGCGCGCGATGTGCGGTTGTCGCCGCCGACGGCGCGCCTGTCGGGCGGGGGGAATCGGCGTTCCCGCGGGTCGCGTCCTCGCTTCCCGACGGCTGGTTCGAGCAGGATCCGGACGACTGGATCGCCGCCGTCCGTCAGGCGTTGGGCCAGGCCCTCAAGGCCGTGGACGCCCGGCGAATCCTTGCTACGAGCGTGACCAGCACGAGCGGCACCCTCTGCGCGCTCGACGCGGATCACCGCCCGCTCTGCCCCGCCGTGATGTACAGCGACTCACGAAGCGAGGCCGAGGCCGTCGAGGCGCAGCAGGCGGGCGGCCCCCTCACGGCACGACTGGGCTACCGGTTCAGCCCGTCCTTCGGCCTGCCCAAGATACTCTGGTTCAGGCGCCACCGGCCGGACCTCTACGCGCGCGCGGCCTCGCTGGTCAGCCCGACCGACTACGTCATCGGGTGGCTCACGGACAGCTGGGGACGGTCCGACCAGACCAACGTGCTGAAGTTCGGCTACGACCTGCTGGAGGACCGCTGGCCGGCCTTCATCGAGAGAGAGCTGGGCATCGAGATCGGCCTCCTTCCGAACGTGCAGAGGCCCGGCGAACTGGCAGGGCGCGTCACGCCCGAACGGGCCGACCAGACGGGCCTGCCCGCCGGCACCCCCGTCGCGGCCGGCATGACCGACGGTTGTGCCTCCCAGGTTTCCAGCGGGGCCGCCAGCCCTGGCCAGTACAACACGACCATCGGCACCACGCTGGTGATAAAGGGCGTCAGCGAGAGGCTGACCCTGGACCCGGAGGGCCGCGTCTACTGCCATCGGCACCCGGCGGGATGGTGGCTGCCGGGCGGGGCGAGCAACACCGGGGCCGAGTGCCTGGCGGTCGAGTTCGGCGAGAAGGAAACGGAGTCCCTGAGCCCCCGCGCCCTCGAGGGCAGCCCGACCGATCTGATCGCCTATCCCCTCGTGGGACGGGGAGAGCGGTTTCCCTTCCGCAGGCCGGACGCGGAGGGCTTCCTCATCGGGGCGCCCCGCAGTCGCCAGGAGTTGTTCACCGCGTACCTGGAAGGCGTGGCCTGCCTGGAGCGGCTCGCCTACGACACGCTGGCCTCCCTCGGGGCCGAGATCGGCGATGTGGTATTCTCCGCCGGCGGGGGCGCGCGCAGCGAGGCGTGGCTCCAGATTCGCGCCGACACTCTGAACAGGACGGTGCTGCGCCCTGCCCTCACGGGGGCCGCCATGGGGGCGGCGATCCTGGCCGCTTCGCTGGCGCACTACGATGACCTTGCTCGGGCTGCCCGGGCCATGGTGCGGATGGACCGGGAAGTCGGCCCCCGCACTGACTTCGTGGGCCGGTACGCCGAGAAGTACCAGCGGTTCACCGAAGAATGCTCCCACTGCGGCTACGTCTGAGCCGCACAAGGACTTGCATCTGCACGTTGGGTGCGATAAAAGGGCGGAGCGTTCAGGCGGCAATCAGGGACGAAGGGAGACGACGATGGCCAGACCAGTCACATTGTTCACAGGCCAGTGGGCGGACCTGTCCCTGCGCGACCTGGCCGAGATGGCCAGCGAGTGGGGATACGACGGACTGGAGCTCGCGTGCTGGGGAGATCACTTCGACCCGGCCCAGGCAGCCGAGAGCGTGGACTACTGCAACGAGCGCAAGGCGCTGCTGGAGGAGCACGGCCTCCAGTGCTGGGCCATCAGCACGCACCTGGCCGGCCAGCTCGTCCTGGACGTTCTGGACGAACGGCACGACGGGTTCGTGCCCGAGGACGTCGCCGGCGACCACGAGAAGATGCGCGCGTGGGCCATCCAGAACGTCAAGGACTGCGCCCGCGCCGCAAGGAACATGGGCATCGAGGTTGTCAACGGCTTCACGGGCAGCTCGATCTGGCACCTGGTCTATTCCTTCCCGCCAGTGGCGCCGCAGACGATCGAGGACGGGTTCAAGCTGCTCGCGGAGCGCTGGAACCCAATACTGGACGTCTACGCGGAGTGCGGCGTGAAGTTCGCCCTGGAGGTGCACCCGACCGAGATAGCGTTCGACCTGGTCAGCGCCGGGCGCACACTGGAGGCGCTCGACCGCCGGCCGGAGTTCGGCTTCAACTTCGACCCCAGCCACCTCCAGTGGCAGGGCGTGGAGCCGGACGCCTTCATCAAGGCATTCCCGGACCGCATCTACCACGTGCACATGAAGGACTGCGCGGTGACGCTGGACGGCCGGAGCGGCATCCTGGGCTCCCACCTGAACTTCGGCGAGGCGGGGCGCGGCTGGGATTTCCGCAGCCTCGGGCGAGGTGACGTGGACTTCGAGGCGATCATCCGCGCGTTGAACCGCATCGGCTACGCCGGGCCGCTCTCGGTCGAGTGGGAGGACAGCGGCATGGACCGCGAGCACGGCGCGGCGGAGGCGTGCGAGTTCGTGCGCTCGGTTGATTTCCCGCCCAGCGAGGTCGCCTTCGACGCCGCCTTCGACGGGTAGGCACGGCGTGCGTGAAGACGGGCACTTGACCCGGTGCGGAGCCGGTATTATGTTGAAGCCGCACGGTCGCAGGATCGGCCGTGCCCGTCCGGCCGGAGGGACATGCGAACCATGAAAATCTTTCGCGCGAGAACACTGCTGCTCTTCGTGCTGCTGGCGGCCTTCCCGCTGCTCTGCGGATGCCCCAGCAGCCAGGAGCCCGGATACTACGTCGAGCAACTGGGCAGCGAGAAGGAAGAGACCCAGCGGCGGGCGGTCGAGGAACTGACCCGCATGCAGGAGAAGGCCCTGCCCCACATCGAGCCGGCGCTGGGCAGCGAGAGCAAGACAGTGCGCATCGGCTGCCTGAGCGTCCTGGCCAAGGTGCGCCGGATGCAGTCACTGACCCTGGCGGGACAGCTCATTGACGACCCGGACAAGGCCGTGCGCCTCGCCGCGATCAGCACCGTTTCGCAGCTCTCCCAGGTCTGGAAGGAGAAGAGCACCCAGCTCCTGAGTGAGGCCCTGGATCAGACCGACCAGGATTGCGTAAGAAGCGCCGCCACGGGTCTGAAGGACATGCTCTACGAGGAGGCGACCGAGGCGCTCAGGGCCGCCTTCCAGGAGGGCAAAGGGGTCAAGGCCGTCTATGCCGCCCGGTACCTCTATGAGCTGGAGCCATCGCGCGAGACCGCTGCGGCTCTGCTGGAGGGCCTCTTGGCCGGCGACGAGGCCGTGCGAACCGTGGCCGAAGGGAACGTCAGCGAGTTGAAGGACCAGATAATCGAACCGCTCGTGGAGTTCGCCGACGAACACAAGGACAGCGAGTCCGTGCAGGATGTTCTGACCGCCGTCCGGGACAACCTCATCACCGAACTGAACAAGATACTGGACAGCAAGCGGGCCGCCGTCATCCTGGACGCTCTCGGCAAGGTCGCCGACGATCAGAGCATCGCCAAGTTGCAGACCGACATGAACGACACGCGCCTGGAGAGCTCCTGGCGGGTGGCGGCCGCCACCGGGTTGGGGCTTGCGGCCCAGTCAGAACGCAGTGGGAGGTCCCAGAAAAGCGAAGCCATCAAGGCGCTGCTCGAAGTCGTTGACGAAGAGGGCGCGGAGCAACGCGTGAGGATCGGCGCGGCCATCGCGCTCTGCCGGCTCCGACAGCCCAGGGGAGTAAGCTTCCTCCTGGAGCGGCTGGACGAGTTCCAGGAGACCGTGAGCGCAGAGGCCAAGCTGAGTGACAGTGACAGGCAGAGCCTCACGGAACTGAGAATCAGGGCGCAAGAGGCCCTGACGGCGTCGGGCGATTTCGTGATCCCGTACCTGCGCGGGCGCATCGAGAAGGAAGACGCCGGCCCCATAATCGTGTGGGCGGCCGCCAAGACGATGGGCGAGTTGCAGGTCGCCGAAGCGGTGCCCCTTCTCCAACAGTATTTGACCGCGCAGAAGACCCCTGAGATCGCCCTCAACTCGGACGGCGCATTGAGCGAGCCAGTCAAACTGAGCGACTGGCAGAACCCGGGCGACGCCGAGGTGGCCGCATTCGAGGGGAAGCTGGAGACGTTCAAGCATCCCGGCTACGTGCGCTGGACGGCGGCCATCGCGCTCGGCCAGATTGGCGGGCAGGAGGCGGTCGAGGCGCTCGAGAGCGCGGCGCAGGCGGAACAGGGCTTCTTGAGCCGACTGCGCAAGAGCAAGGAACTGCCCAACTCCTATGAACGAGGCCCCGTCATCGACAGCCTGATCAGGCGGCACGAGGACGTGCTCTACTACATTCGACTGGCGCTGGGGGGTCCGGCCGCCGCGCCGTGAACCTACCGAACGGGGTCGTATCCCCCCGGGAACAGCGGGTTGCACCGCAGCACGCGCCAGATACCCTTCAGCACCCCCACCACCAGGCCCTTCTTGCGAATCGCGTCGATCATGTACTGACTGCACGACGGCTGGAAGCGGCACACGCGCGGCAGCAGGGGCGAGAGCAGGCGCTGGTAGGCCCGGACCATGAGGATGACCGTCCAGGCCAGCGCGCGCTCAATCAGACGGAACGGCAGGAGAAGCACCTTCATCCTGAGCATTCAGCCTGTCAACAAGGCCAATGAAAGCGGCCCCGACGGCGCTCACGCCGTCGGGGCCGGCGTCCCAAGAGACCGACACCACCAGGTCATACGGACCGCGCAGCCGATGGCGGTTCAGGCGAAACGCCTCACGAACGGCCCGCTTCCAGCGGTTCCGAACGACGGCGCCGCCCACCTTCCGCCCGATGGCAAGACCCAGGCGGCTGTCGCCCTGGCTCCGCCTGAGCGCGCGCAGCCGGAGCGGGAAAACGAACAGGCGCTTGCCCTCCCGATGGACCCGGTCGAAGTCGCGCTTGTGTATCAGCCGGGCCTGCCTGGGAAAACCGAAGCGCTTCATTGCTCTCGCCCGAGTATCGATCGCAGGTGCTCCAACCACTCGTCCACGTCGAAGACGCTTTCCGGCTCGCCGCGTCCCGCAGACCACCCATATCGGTAAGTGCGCCCGGCAGTTTGCAGCATCAGGCAGGGCACGTCCCACCACTCGCCCCGCCAGAAACGCTGGACGTCGGCCAGCGGGATCCGGTGCTCGCCCGAGGGGCCGGCGTCCTCCTCCCTGGTTATCTGCCACTGCGGCTCGAACAGCACCTGCCGGTCGGTCAGCACAAGTTCGCCGGCGCTGACCTCGAACCATTCGCACACCGGGTGCGGGAAGTAGCGCACGTGGCTGCGCAGCGTCTCCGTTTCGTCAAACGCCTCCTCGGGGAGTTCGCCCGCATCTATGGCGAACTCTTCGGGCGGGACGTCGATCTCCCCGGCGACTCTCATCACGCGGCCCGCGTCGAGCAGGTCCCTGAATTCCCGCAGCGTCTCCTCGGGGAACTCCCCCTCCGCGCGGACCACGACGGCGCCCTCCCGCGCGGCGACTTGAAGCACCTCCGCCAGGCCGGACCGCTTCCGCTCGACGTAATGCCGCACGGCCCCGGCCGCCTCCTCCGCCGTCACCATCTCAGGCAAGCCCCGAAGGACCCAGAAGCCCAGCTCGGCGGGGTCTATCGTGATCTCGGCCACGGAGCGCATCACTGAGCTCCCAGGAAACGGTCGAACCCCAGCGACAGGCGGCGGCTGACGGCCCCGTCGCCCAAGCGCAGCAGGATCATGCACTCCATCCCCGCCAGCGAGTCCACGAGGGATATCCCTTCGTCCGGGCTCATCACGCTCAGCGCCGTCGCCAGGGCGTCCGCCGTCACGGCGTCGGGCGCCACCACGGTTACACTCGGCACGCCCTCGACGGGCCAGCCGGTGCGCGGGTCGATTATATGCGAAAACCACTGCTCGCCCACGCGGAAGCCGCGGGCGTAGTCCCCGCTGGTCGCCACGGCGCAGGCGGGCAGCGTCAGGATCACGTCCTCCGGGACGCCGAGGACCGGCCGGACCTGGACGCGCCATAGCCCCTTGCCCTCGGGCACCCCGATGAGCCGGATGTCTCCGCCGACGTCGACAAGCCCCGCCGTCACCCCGGCGCCCATCATCGCCTCAGCCGCCTGGTCGATGGCGTACCCTTTGGCGATGCCCCCCAGGTCCACCTCCATGCCGGACGCCGCGAAGGACACCCGCTGCCCGTCGAAGAGGAGCTTGTCTTGCCCGACCGCCGCCAGGGCGTCGGCGACGGCGTCCTGGGCCGGCGGGAGGCCGTCCTCCTGGGCCCGCCGCCACAAGGCCCTCAGGGGGGCGTAGGTCACGTCGAACGCCCCGCCGGTCAGCTCGGCCATCTCGACGGACTTCCGCAGCACGGCCAGCGTGGGTTCCGAGAGTTCAACTGCCGCCTCCGCGCCCGAGCGGTTCAGGCGGCTTATCTCGCTGTCCGCGTCATACGTGCTCATCAGGTCCTCGACCGCGCGCAGCGGGGCGACGGCTGCCTCCATCATCCGGCGCGCCTCCCCCTTGCCCTCCGCGCAGGCGACCAGCCGCACGTCCGTTCCCAGCCCGGAGAAGTTCGTTTCATACCGGCCCGGCTTGCCGGGGATCTCCCAGACCTCCAGGCCCCCCGCCTCCCGCCTGCCGCGGACAAGCAGGCCGGTCGCCAGAGCCGCCACAAGCACAATGGCTCCGCACATCACCGCTGCAACTCGCGCGCGCCCTGCAGTCGCGGCACCCACGGACACTCCTCCTACCGGTCAAGCGTAACGACGCCGAAGCGCGCCGGCCGCCACGCCGGGCTGATGCCCTCGCCCCAGTTCACGTGTGCGACCCGGCCCGCGCCGTCGTTATCGTTCAGTTGAATGGACATTCCGAACTTGCCCCCGAAGACGGGCCGCAGGCCGCCCAGCTCGGCCCACGGGAACCGCATCTCATAGACCGTCAGGCCCTCCTCGCGGCGGACCGTCAGCTCATACACCGAAGAGTCCCTGGCCAGGTGGCCGCTGCCGAGCCCCCCGCTGTATGCCTCCGGCCGGAAGAGGGTGTGCTCTCCGCTGCCGCCCCCGGGCCTTGCGGATGAAACGTAGAAGGCGAACGCCTTCCCGTCGTCGCCCGGGAGCCGGTTCGTCGGATGGAAGGCCAGGATCAGGCTGTCGTCCTCAACGGCGCGGTCGCCCGTGGCAACCGCGCGGTGCACGTCGTCGCGGACCCGGACGGCGACGTACAGGGAGGCACTGTCCCAGCGCAGGAACGCGACGCCGCTCAGGTTCGCCGGCGTCCAGGCGTAGCCGTCGTCCAGCGCCGTGAGCTGGTTGGCGCCTATCAGCGGCACGGGGCACTCGCCGGTCCAGTCTCCCAGGTCCCCGTCGATGAGGGGGGCGCGCTGCACGGCGCGGCACTCGGCCGCGAAGTCCGTCCCCTCGAAGACCGTCACGCGCAGGTTGTCATACAGGGCCCAACTGCCGGCTCCGCCCTTCGCCACCGGGGAGAAGGAGATTTTCGTCAGGTCCGCCGGCGCGCTGTAACGCGCCGTAAACACCTGCCAGTAAGGCGTGTTGTCGCCGGCAGTGAAGACCCTGACGTCGTAGAGCGGCACCTCCGTGCCGTCCGCCAGCGTCTGGTAGATGTTGCTGCCGGCGCTCATGTTCCGGTTCCAGACCCAGGAAGTGTTAACGTAGATAGGGGGACCGCGAAGGTCCACGATCCTGTAAGCCTGCATCCACCTGCGTGTGGGCCTGTCGAACTTCAGCACGTACTTGCC
>CAZQEQ010000052.1:0-24129 GCA_964592385.1 uncultured candidatus Brocadiaceae bacterium | reverse complement strand
ATGTTCGTAAAGGATAACCGCTGAAAGCATCTAAGCGGGAAGCTGTCTCCAAGATTAGCTATCCGGTCCCCTTCGAGGGAATAAGGCACCTCTAAGACTAAGAGGTCGATAGGCCGGATGTGTAAGTGCGTATACATAAAGGCACTTAGCTGACCGGTACTAATCTGCCGAAAGGCTGACACATTACCGATCAGTTCGACTCGGCATTACGTCGTCGTGTGCCGGAACCACTGACGCTCTCCTATTCTTCCTTCACGTCAGAAGGCAGTCACCGGTTCTCCCGTCGTCGTGGCGATCCTACGCCCCGGGTGCGCCGGCGACTGTCAACTGACAAGTGATCTTGCCCGGTGACCACAGCGGGAGGGAAACACCCGTTCCCATACCGAACACGGCCGTTAAGTCTCCCGCGCCGATGATATTGGCCCTTCGCGGGCCGAGAAAGTAGGTCGTTGCCGGGCTCTTTTTGTGTACGTTCCCCGCCCCGCCGTGCCGGACCCAACCGTCTCTCCGCCTCACGGCAGCCGCCGCGTCGCCGACGACCAGGCGCTTCCCCTTGTTGCGCGTGTGCCGCGTGCTCTGCTAAAATAGGGGCCTTTCGGGGCTGCGGAGCGCGCCGGCAATGATCATCATCATCTCAGACGTCCATGGGAACCTGGAGGCCCTTCAGGGCGTCCTGGCTCACGTCAAGGAAGGGGACACGGTGTACTGCGCCGGCGACATCGTCGGCTACGGCCCGAACCCCAACGAATGCTGCGACGTGCTGCGCCAGTGGGGCATCGAGTCCGTGGTGGGCAACCATGACTATGCCTGCGCGAATCTCGACCGCCTCGAAGGGGACGACCCGACGTTCTCCGATCACGAGCGTTCCCTGTGCCGGCAGATCTACGACGGCAAGAACACGGTCGCCAAGGCATCCTCCCGCTGGACGAACAGCGTGCTGACGGACGAGAACAAGGCCTTCCTGCGCGCCCTCCCGCTCAAGTTGGAGGTCCAGGGGCTTACCATAGTCCACGGCAGGCCGGGCTCTGAGCTGGACATGCTGAACGAGTACGTCATGCCCTCACAGGGGACGGCCAGGCTGGCCGAGAACATCGAGGGGCACATGCTCGTCGTCGGCCACAGCCACATACCCATGCGCGCCAGCCGCGTCATCAACCCCGGCAGCGTCGGCCAGCCCAGGGACCGCAACTGGATGGCAAGTTACGCCAGGCTCGACCCCGTTCGGTTCAAGGTCAAGTTCATCCGGGACGAGGACCTGAGCTTTCGCTTTGTCAGCGAGGTAGTGCAGATCTGCCGCGTTGCCTACGACATCGGGCGGACCATCCAGAAGATCAAGGACCGGCCGGAACTGCCCGACAGCCTCGGCGACCGGCTCACCGTGGGGCTTTGAATCCTATTCAGTTAGAGTGGTGGACACAGACATGGCGGAGACCGACGAACGCCTGGCACAGGCGGACGAGCACATGGAGCGCGCCCGGGGCTTCATCTCGGACGCCGAGTTCCGCGACGAAATCGATACCCGGACGGTCCGGTACCTCCAGGCCATAGCGTACAGCCAGGTCGCCCTGTACCTGCAGAACCAGGTCCTCATCGAGAAACTGGGCGGGAGTCAATAGGGCGACCCGCGGCCGAGGAAGCGCGCCGGGACCTTACGGCACCGATTCCATCCGGGCTCCGACGGCCTGCATCAAGTGCGTGAAGCCGGGGAAAGTCACGGCGACGGCCTCGGCCGTGTCGACCGTCGTCTCGCCCTCGGCCCTCAGTCCCGCCACGGCCAGGGCCATGACCACGCGGTGGTCCGCGTGCCCCCGCACCGAGGCCCCTTTCAGCGGGCTCTGCCGCACCACGAGTCCGTCCGGCAGTTCCTCCACGCGGGCGCCCAGCTTGCCGAGTTCCGCCGCCATGACCTGGATGCGATCCGTCTCCTTTGCGCGGGCCTGCGGCACGTTGACGAGCCGGGTGACGCCGGCGGCCGCGCAGCCGGCCACCGCCATGGCGGGCAGGGCGTCGGGGGTGGCGTTCAGGTCGAACGTGCCGCCCCGCAGCTCCTCCGGCCCCTTGATGAGTATCCCCCCGCTCTGATGCAGGACCCGGCAGCCCATTGCCTCCAGCATGGTCACGACGGCCTTGTCGCCCTGGCTGTCCTGCATGTCCAGCCCGCGCAGAAGCAGGCGCGAACCCGTCACGGCTGCCGCGACCAGGAAGAACGCGGCGCTGGAGAAGTCGCCCGGGATGGTCCTTGAGAAGGGCGCGTACCTCTGGCCGCCCGGTATCTCGAAGCGGGACAGGTCGTCGGAAGCCCGATAGGATACCCGCATCTCATCCAGCCACTGCATCGTCATGCGGACGTAGGGGGCTTCGTTGAGCAACGGGACGTCGATGGTCGTGTCCCCGCCGGCCAGTGGACAGGCGATGAGCAGGCTCGAAAGGTACTGGCTGGTGGGGCACTCGATGGAGACGTGACCGCCCGTGAGCGGCCCCCCCACGCGCAGGGGGGCGCACCCGTTGTCCCGCACCGAGCGCGCCGTGGCGCCCAGCGCCCGCAGCGCCTCCATGAGTTCGGCGGCGCTGCGCCGCTGTATCTGTTCGTCACCCGTGAACTCCGTCTCGCCCCGGGCGAGCGCCGCGACCGTCATGGCCAGGAACAAGGTCGTCCCCGAGTTGCCCACGTCTATGGGCTGCGGCGCGGGGCGCGGCGTTCCCGCCGTGCCGTGCACCTCCCAGACGTCGTCGCTCTTACGGGTTACCTCGGCCCCCAGGGCTTCGCAGGCCGTCACGCAGCTCTCGGTGTCACTGGAGCGGAGCGGCCGAACCACCTCGGAGACGCCGTCGGCCAGTGCGCCCATGAGCAGCGCACGGATCGTGTGCGACTTGCTGGCGGGGATCGCCACCTCTCCGGCCAGTGGGCTCGCTTTGACGACGAGTTTCACGGTGTGCCTCCGGATGACCGCAGAACGCTTTTCTCAGTGCAGCTCTGGGATTATACGGATGCGAATGCGACGCGCGCAAGGAGGGGGCGTCTTTGCAATGGCGCCCGCCATCTGGCATAATACGCCGCTGTACGGAAAGATGGGCCTGAAGCTGTGTGTGTTGTCGCCTCGGCGGGCAAGATGGGCGATTGGATTGCGCTGACGGTGGACCTGGAGCCGGACTGGGGCGTGCGGGGCACGCGCGCGTTGCGGGAGATCACTCCAGTGTTCCTCCGGTTCCTGGAGGAGCGGGGCATTGCGGCCACGTTTTTTATCGTAAGTGACCTGCTTGAAACGTCTTCGGGTTTGGTTGCGGCCATCGCCGAGCGCAATGAGGTCGGCTCGCACGGCTGTTCCCACCGGCTGTTGGGCTCCCTGTGTGACGGGGAGGCCCGGCGGGAGCTGAAGGAGTCGCGACAACGCCTGGAGGATGTGGCCGGGGCGGTCCGGGGCTTTCGGGCGCCGTTCTTTCAGCGGCGTCCGGCGTTCTTTCGCATGCTCCGGAAAGCCGGCTACAGCTATGACGCTTCGCTGGGCAGCGTGCTGCCTGGACCCGTCAACGGTCGGCTGGCGCGTCTGGGTTGCCCGTTCAGGCGGGGTGATCTCTACGAGTTCCCGACGGCCGCAATGTGGGGCGGCATGATGCCGCTGTCGCTGACGTGGCTCAGGATCCTTGCTCCCGCGTCGCTGGCGCAGTTGCCCGGGTCCGCGTCGCTGCTGTACCTGCACCTGCACGAGTTCCTGTCTGCGGAGACGGCCGCGTGCCTGCCCGCGCGCACGCGCTGGCTGTTGACGCGCAACTGCGGGCGGACGGCCTGGCGGATACTCGACGAAGCGCTTGAGGCGCTGGGCGGCCGGTTCACGACGTGCGGCTCGATCCTCGATGCGACCAGGGATGACTCGGCTTGAGCCGGAGGACAAGGATGGCCCTTATGGAGCCCATAGTGATTGCGGGGTCCGGTATTGCGGGCCTGTCCGCTGCGTGGCGCCTCCAGGCCGATTCGGAAGTCCCCTTCGTCCTGTACGAGAAGAGCGAGCACGTGGGCGGCTATTCGCGCACGATGCAGTACGGGGACTTCCGCTTCGACCTGGGCGGGCACCGCTTCTACACGAAGAAGGCTCACGTGGAAAGGCTCGTGCGCGACCTGCTAGGCGAGGACAGGCTGACGGTGGACAGGTTGAGCCGCATCCTGCTGAACGGACGTTTTGTGCACTACCCGTTGAGCATCGTCAGCACGCTCAGGGGGCTTGGTCTGACCGGTGCTGCCAGGGCAGTCTTCGATTACGGGGCGATGAAAGTCGGCTCCCTGTTCGCCGCGCCCGGAGCCGAAGAGACCTTCGAGCAGTGGGCGCTCAACCGTTTCGGGGAATACCTGTACCGCATCTACTTCAAGGGCTACACGGAGAAGACCTGGGGCATCCCCTGTTCGGAATTGGCGGCCGACTTCGCCGAGCAGCGCATCAAGGGCCTCTCGTTCCGCGAGGCCGTCAGGGATGCGCTCCTCAAGAGGGGTGAGGACGACAGCCTGGTGCGGCGCTTCATCTACCCGCGCTTCGGCTTCGGCCAGATACCGGATGCGATGGCCGGGACCGTCCGGGAGCCGAGCCGCCTGCTCACCGGGCATGAGGTCGCGGAGGTCGAGCACGACGGCGACCGCGTCACGGCTGTGACGACGCGGGACTCGGCGGGCAACAGCGGGCGGCAGCCGTGTTCGGGGCTGCTCAGTTCCATTCCTGTCAACGAGATCGTCCACATGCTGCGGCCAGCCGCGCCGCAGGACGTGCTCGATGCGGCGGACAGGCTCCGCTACCGGAGCGTCGTCGTGCTCGTGCTGTTCCTGGACGTGGAGCGGGTCAGTCCGGACCATTGGATATACGTTCCTTCGCCCGACATCGGGTTCTGCCGGCTGCACGAGCCGAAGAACTGGAGCGCGGAGATGGCGCCGCCGGACAAGACGTCGCTGGTGGTGGAGTACTTCTGCCAGGAGGGCGACGAGTCCTGGACGCGTGAACCCGCCGACCTTGCGGCAGATGCTACGGACGACCTGGTCAGCATGGGCCTGATCAGGAGCGAGTGGGTCTCGGGCTTCACCACGGTGCGCCTTTCCAGGGCGTACCCGCTCTACGACCTCGGTTATCGGCAGCACGTAGACGCCGTGAATCGTCATCTGGCGCGCTTCGGCAACTTGCACAACATCGGCCGCAACGCGTCGTTCGTCTATACCAGTTCGGACCACTACATCGATATGGGGCTGAAGGCGGCGCAGAACGCGATGGGTCACGGGCACGACCTGAGCGCGATCGGCCGCGAGCCCGGCTATGCCGAGAGTTGACGGGGAGGGAAGCGCATGAACCTGCCGGCCGCCTGCGCCTTCTGGGAACGACGCAAGGTGCGTCGTGCGCTGGTTGCGCTGGGTGCGCTGATCGTCCTTTGTGTGCTGGCTAACGCCGTGCGGCGCGCCCTGTGCGGCTCCACGGAGTTCAGGGCTTTCCGGGAGATCGTGCAGGTCGGCCTGGTCGAGGGCAAGGACCATTATACGCACATTGCCCACGTCCGCGCCTACGGGCCGCCGTTCGTCATTCTCTGGAGCCCGTTCGGCCTGTTCCCGCTCGGCCGGACCCCCGACCCGGACAATGCCCTCACGGGCACCACTGCCTGGCAGGTGGCGCAACTGACGCTCAGCGCGGCGGCGGCACTGCTCCTGATGGCGGCCATGACGGTGTGGTCTGCGCGGTTCATCGCATCGGCCTGCGACCGGGAGCGGCGCTGGCGCGCGTGCCTGGCGGCGGGCGTGTGGTTCGCCTCGGGCGGGCTGATGTTCAACAGCATCGTTCGTTGCGAGACGGACATGATCGTCGTGTTCCTTGTGGCGGCTGCGATGGCGCTGATGCTGGCCGAGGGACGAGACTGGGAGGGCGGTTTCTGCCTGGGCGTGGCGACGGCGTTCAAGCTGACGCCGGGGCTCTTCGGCGTCTATCTGCTCTGCCGGCGCAAGTGGGGTGCGCTGGCCGGCATGGCCGTCGGCGGGGTGGTCTGCGCCGTCGTGCTGCCCGTGCTCACCTGGGGGTTTGAGGGAGCCTACGAGAGGTACCACTCCTGGGTGACGAACGTGATGCTGCCCCTGGCGAAGGAAGGCCCGGAGGCGTTTATCGACCGGCCGTACAGGCGCACGAACCAATCGCTGACGGCCGCGACGGTGCGCTACCTCAGTGCGTACAACGCGGGCCGGCAGAGCCGCCCGCACTACGTCAACGTGGCAGGCCTGTCCGTCGGGACGGCCAGGAAGGTCGCCACGGGCCTGAAGCTGCTCGTTCTGGCGGCGCTGCTGGCCTGCTGGCTCGGCGTGTCCGGGTCGTGCAGCCACGAGCTGGAGGGCGCGCTCTTCGCATTGGCGCCGCCGGGGATGCTGCTGCTGTCCGATGTGTCGGTCGGCGGGCACCTGGCTATCCTGGCCGTGCCGGTGGGCGTGCTGGCGGCGTTCTGCTTGCGGAGGCAGGGCGAGCGCGCGGCCGCTGCGGCGAGTTGGGGAATGCCGGCGGCGCTGTTCGTCACTTACCTGATAGCCGTTCCCACCTTGAAGGAGCTTTCGGCGGGCACGTTGGGCGTGCTGGCCATCTTCGGACTGCTGCTTTTCACTGTGCGGACTCTCGTTCGGGAAGGGCGTGCCATTGCCCCGATGCATGCGGATTGAGCGCCCTGGACCCCTCCCATTGTCTCTTGCGATGAGCCGCTGAGGGAGACCCCCATGAGGACGTACATGGACTGCTTGCCGTGCTTCATGCAGCAGGCGCTGGAAGCCGTGCGGATGGTTACGGACGACGTGCCCCTTCAGGAGCGGCTTCTGCGGCGGATTCTGTCCGAGGCGGCCGAGTTCTCCTTCGAGCTGCCGCCGCCCGTGCTGGGGCGCAGCATACACCGCATCGTCCGCGAGGGGACCGGCAACCCCGACCCCTACCTGGATGCCAAGAGGCGCTCCAATGAGCTGGCCGGCGAACTGCTCGCGCAGATACGCGACGGGCTGGAGGAAGGGACCGACCTGTTCGAGTTGGCCCTGCGGCTTGCCATTGCCGGCAACGTGATAGACCTCGGGGCGAAGAGCGGGCACGACGCCAGCCCCGCTGCCGTGGAGGCGGAGTTGGAGCGCGCGCTGGCAGAGCCCCTGCCCAGGCGGGCGGTCCAGGCGCTCCGGCGCGCCGTTGACCGCGCGGAGACCATACTCTACTTGACCGACAACGCGGGAGAGATCGTCTTCGATCGCTTCTTCATCGAGCAGTTCCCGCCGGGAAGGACCACCGCGGCCGTGCGCGGCGGGCCTATCATCAATGACGCCACGATGGAGGACGCTGCGGCGGTCAACATGGCCGCCGTCGCGGACGTCATGTCGAGCGGAACGGCCACGCCGGGCACAGTCCTGGACGACTGCTCGGACGAGTTCCGCGCCCGTTTCCGGGCGGCGGACGTGGTCATCGCCAAGGGGCAGGGCAACTACGAGACGCTCAGCGAAACCGACCGGCCGGTCTTTTTCCTTCTTCGCGTGAAGTGCCCGGTCCTGGCGCGCGACACGGGACAGGCCGTCGGGCGGCTCGTCATCATTGCGCCGGAAGTGGAAGCGACGGGTTGACGGCACGGGGCCGGCCGCGGCTTCAATACAGCACCCCCGCCAGCTTCCTGCGGTAGGCCTTCGCCAGTTCGCCCTGCGGCCCGACCAGGGAGAATATGCGCACCATGGCCTCCCTGGCGGCTCCCTCCCGGTATTCCCTGTTCGCGCCCAGGATTAGCAGGAACTCTTCCAGGGCTTCACCGTATTGCCCGTCGGCGGCCAGGCAGCAGGCCAGACTATGGCGGGCGTCCAGGTCGTCCGGAGTCGCCTCGGCGCGCTCGCGGCAGGCCTCCAGGCCGCCGTTGGCCTGACAGGTCTCCGCGAACTCGATGCGGGCCAGAGCGTCCCGGGCGGCGTCGTGCTCGGGCGCGTTCTCCTCGATGCGCGACAGCAACTCACGGGCCTCGTCCGTCCGTCCGGCCTCCAGCACGAGGGTCCCCAGCGCCAGCAGCGCGCCGGCATGGTCCGGCCGCTCCTGAAGCGCCCGGCGGAACCGTTCCTCCGCCTGCTCGACCCGGTTCTCGCCGGCGAGCCGGCTCCCTTCCTCCGCCAGTTCGTCGGCCACCGAGGGCAGGGCGGCCCCGAGGATGCGCTCGACCTCCGCGCGGGGCAAGGCGCCCACGAACTGCCCGACAACCTGCCCGTCGCGGAACACGTGCACGGCCGGAATCCCGCGGATGCCGTACCGGGCGGCCACATCCTGGTGCTGGTCGACGTTGACCCTGGCCAGCGCGGCCCGTCCCCCGTGCGAACGGACCACGTCCTCCAGCACGGGCCCCAGCGCGCGGCATGGCGCGCACCATTCGGCCCAGAAGTCCACGACCACGGTCCGCGCCCGCGAGGCCGCGATCACGCGCTCCTCAAACCGCCCCGGCGCAACGTCGTAGATCAGGTCCTCGCTGCTCATCGTTGCTCTCTCCGTAAGGCCGATCCTGCGTCAGACGCCAAGGTGTTTCTTGAGGAAGGCCATCATCTCTTCCAGGGCCCCGCCGGGCGTCTCGTAGTCGGTGTCCATGCGGCGCACGCACTGGATGCCCAGCTTGTCCATCGCCTCCTTTAGGTGCTTGCCGAAGTTCGAGTGATGGATGTTGCCCGGCGTGTTCTGGCGCTCCACGTGGAATACGAACACCGGCGCGTCGCCCTCGGAGAGGTGGTTGATGGGCGAGCCGTCCCGGATCAGCGCGTCGGTCTCCGCGTCCACCTCGTCCCGGTCCCAGTTCCAGTCGGGGGGCAGGCCGAACAGCTGTATGAGGGCCGACTCTTTGTAGGCGTTGCCGGGGATGATCTCCTTTATGACCCGCGGGTCGTAGGTGGACTGTGCGCTCTTAGCGATAGCGCAGCTCAGCCGCGTGGACTGGCGCGCGACGGGGTCCTCGGCCTCGGGGTCGGCCATGTCGTCGTGGAAGGCGAGCCATTCCGAAATACCCGCGCCGGCCGAGCCGCCGGTGGCCGCGACGTGCGCGGGGTCTATGTTCCATTTCTCGGCGTTCAGCCGGATGTGCTGGATCGCCCGGGCGCAGTCGTGCATCGGGGCGGGGTATATGGCCATCTGCGAGAACCTGTAGTTGACTGCCGCGAAGGTTATCCCCGCTTCCAGACATCCCCTGAGCAGGCCGATGTCAACGTTGCTCTTGTCGCCGCCGCGGAATCCTCCGCCGTGGATGAAGACCAGGAGCGGCCTCGGCCCCTCGCCGTCCGCCATCCACAGGTCGAGCCTGTTGCGCTCGTGCGGCCCGTAAACCTCGTTTTTTACGTCGGGTTCGGGCAACTGCATTCTTCTCCTCCGTGCTGCGCGTTCCTCACGGGTGTTCACGGCCTGGGGGCGTGCGTTCCGCGAACCTGCGGCCGTCCCCGCGGCGTGGGCGCAGTGGCCGGCCGCGACGATCAACAACATGAGGGCCGCAAGGCCCCGAACGATCCTTGTGCCGTGCACTCTCATTCTCCCTGCCGCCCGTTCCAGGTGCGCCGACAAACGAGCAGAAGATATCGCCTGTTGGGCATGGTGTCAAGGAATGCATTCGCTGTCATGGGCCATGGCTCGGGCTCGCCAGCCTGCCGTTGCGACGGGTGGTGCGCCGCCTGCCGGCGTTTCGTCTGCCTTATCGAGCGGTCCCGGTCAGGTTGGTACGTGAAAGTGCTTGACGCCCCGGCCATGCGACATTAGACTGCGACCGGAGCTACTGTGTTATACGAGGTAGCCATCGGTGAAAGACTGGATCACGCAGCTTCGCAAAGGGCTGTTGGAGTTCTGTGTGCTCAACGTGCTGGCTCAAGAGCAGACGTATGGGTACCGGTTGGTTCAGCAGTTGAGGCGCATTGAGGAACTCGCCATAGGCGAAAGCACGGCCTATCCGATCCTGGCTCGTCTGAGGCGGGACGAGCTGCTGAAGGTGCGCCACGTGCCGTCGGGCACCGGGCCGCCGCGCCGCTGCTATTGCCTGACTGATCTGGGCCGGCGCCGCGTCGCGGCGATGAACCGTTACTGGGATGACCTGGTCGCTTCTGTTGAGCGCTTGAGGACGCCGGAGAAGGAGGAGGCCTGAGGATGGAGTGTTCTGCCGAAGTAGAGGAGGCCGTGAACGCCTATCTGACAGAGGTGGAGGGGCATCTTCGGGGCGCATCGGCCGGACAGAAGCGGGAATTGCTGGACGACCTGCGAACCCACATCCGGGAGGGCCTGGAACAGGCCGCGGTGGTGGCAGGGGCTTGCGCGGTTCTCACCTGTTCTACTGCTCGGATGCTCGCCTGCTCTACCATTCCCGCCGTGCGGCGGGAATGGTCGGGGCGACTGGCGCTCGTTTGAACCTTCCCAGATACTCCCCGCGCCCATCATGGCCCTGTATCTCAAGCCCCCCGAGCCCCATATCCTGACCGCGGACCGCGTCACACGCCTCTTCGCGTGGTAGCGCGGTCACTGCTTGCGGCGATCACCCCTTCTTCGGCTTCCTCTTTGTCGTACTCCTACGGGGTCTGACTGAGGTTTGGGGCGTTTTCTCGGCCAGTTTCTCCTCGACCGCATTCATGCGATTCGTAAGGCTCTGGAGGGAAGCCTTGACTTGCTGTATTTCTCCGTCGATGTTCTCCGCTGCCGATAGGAGCGCTTGGTTGGCAATGTCCAGGGGCTCTGACCAGGGAAGGCCCATGCTGTGGTTTCGCTCCTCCAAGAGGTGCCCGCCACTATCGATTCGGCGGATCTCGACCGTTCGGAAGTCAGGATGTCGCCGCCCTCCAAGGTGGCCGCGAATGGCCGTCCAGCATCGAAGTACCACAGGAACCAGACCGATTATGGAAGCGACGGACCCGGCAACGTAGAGTATCTCCAGGCCCGTTTCGTGCTCGACGACGATAATGCTCGTCTTGGCGTTGCCGACCAGATGGCTCCTACCCTGATAGTCGCCGCTGACCGACGAACAATCCAGCTGCGCGTCAGTCTGGAGAGCGGCCAGAAGTCGTGGATACTCGTGACACGGCGGAAACTCCTCGCGCACCTTAAGGGAGACAATCTGGTCCGCAGCCACGCCAAGTTGCTTTGCGGCATCGTCAAACTTCGCTCTGAACGCAGTTTCTCGATAGTCCACGCCGGTCTCCCTTCTCATGTCGTGGGCTTGCCGGTGGGGAAGCTGGGAAGGTTTGGAAATCCAGGCGCCTCCCCTGCGAGTTTGAACCTTCCCAGCAAGCAGCATACATCATAACTCTTTGTTGCGCAAGCAGAAAGGTAGCCGAACTCCGACGGTAGGGCTGTCTGTGAAGAATGGTCGGGGCGGCGGGATTCGAACCCGCGATCTCCAGCCCCCCATGCTGGCGCCCTAATCCAGGCTGGGCCACGCCCCGACCGTATCGAGATTATAGCCGCTGAAGGCCCGTCGTCAAGGTCCCCGTCGGACCGTCGTCAGGCGCCGATGATCTGGACGATGAGTTCGCGCTCCCGGGCGCGGACGTCGAAGTCGAAGAAAACGATCTGCTGCCAGGTCCCCAGCATCAGCCGCTTGTCGCGGAAAGGCACCATCACGGACGGCCCGATGAGGCTGGCCCGGACGTGGCTGTGGCCGTTCTTGTCGTGCCACCGTTCCTCATGGTGGTAGTAGTGGTCGCGCGGTGCGAGCTTCTCGAACAGCTCCTGCATGTCCTTGATCAGGCCCGGCTCGTACTCCATCGTGCTCACGGCACCGGTGGAGCCCGGGACGAAGACCGTCACGACGCCGTCGCTTACGGCCGCATCATTGACCAGATCGGCGACGTCCTTCGTGACGTCCACGATGTCCATCTCCGCTTCGGTGCTGAATACTATGGTTCTGGTATCGATCATTGTGCCGGCCCCCGAAGGAAGGGGTTTCGATTTGTCAGTCAGGAATTCCCCTGTATCATACAATACGCAGGGCGGGCGCGAAACAGAAAATAGCTTCTCCGAGTTCTCCCATGGCATTCGGCACTTCGGGCGATTTCGAGCAAGCGCGCCGTGACATGGTCGCGGGGCAGCTGCGGTGCCGGGGGATACGAGACGCGCGTGTGCTCGACGCGATGGGCAGAGTGCCCCGGGAGCTGTTTGTCCCTGCCGATTCGAGGTCGCGCGCCTATTGGGACGGTGCGATGGCCATCGGCTGCCGGCAGACGATTTCCCAGCCCTACATGGTCGCGCTAATGACCGAGGAGTTGCACCTGACCGGGCAGGAGCGCGTGCTGGAAGTGGGCACGGGCTCCGGTTACCAGGCGGCGATCCTGGCGGAACTGGCCGCTCACGTGTACACGGTGGAGCGGCTGGACGAACTGAGCGAGAGGGCCAGAGGGCTCCTGTGCGGCGATCTGGGGTATGCGAACATCTCCTTCCGCGTCGGCGACGGCACGCTGGGCTGGCCCGAGGAGGCGCCCTTCGACCGCATCATGGTCACCGCGGGCGCGCCGCACCGGCCCGACATCCTGTTGGGGCAGCTCGCCCCCGGCGGCGAGGCCGTCGTCCCGGTGGGGCCGCGCCACTACCAGAGCCTGGTCCGCTACCGGCAGGCGGAGGACGGCACGCTGGAAGAGAAGCACCTGTGCGATTGCGTGTTCGTGCGGCTGATCGGGGAGGACGGTTGGTGAGGCGACGGGGGACGCCGGGACGCCTCAGCCGGCGAACCTGCGGAAGATCAGCGAGACGTTGTGCCCGCCGAAGCCGAACGAATTGTTGATGACGACGTCCAGCGCGCGTTCCTGCGCCTGGTGCGGCACGAAGTCGAGCCCGCAGCACTCGGGGTCGGGATCGTCCAGGTTTATGGTCGGCGGACAGACGTTGTCTTGCATGGCCCATATGCAGACGGCGCTTTCCAGCGCGCCCGAAGCGCCCAGCAAGTGGCCGAAAATGCTCTTGGAAGAGCTGACGGCCACCTTCCTGGCGTAGTCGCCGAACACGCTCACGATGGCCTTGGCTTCTACGTCGTCGCCGGCCGGCGTGCCGGTGCCGTGCGCGTTGACGTAGTCCACCTGCTCCGGGGTGAGCTGCGCGTCCTCCAGCGCGTTGCACATGGCCCGAGCGGCGCCCTTGCCCTCCGGCTCCGGCAACGTGATGTGGTAGGAGTCGCTGCTGGCGCCGTAGCCCACCAGTTCGCACAGTATCGGCGCGCCGCGTTTCGTGGCGTGCTCGAGTTCTTCCAGCACGAGTATGCCGGCGCCCTCGGCCATGACGAATCCGTCGCGGTTGGCGTCGAACGGCCGGCTGGCGGCCGGTGGGTCGTCATTGCGCGTTGAGAGCGCCTTCATCTGCTGGAAGCCGCTCAGACCCATCGGCGTGACGGCGGCTTCGGCGCCGCCGCAGACCTGCACGTCGGCCATGCCGTACTGGATGGACTGGAACGCCTCGCCGATGGCGTGCGAGGCCGAGGCGCACGCGCTGGACACCGACATGGTCGGCCCGTGGAGCCCGTGGCGCATGGCCACCTGGCCCGCGGCGGCGTTGGTCATGAGCTTCGGTATCATGAGCGGGCTGGTGCGTCGCGGGCCGCTCTGCACCAGGCGCGTGTGCTGTGCCTCGTACGTGTGCAGCCCGCCTATCCCCGTGCCGACGTACGCGCCCACGCGGGAGCAGTCCTCTTTGTCGAGTTCGAGACCGGCGCTCTGGATGGCCTGGTCCGCCGCCACGAGCGCGAACTGGACGAAACGGTCCAGCCGGCTCAACTCCCGCTTGCTGAAGTAGTCCAGCGGGTCGAAGTCCCAGACTTCGCCGGCGATGCGAACGTCGTACTCGGTTGTGTCGAACGCCGTGATCGCTCTGATGCCGCTGCGGCCGTCGCGCACGGCCGGCCAGGCCTCGTCCGGGCTCTTGCCGACCGGCGAGACAACCCCAACCCCCGTTACGACCACCCGTCTGGCGTTCATCATTCCTGCTGCTGGCTCGCTTCGATGTGCTGGATGGCCTGGCCTACGGTCTCAATCTGCTGAGCTTCCTCGTCGCTGATGCTCAGGTCGAACTCCTCCTCCAGGTCGATGACCAGTTCGGCCATGTCCAGGGAGTCCGACTGCAGATCGTTGACGAAGTGCGTGTCATCGGTGATCTGCTCAGGATCTGCGTCCATCCTGTCAGCAATTAGCTTGATGACCCTTTCCCTTACAGTGTCAGCCACCTCTGTTCCTCCCGGTGAATGGAAAAACCCTCACACGAAAGCGCCGATTGCCTGTACACACTCCTGCGGACGCCCCCTCGCGGACGCGGCATTTTACGCAGTCCGGGGGCTATTTGCAAGCGTCGCGGTGCCCCTACATGACCATGCCGCCGTCCACACAGATGACCTGACCCGTGATGTACTGCGAGTCCGGGCCTGCAAGGAATGCGACGACGGCGGCCACGTCCTCGGGCTGGCCGAGCCGGCCCAGGGGGATGCCGCTCAGGGCGCCGCTTTTGGCCTCCTCGGTCAGCTTGTCCGTCATAGCCGTGGCGATGAAGCCCGGCGCAACCGCGTTGACGTTCACGTTCCGCCGGGCCAGTTCCCGTGCCGCCGTCTTGGTCAGCGCGATCACGCCGCCTTTGCTGGCGGAGTAGTTGGCCTGACCGGCGTTGCCGGTTATTCCCACGACGCTGGCGATGTTGACGATGCGCCCGCTGCGCTGCTTCATCATGCCCCGGGCGACCGCCTTCATGCCGTTGAAGACCCCTGTGAGGTTGACGGCGAGCACCTTGTTCCAGTCCTCCTCGTCGAGCCTTATCAGCAGGTTGTCCCGCGTTATGCCGGCGTTGTTGACCAGGATGTCCAGCGTCCCGAACGTTTCCGTGACCCGCGCTACGGCCTCGTTGAGCTGGTCCGGGGAGGTCACGTCGGCCGAGACCGCCACAAACTGTGCGCCACTCTCCTGGACCAGTGCGGCCGTTTCCTTCAGGGCTTCGGCCTGCACGTCGAGGCCGGCGACGTTGGCGCCTTCCCGGGCGAGCCGCGTGCATATGGCCCTGCCGATGCCCTGCGAGGCCCCCGTGACGAGCGCCGTCTTGCCTTCGAGCGTTTTCATAGTCCCTTTCCCTCCCGCCATCTGAGTGCGGCGTCTGCCACGTCCTGGCTGGTGTTGACCGTCCAGCAAGTCCTCTCCCGGTCGATGCGCTTCAGAAGCCCGTGCAGCACGCGGCCGGGGCCGATCTCATAGTATTCGTTGACGTTCTGCCCTATGAGCCAGCGCACACAGTCCGTCCAGCGCACGGGCTCGGTGATCTGCCTCACCAGAAGGCGCCGGATCTCGTCCGGCTCCGTCACGGGCAGTCCGGTGACGTTCGCCACGACCGGGTGGTTAGGCTTCGTCACCTGCACGTCGTCCAGGCGTTGCGCCAGCCTGTCGGCCGCCGGCTGCATCAGGGGCGTGTGGAACGCGCCGGCAACGTCCAGCCGCACTGCACGGCGCGCGCCGGCTTCCCCGCAAAGGTCGGCGGCAACGCGCGCCGGCTCCTCTTCGCCGCTTATGACGACCTGGCCGGGGCAGTTGTAGTTGGCCGGCCAGACGCGGCCCCGGGTCTGGCGGCCGGCCCGCTGGCAGGCTTCCTCCACGAGTGCGTCTTCCAGGCCCAGGACGGAATACATGGCGCCCGGGTTCGCCTCGCACGCCTCCTGCATGTAGAGTCCCCTGTGACGCACAAGGTCCACGGCCTGCCGGAAGGAAAGCGCTCCGGCGGCCACCAGGGCCGTGTACTCGCCCAGGCTCAGGCCGGCGGACGCCTTCACGGCCGGCAGCCCTCCCGCCTGCGTCTGCAGTGCCCGCAGGGCAGCGATGCTCACTGCCAGTATGGCCGGCTGGGCGATGTCGCTGCGTGACAGCGCCGCCTGCGGCCCCTCGAAGCAGAGACGGCTCAGGTCGATGCCCAGCACGTCGTCGGCCGATGCCAGGACCTCTCCGGCAGCGGGGAACGCTTCGACCAGGTCACGGCCCATGCCGACTTGTTGCGCGCCCTGGCCGGGGAATAGCAACGCTATGGGGTCCACGCTCATCCGAAGGATGCCCTCAATAGCGCAGCAGCAGAGAGGCCCACGTCAGGCCGCCGCCGAAGGCCAGGAGCAGCACCAGGTCGCCGCGGTCCAGTGAGCCGGCTTCCAGCGCTTCGGCCATTGCGATAGGGATCGAGGCCGCGGACGTATTGCCGACGCGGTCAATGTTCATGTAGGCCTTTTCCATTTCCAGGCCGCTCCGCTCCAGCGCGCTCTTGATGATGCGTACGTTGCTCTGGTGCGGGACGATCATCTTGATCTCGGCCAGGTCCACGCCCGTTTCGTCGGGTATGCGCAGGAGCAGCTCGGTCAGCTTGTTGACGGCCAGTTTGAAGACCTCCCGCCCCTGGAGTTGCATGTAGTGCAGGTGCTCGTCCACGGTCTTGTGACTGGCGGGGAGGCGGGCGGCGCCGGCGGGCGTCATCAGTATCTCCGGGTTCGATCCGTCTGCCCCGAGTTCGGCGTACATTATCTCGCCGCCGTTGCGGGACTCGCGCAAGAGGGCTGCTCCCGCGCCGTCGCCGAACAGGATGCAGGAGCGGCGGTCCGTGTAGTCGGTGATGCGCGAGAGGGACTCGGCCCCGATCACGAGGATGTTGCGTCCCATGCCGGCGCTAATCATGCCTGCGGCGCAGCCCATCCCGTAGACGAAGCCGCTGCATGCGGCCTCCAGGTCGCAGGCCATCGCGTTCTGCGCGCCGATAGCGGATTGGACCAGGCAGCCGGTGGCCGGGAAGAGATAATCGGGCGTGGACGTGGCAACCAGGATGGCGTCCACGTCCTCTGCCTCCACGCCGGCCGTGGCCAGGGCCTTCAGAGCGGCCTTTGCGGCCATATCGCTTGTGGCCTCATCGTCGGCGACGATGCGCCGCTCGCGAATGCCCGTCCTCTGGACGATCCACTCGTCGGAAGTGTCGACCATCTCCGCCAGGTCGAAGTTCGTCAGTACTCGCTCGGGCAAGTAGCTTGCAGTGCCGGCTATCTCGACGGGCAGACTCCTCGCGCTGTGCATGATCGATTTTCCTGCGGCGTGGGTTCGAGGTAGAAAAGAGCGGTCAGGTTGCCATGCCTCTGGCGGCGGCGTCCTGCTGAATCGCTGCTTCGATATGTTCGTTAACGTGGTGCTTGACGAAACTGCGCGCCTCCCGGATGGCGTTGCGGATGGCGCGCGCCTCGGAGGCGCCGTGCGTGATGATCGTCACTCCTTTGACGCCCAGCAGCGGCGCCCCGCCGTATTCGCTGTAATCGGCGCAATGGTGCAGGTGGCGGAAGACGTTGCCGCAGAGCGCGAAACCGAGCCTATAGAGCGGATGGCCCTTCACCCTCTGGCGCACCCATCCGACAAGCTTCGTCACCAGGCTCTCGCCGAGCTTCAGCAGGACGTTGCCCACGAAACCGTCGCAGACCAGCACGTCACAGCCGCGCTCGAACAACTGGAGGGGCTCGACGTTGCCCACGAAGTTCAGGTCCGCCCGAGAGAGCAGTTCGAACGCCTGTTTCGTCAGGTCGTTACCTTTTGTGGTCTCCTCCCCGACGTTGAGCAGGCCCACCCTGGGGTTCTGGATCTCCAGCACCTCCCGGGCGAATACGGACGCCATGATCCCGTACTGCAACAGGTTGATGGGCCTGCAATCCACGTTGGCGCCGACGTCTATGGCGACAACGGGATAGTCGAGCACCTGCATGGGCGCTGCGATGCCGGCCCGTTGGACGCCTTTCAGGCGGCCCAGCCTCAACATGCTGCAGGCAGCGACCGCTCCGGTGTTGCCCGCACTGACGAAGGCGTCCGCCCGCCCGTCGGCGACCATCTGGATGCCGACCGCTATCGAGGATTCGGGTTTCTCGCGGAGGGCCTTCACGGGGGATTCGTGCATGCCGATGGACTGGGGCGCGTCGATGATGGCCGCGCTCTGGGGCAGCCCGCCGAGGTCGTCAGCCGCTTCCTGCAACCTGTCACCCGGCCCACACAGGAGAACGATGGTGTCGGGGTAGAGTCCGGCGGCCTCGATTGCGCCGCTGACCCGCTCCTGGAGGGGGCTGTCCCCGCCGGAGGCGTCCAGGACGATGCGGGCAGGTTGAGTGTTCTCCGGTCCGGACGCCGTCCGCTGTTGCCCCGGCGAGTTCATCCCAGCCGCGTCCTGCTCTATCGTTCCACTTCGATCATGGGCCGGCCCCGGTAGTAGCCGCAGTTCGGGCAGACCGCGTGCGGCTCCTTCGGCTGGTTGCAATTGCTGCAGAAGAATCTTGTGGAACGGGCGCCTTCGGCCCGCACCTTCTGGCTCTTTGGGACGTTCGGCGCGTCCAGAACGTAGTGAGTGCGACGCTTCCTCTTCTGCGTCTTGCTTGTCCTTCTCTTGGGTACTGCCACAGCTTCTCTCCTCTCAATTTCGCACTGGCAACGGCCCCATACGGCTTTTGTCCGGGCGAAGAGCGTGTGAGGCAAGCGCGACCGGGCAGGCCTGGTGCAGGGCGTGCCAGTGGGCCACGGCCCGAGGGAACACGAAATGCCACGGGCCGCTTATGCCCGCCACCAGCAATGCTAATTCTAAAGCCAAATGAGCGTGCCTGTCAACGGAAAGATGGCCCCGCTCGTCATCGGGCGTTTGAACGCTCCCGGGCCTGCGATATAATCGTTGGGCGTTTTGCCCTTGCGCGGAATCCCGCCTCGGACTGGAGCGACCACTGCATGAGCGGCGACAGCTACACGCCGGCGGAAGTCGAGTCACGATGGCGACGGTACTGGGACGAGAACGGCCTCTTCCGGTGCCCCGATCGCGCCGATGAGACGAAGTTCTACTGCCTCGTCATGTTCCCGTACCCGTCGGGCGCCCTGCACGTCGGGCACGGGCGCAACTACATCCTCGGCGACGTCGTCGCCCGCTACTCGCGGATGAAGGGCTTCAACGTGCTGCACCCGATGGGCTGGGATGCCTTCGGGCTTCCCGCCGAGAACGCCGCCATCAGGCACAAGACCCACCCCGCCCGCTACGTGGCCGAGAACATCCGCGTCATGAAGCAGCAGATGGACTCGCTGGGCATCGGTTACGACTGGGGCCGCGAGATCAACACCAGCGAGCCCGGCTACTACAAGTGGACGCAGTGGGTCTTCCTCCAGCTCTTCCAGCGGGGCCTGGCCTACCGCAAGGACGCCCCCGTCAACTGGTGCCCGGGCTGCCAGACGGCCTTGGCCAACGAGGAGGTGGTCAACGGCCTCTGCGAGCGGTGCGACACGCCGGTGGGGCAGAAGGACCTCCCGCAATGGTTCTTCAGGATCACCGAATACGCGCAGCAGCTCCTGGACGACCTCGACCTGCTGGGCGCCTGGCCGGAGCGCGTGCGCCTGATGCAGGCCAATTGGATCGGGCGCAGCGAGGGCGCGTCGGTCAACTTCACGGTGGCTCACACGGGCGAGCCGATGCCCTGTTTCACCACCCGCCCGGACACGCTCTGGGGGGTCACGTTCATGAGCCTTGCGCCGGAGCACCCCGCCGTGCCTGGCCTGGTCGCCGGGACCGAGCACGAGGATGCGGTGAAGGCGTTCGTGCGCCGGGCGCGCGCGGCGCGTCTCTCCGCGCGCGACGGGGAGGACGTCGAGAAGGAGGGCGTCTTCACCGGTCGCTGCGTGGTCAACCCCGTCAACGGCGAGCAGGTCCCGCTGTGGGTGGCCAATTACGCGCTGATGGAATACGGGACGGGCGCCGTCATGGCGGTGCCGGCGCACGACCAGAGGGACTTCGAGTTCGCCCGCAAGTACGGCCTCCCCGTGCGGGTCGTCATCCAGCCGGAGGGCGAGGAACTGGACGGCGAGAGCATGGACGCTGCGCACGAGGGGCCGGGCGTCATGGCGCAGAGCGGCCCGTTCGATGGCACGCGCGTGCCCGAGGGCATCGGCGGGGTCATCCGCTACCTGGAAGACAACGACATGGGCAGGGGGGAGGTCAACTTCCGGCTGCGCGACTGGCTGATTAGCCGCCAGCGCTACTGGGGCGCCCCCATACCGGTGATTCATTGCCCTGACTGCGGCCCCGTCGCCGTGCCGGAGGAGGACCTGCCCGTCCTGCTGCCGGAGGAGGTGGATTTCACCCCGAGGGGGCAGAGCCCCCTGGCGTTCGTGGAGGACTTCGTCCGGACGACCTGTCCGCAGTGCGGGGCCGAAGCGCGGCGCGAGACGGACACGATAGCGCAGTGGCTCTGCTCGTGCTGGTACTTCCTGCGCTACGTCTCGCCCGATGACGCAGACCGTCCCTTCGACCGGGAGTTGGTGGACCTCTGGCTTCCGGTGGACATGTACATCGGCGGCGTCGAGCACGCCGTGCTGCACCTGCTCTACTCGCGTTTCATCGTGAAGGTGCTGCACGACGCGGGGCAGGTCGGGTTCCCGGAGCCGTTCACGTCCCTGTTCACTCAGGGCATGATCTGCAAGCAGAGCTACGTCTGCACGCGCTGCGGCAAGATAGTGAGCGACGACCCCAACGTCCGCGAGCCGTGCGCCTGCGACGTGGGGCTGCCGCTCGAGCGCCGACTGGCGGAGGAGGTCGAGGTTGTCAGCAGCCTGGACAAGATGAGCAAGTCGAAGGGAAACGTTGTCACCTTTGACGAGGTCATTCGTCAGTACGGGGCGGACACGCTGCGGCTCTACACGCTGGCCATCGGCCCTCCCGAGAAAGACGCCGAGTGGCAGGACAGCGGCATCGTCGGCTACCACCGCTTCCTGAACCGTCTGTGGGACCTGGTCGTGTCGCGCCAGGACGAACTGGGCTCGGTGCCGCGCCGGCAGGTGCGGGACGAGGACCTGCCCGAGCCCTGGAAGGGCGCCCACCGGCAGGTGCACGCCACGATCAAGAAGGTGACCGAAGACGTGCAGGGGCGATGGCACTTCAATACGGCCGTCGCCGCCGTCATCAGCCTCATCAACGACGTGCAGCGCCTGCCGCTCCGGGCCGGTTACGCCGGCGAGCCGGGCGGGGACGAGCTGGCGGAGTTCAACGTCTATCGGTTCGCGATGGAGAGCGCCGTGCAGCTGCTGGCGCCGTTCGTGCCGCACGTCTGCGAGGAGCTCTGGACCAGGCTCGGCAACCAGTCGAGCGTCTTCCAGCACGGCTGGCCCTCGTTCGACGAAGAACTCGCGAAGACCGAAGAGGTGGAGCTGCCCGTCCAGGTCAACGGCAGGGTCCGCGACCGCCTGGTCGTCCGGCGGGACGAGGACGAGGAGACCGTCAGGCAGATGGCCCTGGACCTGGAGAACGTCCGGCACCACCTGGAGGGCAGGGAGGTCAGGAAGGTCGTCGTGGTGCCGAACCGCGTCGTGAACGTCGTGGCCGGGTAGCCCCCGGGGAGGTGGGAGCTGGACTACCGGACCGTGGCAAGGATGGTCGGCAGGTTCGAGGAGACCTTCGGTCAGGGCGAAGGGCTCATGTGCGCCCGCGCCCCCGGCCGGGTCAACCTCATCGGCGAGCACACCGACTACAACGGCGGCTTCGTCATGCCGATGGCCGTTGACCGCGAGGTCCGCGTCTTCTTCCGGCCCGTCGAGAGCGGCCCGGTCAGGGTCTGGGCGGAGAACGTCGGCGAGTGGGACGAGTTCGACCTGGACGACATCGGGCGCAACGAGCGGCAGCAGTGGGCCAACTACGTGCGCGGCGTGGCCGTCATGCTCCAGCTGGCCGGGTTCGAGCCGGGGTCCATCGAGGGGCTTGTTTACGGCGACGTGCCGCTCGGCGCCGGGCTCAGCTCCTCGGCCGCCCTCGAGGTGGCCTGCGCGAAGGCATACTGCCGCGCCGGCGGCCACGAGCCTGAGTCGCGCGAGCTGGCCCTCTTGTGCCAGAAGGCCGAGAACCAGTTCGTCGGCGTCAACTGCGGCATCATGGACCAGTTCGTCAGCGTGCACGCCCGCCGCGAGCACGCACTCCTGCTCGACTGCCGCTCCCTGGAGCACGAACAGCTCCCGCTGGACACCTCGGCCGTGCGCGTCGTCGTCGCCAACACGATGGTGCACCACGAGCTGGGCAGTTCGGCCTATAACGAGCGCCGCGCCTCGTGCGAGACGGCCGCCCGTCTGCTGGGGGAAAGGGTCCCCGGCGTGAGCCAGCTCCGGGACGTGACTCCCGAGATGCTGGCCGAGCACGCCGACGCCCTGGACGAGGTGGCGCTCAAGCGGGCCCGGCACGTGGTCACCGAGGACGAGCGCACGCTGCGCGCCGCCGAGGCGCTGAAGGCGCGCGACTACGAGGCGTTCGGGCGCCTGATGGACGACTCCCACGAGAGCCTGCGCCACGACTACGAGGTGAGCTGCGAGGAGTTGGACCTGATGGTCGAGGCCGCCCGGCGGCAGGAGGGCGTGCTCGGCGCGCGGATGGTCGGCGGCGGCTTCGGCGGCTGCACAGTCAACCTGGTGCTCCGCCCGCACGTGGACCGTTTCGTCGAGGCACTGGCCGCCGCCTACCATGACGCAACGGGGATCAAGCCCGACGTCTATCAGTGCGTCGCCGTTGACGGGGCGGGCGTCGAGCGCTGCTGAGCGCGCCCTCGCTCATCCGGCCAGGGGCAGGATAGCGTCCGTGAGCTCCGCGTGCTGCCGCTCGAGCGTGTGCTCCATCGCGAGCGCCCGGGCCGCTTCCGAGGCGTCGGCGTGCCATCCCTCGTCCGCCATTTGCTCCATGAAACCGGCCAGCCCGCAGGCGTCGGACGGGTCCTCCAGGCTGAAGCCCTCCGTGCCCGGCGTCAGCAGTTCGTGGGCGCCGTTATGGACCGACGTAATAATCGGCAGGCCGCAGGCCAGCGCCTCCAGCGTCACGTTGGCGCAGGGGTCGAAGTAGGTCGGCAGCGCCAGGAAATCGGCCGCCCCGTAATACCTGTCCGGCTGGTCCTGTCCGGCGAACCGCACCAGGTCCCCGGCGCCGCGTCTGGCGGCGAACGCCCGCATCGCCCGCACGGGCCCCCTCCCGACCACGATGCCGTAGAACGGCCGGGCTGCCTGCCGGCGTGCCAGGAGGCCGAGGGCCTCGACGAACGTGTGAAGGCCCTTGCGCCGCCATCCCGTGCCCACGAACACGCCGACCAGCGCCTCCTGCGGGATGTCCAACTCCTCGCGGACCGACGCCCGGTGCTGCTCCTTCAGTCCTGGGTGGAAGCGCTCGACGTCGGCGCCGTTGTAAACCACCCGAATCCGCCCCGTGAGGTGGGGGTAGTGCAGTTTGAGGTGGCGGCGTACCATGTCCGAGTTGGCGATGATCAGCTCCGGCCCGGGCGGCCGGTAGAGCGTGTCGTCGATGTGGATGCGCAGGCGCTCGCGGATGCTCAGGGCGTATGCGAGCCTCTTGGCGATCCTCTGCGCCGGGGAGCGGAACGCCTTGATGCGCTGCTTGACGTACTCGCGCTGGACCCCGCCGCCCGGGCGGACGACGCGCGCGCCCCAGCATTTCTGGTCGCTGAACGTGACGTCGGCGTCCTCGGCTTCGAGCGCCCGCCTGGCGGCCCGCGCCAGCGCCAGGTCGCGGAAGGTCTTGGGCACTGGCGGCACGGCCAGTTCCGCGACTTCGACGCCCTCGACGGGCCCGGTCGGCTCGGCGGTGATGATCCTGACGCGATGGCCGCCCGCGAGCAGGCACCGGACGAAGTTCGACACGAACGTCTCGGCCCCGCCGCTCGGCCCGAACCGTTTGCAGCAGATGGTTACTCTCATGGCCCGGCGCGTCGGCGCTCTTTCGAGGAAAGGGACGGAGGCAGCAGATACTATCGGGGAAGGCGCGGCGGGATGCAAGCGCTCACGCTCCTCAACCGCCGGCCTGTGGTTGAAAGCGACCGGGGACCCGGTTATAGTTGTGGCGGGCGGCGGAAGTGGCCCGCCCCTTTCCCGAGGAGGTGATTCACATGCGCCGGCGCAACTGGCTGCCATCCGTTCTCATCTGCCTGCTCGCGTTCCTGCCGCTTGGCGGATGCCTTACGGCGCGGCAGAAGGCACAGCTTTCCCGTCAGCCCATCAACCGCGTGTTCGATCCCGGCGAAGTGGCGCCGCTGGCCTGGGGCGAGGACCAGAGGCTGGCCCTCCACGCCCAGGGCGGTGCGCAGAGCATCTGCGTGTTGCAACTCGCCAAGGGCGCCAAGCTCGGCAAACACTATCACAAGAGC
>CAZQEQ010000051.1:3317-25216 GCA_964592385.1 uncultured candidatus Brocadiaceae bacterium | reverse complement strand
CTGTTTGACGTGCGCCCGGTGCGAGATCGATCTGTGCGCCCTCGTCCGGGAGGTTAGCCGGCGCGTGGCGGACCTGCCAGGAGGCGTGCGGGTCGCCGTGATGGGATGCATTGTGAACGGGCCGGGCGAGGCGGCCGAGGTGGACGTGGGCATCGCCGGCGGGACGGACTTCGGATACCTGTTCCGCCAGGGGCGTAAGGTCCGCAAGGTTGACGCTTCGCAGCTGGCCGACGTGCTTGTGACAGAGGTGAGAAAGATTTCGGCGGCGCGGGGCGCCGTCGAGCCCTGATACCATGGCTGCTCAGACCAAGAAGAGAATCGTTATCCTGGGCAGCACCGGGTCCGTGGGCACGCAGGCCCTCGACGTGGTGCGCCAGATGCCCGACCGGTTCGACGTGGTGGGGCTGTCGTGCTGCTCCCACTGGCAACTGGTGGCCGAGCAGGCCGCGGAGTTCGAGCCGGAGGCCATCGCCGTTACCGACCCGGCGGGCGCGGAGCGGCTGGCCGGCGAAGTGAGCGGCCGGCAGGTCGAACTCCTGGCCGGCGTTGACGGCCTGAAGCGCCTGGCCGGCTGGGAGGGCGCGGACCTGATCCTGAGCGCCGTCAGCGGCTCCGCAGGCATTCCCGCGGCTGTCGCCGCCCTGGAGAGCGGCCGGACGCTCGCCCTTGCCAACAAGGAATCGGTCGTCGCGTGCGGGTCGATCCTGATGGACCTGGCGCGCGAGAACGGCACCACCATCCTGCCGGTGGACAGCGAACACAGCGCCCTGTTCCAACTGCTTCGCGGCGTCTCGCCCGGGGACGTGGACAGGGCGATGCTCACGGCGAGCGGCGGGCCGTTCTACGGCATGAGCGCCGCCGAGATGGCGCAAGTGACGCCGGAGCAGGCCGTGCGCCATCCCATCTGGCAGATGGGGCGCAAAATTTCCGTTGACAGTGCCACGCTCATGAACAAGGCCCTGGAAGTGGTGGAGGCGCGCTGGCTGTTCGGCCTGCCCGCCGAGAAGATTCAGGTCTGCATCCATCCGCAGTCCGTGGTCCACTGCATCTTGCACCTGCGCGACGGCGCCTGCCTGGCGCACATGGCCGTGCCCGACCTGCGGCTGTCCATCCAGTACGCGTTGAGCTACCCGGAACGAATGCCCCCGACAGGGAGCCGTCTGAACCTGGCCGAGGCGGGCGATCTGGGCTTCTATGAGCCCGACTACGAGAGGTTCCCCGCACTGGCCGTGGGGTATCGCGTGGCCGAGGTGGGCGGCACGAGCGGGGCGGTCATGAGCGCGGCCGACGAGGTGGCCGTCGAGGCGTTCCTGTCCGGCCGGATAGGCTTCACGGACATCGTCCCCGTCGTCCAGCGCACGCTGGACCGGCACGAGGTGCGGGAGGTAACCTGCCTTCAGGACGTGATGGACGCCGACCGATGGGCCCGAGAGGAGGCGAGGCGTTGCCTGGAATCGCTCTGAAAATGCTCTCTATCCTCGCCACGGTCGCCGCGGTGAGCCTGCTGATCGTCGTCCACGAGTTCGGGCACCTCATCGGCGCCAAGCTGGTGGGCATGCGCGTGGAGGTCTTCTCCTTCGGCTTCTGGAAGCGGCTGATCGGGTTCCGGGCGGGCGAGACCGACTATCGCGTCTCCCTCATCCCCGTCGGCGGCTACATCAAAGTCTCCGGAGAGGGTGCGGAGGAAGGAGCGGGGGAGCCCCATGAGTTCTGGTCCAAGACCCCCGGGCAGCGGGCGGTCTTCGTCGTCGGCGGCGTCGTGATGAGCTTCGTGCTCGCAGCCGTCCTGTTCGTCCTCGCGTTCGCCGTCGGCGTCCAGTTCGTCGTTGCCGAGGTCGGCAGCGTCACGCGCGGCTCGGCCGCCTGGGCGGCCGGCATCAGGCCGGGGGACGAGATAGTCTCCGTTGACGGCATGACGGACCCCGTGTTCAACGACATAACCAGCGCCGTCGCCGTGGGCGGCGGGGAGACCGTCGCATTCGGCGTGCGCCGGGACGGCCAGGAGCTTGCCTTCTCGTTGCGACCCGAGTACGACGAGCAGGTCGGGCTCCGGTTGGTTGGCATCCAGCCGCCGGTGGAGCCGGTCGTGACCGGAGTCCAGAGGGTCGGCGGCCCGGACGGGCGCTCGCCGGCCGCGGAGGCAGGCGTCCAGGTCGGCGACCGCGTCCTGAGCGTCAACGGCCGGCCCGTCGCGACCGCCCAGGCCTTCGAGCGGGAACTGCTGAACTCCGAGGACGTCCGGGTCGAGCTGGTCGTCGAGCGCGACGGCGAGGAACTGCCCCTGACCGTCGAGACCGAGCCGCGTTCGCGACACATCATCGGGATATCGGGCGCCACCACGACGGTGGAAGCCGTTCAGCAGGGCGGGCCTGCGTGGCGGGCGGGCCTGCGCGCCGGGGACACGATAGCCGCCGTCGGCGACCGGCCCGTGCGCGGCTTCCCGGACCTCCAGGAGGCCATCGAGGCATCGCCCCGCACTGTGACCCTCCAGGTCGAGCGGGACGGCCAGGCGCAAACCCTCTCGACGGACGCGCCGGACGCCGCCGCGCTGGAAGGCCTGCTCGACGGCATCGCCTTCACGGACAGCGCCACGCTGCCCTGGGTGGAGCCGGACGGTCCGGCCTGGGCGGCCGGCATGCGTCCGGGCGACACGTTGGTGAGCGTCAACGGGGAGCCCGTCGAGTCCTGGCTGGACATACTCGCCGCCGTCGGCGGGGCCGGCCGGGGGCCGTACTCGCTGGAGTGGCTTCGCGACGACGAACGCCTCTCCGCGTCGGTCGAACCGGTCGAGAGGACGGAGCCAGGCCCAGGCCCCCTGGGGATAGGCATGGACCGGCTCAAGACGGTGCGCACGCGCTTCGGCGTGCTCGGCGCCCTGAAGCGCGGGACCGCCGACACGTTCAGACAGTTGGGGCAGATCGCGTTGACGCTCAAGGGGTTCGCCACGCGGGCGGTCAGCCCGCGCCACATGCACGGCATCGTGACGATCGCCTACGTGTCGTACCGGGCCGCCCAGGAGGGGGTCGGGCAACTGCTCTACCTGACCGCCATGATCAGCACGGCCCTGGCCTTCTTCAACATCCTGCCCATCCCGGTGCTGGACGGAGGGCACCTGCTGTTCCTGGCCATCGAGAAGGTCCGCGGGCGCCGGGTCGGTGAGCGGGTGATGTTCCTGGCCCAGGCGGTCGGCTTTGCGTTCCTGATTGCGCTGCTGGTCTATATCACGCGCAACGACGTGTTGGGCCTTTTGCGGCAGTTCTCCCTGCTCTGACGCCCGGAGGCTTGACCGCCGGGGCGGCCATGGATTATAGTGTGGAAAGCCCGGTGGGGGATTAGCTCAGCTGGGAGAGCGCGACAATGGCATTGTCGAGGCCACGGGTTCGAGCCCCGTATCCTCCACCACTCTCCTGAACCCTCCCGTTCTGTCTCGCCCCGGAGTCCCCCGATTGCCCGCCGCGTCCTGTTTTCCCCTGCCCGGGGTCTGCGCATCCCCCGGCACTCGCTTGAGGGAACGCGCAAGGGCGGGCGGAGCGCCCGAGGGGGGCCTGCGGTGGCCGGGAAATGCGCTCAAAACCGTAACACGTTCTGTGCATGGTGTACTACGGGGACAGGGTCCGGCCAGACGGCCTGAGAAGCCCTTCTGGCGCCTTCTGAGCGACGCGCCCGAAAACGTGTCCCGCGCCGGCCTCGCATCCTTGCGTAAGTTCTTGACGCGCAACACAAAACGCTAAGCGCATCCAAAACAGAGCCTATGCCACAATGGCTATGTCTTTCAGAGCGCGGAGAAATCTCCGGGCTTTCTGCGATCACGTCTATTCTCCAGAATCCGTTTAGCGACGCGGACTTATCGTGAGGTAGCGGTGCGCCGGTGGGGGGCAGGCCGAGAAACGGGATTGCAGACGCGCGGGATTGTCCTTACAATCGCTGCCGCATTGGAACGGATTGCCTGGGTTGGGCAGCTTGAGGGAAAGACAAGTGCAGGTTGGGCGGAGTCGAGATTCGCATACCTTTCCAGGGAGCAAACGGGCGTGGAGGGGCGTCCGGTTGTCGCGCCTGTTCCCTTCAGTCGCCCCGCCGTGCGGCTTCTCCGGGGCGCAACATTCCACCCTCAAGTAGGCCGTTTGGGGCAGCATCTATTTAAGCGACCGGGCAGGTCGTTACGGAGAGACTGTGTGTCTGCCGAACCTGGATATACACCAGCTCGGGACGTGGAAAGCGGCAGCAGGCCGGCCCTGAAGCCCCTGGCTCAGTTGCTGGAGGACGGGGGGGACTTCGGGGACGTCCGGCAGTTCTGGCAGGCCGTCCAGGAAAACATCCGCGAGCGGCTCGGATACCGGCGATACAGCCTCTGGTTCCAGCAGGCGGAGTTGATGAGCTTCCAGGACCGGGAGCTGGTCGTCGGCGTGCCGAACATCATCATCCAGCAGTACCTGGGGCAGAGATACCGGAACGCCGTGGCGGATGCGGCCACCGAACTGCTCGGCGAACCCGTCTCGGTCAAGTTCGACATAGCGCCGCGGCTGTTCCGCAAGATGAGCGCCCGGCGGGAGGCGGAGCGGCTGGAGAGCAACGCGGAGCCCGTCGGCGCCGTGGACTTCGCCCGCCCGACGCTGGAGGCGCCGGTCCCGCCGCAGTGGGGCTTCGAGAACCTGTTCTGCACCCGCTCGAACCAGCTTCCGTTCGCGGCGGCGCGCGAGCTGGCCGGCCAGGAGAACCCCCGCTTCCGCTTCCTCTACGTCTGCGGCGACTACGGCCTGGGCAAGACGGCCCTGCTCCGGGCCATTTACGCCCTGGCGCACGGCAGGCAGTCCGGGCTCGATACCGTCCTGGTCTCGGCCGAGGACTGGTGCAACGAGTACTACCACGCCATCCAGCACAAGACGACCAGGCAGTTCCGCAAGAGGTACCGCTCGCGCCGCATGTTGCTCCTGGACGACGTCCAGTTCGTGCAGGGCAAGTCGGCCGGGCAGCAGGAGTTGCTCCACACCATCAAGCACGTCCTGGCCAACGGGGGGCGGGTCGCCCTGGCGGCCAAGCCGCACCGGGAGGAGCTGCGCGACCTGGAGCCGGCCTTCCAGGCGCTCCTGCAGCGGGCATTACCGGTCCTGCTGATGCCGCCCGAAGATGACGAGAGACTGCCCGTCGTCAAGGATCTGGCCGGCAAGTGCGGGCTGGTGGCGACCGAGGAAGTCTACCGCTACGTGGCCGGGCGCCGCGGCACGAGCTTCGGCGTGGCGGAGTCGGCCGTCTGCTGCCTGGCCATGTACGCGAGCGTTCACGGCTGCGGCCAGCTGGGGCTGACTGCGGCCATGGAGGCTTTCGCCACGATCGCGCCGGCCCGCCTGCGGCGGGTGGGCCTGGACCAGATCAGGGAGGCGGTGCTGGAGGTCTTCGACGTGCCGCCGGAGCGGCTGACCGGCAAGTGCCGGTCGCGCACCGTGCTGCTGGCGCGCCAGGTGGCCATGTATCTCGCCAGGAGGCTGACGGGGGCGTCCCTGACGGAGATCGGGCGCTTCTTCGGCAGGAGTAGCCACAGCACCGTCAAGCACGCCGTGGACAAGGTCGAGGGCGTCTGCCGCGAGGACACGCAGTTGGCCGGCCTGGTCCGGCGAATCGAGAGCAGGCTCCGCGCGGCGTGATGCCGGCGGGTTCTGTCCCCTCAGTCGCCGATCTCTTCCAACGGCTTGACGTTGCCGAACGCGGGCTTCGGTCCCCCGGCCGGGGCGGCCCAGCGCACGGCGTTGATGATGACGCGCTGCACGTCGGGCTGCTTGAAGATGGGGAACGTCTCGTGGCCCGGCCGGAAGTAGAACACCTTGCCCCGCCCGCGGTGGTAGCAGAGCCCGCTGCGGAACACCTCGCCGCCCTCGAACCAACTAATGAAGATCAGTTCGTCGGGCTGGGGGACGTCGAAGAACTCGCCGTACATCTCCGTGTGCTCGAGCTCGATGTACTCCCCCAGGCCCGCGACGATCGGGTGGCCCGGCAGCACGACCCAGAGGCGTTCTTTCTCGGCGACTTCCCGCCACTTCAGCGACGCCGACGCGCCGACGAGCTTGCGGAATATCTTCGAGTAATGGCCCGAGTGCAGGACGATCAGGCCCATGCCGTCCAGCACGCGGGCGTGCACTTTCTCGACGATCTCGTCGCGGACCTCGTTGTGGGCCATGTGCCCCCACCAGGTGAGCACGTCGGTCTGCGCGAGCACTTCGTCGGTCAGGCCGTGCTCGGGCTCGTCCAGCGTGGCGGTGCGCGCCTCGATGCCGGGTTCGGCCGACAGGAAGTCGGCGATGACCCTGTGCATCCCGTCGGGGTAAATGGCCTTGACCGCCTCGTGGGTCTTCTCGTGCCTGAACTCGTTCCAGACTGTCACGCGGATGGCGCCGTCCATGTGGTCGCTCCGTCTGCCAGATGAAGGTTGCGGGAACCGAAGAAAGGACGAATTATACGCGGCCGGCGTCGGCCGTCAAAGGCCGAGTTCCTCTTCGCCGAAAACGGTCGCGCCGAAGCGCAGGATCATGGTGTCGGGCTGCTGCCAGGCATCCGGGGGCAGGCCGGCCTTGCGGCAGGTCTGCTGGAGGAACTCCTCGACGGTCCAGCCGTACTCGGTCGCGACCTGCGGCAGGAGCAGGCCGGAACGCGCGCCCCTCCGAACGATCAGGCCGTCCCGGCCCACCGATATCTCAGCCTTGTCCAGCACGGGGATCAGCGGCCCCATGACGCTGATTTCCAGCTTGACGTCGGCGAGCTCCTCGCTCTTCAGCGCGGGGAAGCGGCGGTCATGGAATGCGGCCTGCACGGCGACCTGCCGCACGCAGGTCCAGAGTTCCTCCGTGCCCACGACGTGGCCGATGCAGCCGCGCAGATCGCCGTTCTTCCTGAGCGTGACGAAGGCGCCGTGCTCGGCCCGCAGGGCGTCGGTCACCTGCTCCGGCTCGGGCTGGGCGGCGTCCTGCTCCAGGGCGCCGCCGATCGCGTCGCGCGCCAGCTTCAGCAGGGCGCGCTCCTCCGGTTCGGTCAGGGAGGGGGCCGCCAACGGGACGGGCGCGGCCCCGGCCGCCCGGGCCGGCGCGCTCAGCACCTCGTCCATCGCCTCCTTCGAGGCGTAGAGGGCCATGGCGACGTAGCTGACGGAGTCCGTGTAGCTGCCCGTAGCGGCGCCGGAGCTGCGCCATTTCAGGAAGACGGGCCGGACGGCGCTGGACTTCGAGAAGACCTCCAGCATGGTGAGCACGGCCATGCGGCCGCAGATGGTGGGGCGTTTTACGTCCAGGTACTTGCGGAACCCGGCCGGGTCGAGCGCCTTGATATGCTCCACGCCCTCCATGTCGAGGGCCTGGATCTTGTCGCGCAACTCCAACCCGGACGCCGCCCCGAAGGGCACGTAGTCGAACCGCCGGCCGTAGTGCGTGAAGTCCGTGCTCACGATCAGGAGCGTGTCTTCGTCGAGCGCCCTGGCTATCCCCCCCGCTGACGAACGGCAATCTTCGGCGGTCAATTGTCCTACCAGCACCGGTAAAATGACCGGTGTTTCCGGCCAGACCACCTGGAGGAACGGGAGCTGCACTTCGAGGCAGTGCTCGGCCTGGTGCGCGCCCTTGCCCTTGCGGAAAAACTTGCCGTCCACCAGCCGGTCGCGCGCCTCCACGTCCACCGGTATCTCGCCCAACGGGGTGGCGTAATGGGAGAAGTCGGCGACGCTGCACGCCCCCGGCAGCCAGGCCCGATGGGTCGGCCCGATCAGCACGATGCGCGACGGCTTCGGTTTGCCTTCGAGCAGCTTGTAGCAGGCCGCGGCCGTCGTGCCGCTGTAAGGGTAGCCGGCGTGGGGCACGATGAGCACGGCGGGCCGCTGGCCCTGGAGCTCGTCCGGCACGGTGGGGGCGGCCTCGGACAGGAAGCCCTCGACCTGCGCCCTGAGGATTGCGGCCTGGCCGGGATAGAACGTTCCCGCAGCGGCGGCCGGCCGGACGTCCTCCGCCGCGCCGCACGCGCCCGCCGCCAGCGCCAGCCCCGCCGCCAGCACACTCCTCAGCGCCTTCATCGCCGCCACCTCCTTGCATCCATCCCATCTCCCACGAGCGTAACAGAAAGCGCCGGGTGCTGCAAAGCCTGGCAGCCCTTGCACGGCGGCCGCTGCCTGGGATAACATGGCCCGGGCGAACTCCATCACCGTTGCGCGCGGGGCGAGGGACATGGAGACCGAACTGCTGCTGGCCTCGGAGCCCGATGATATGCGCCGCGCCGCCGACCTGCTGCGCCGGGGCCGGATCGTCGCCTTCCCGACGGAGACGGTCTACGGGCTGGCGGCCCGCGCTGACGACGCGGAGGCGGTCGAGGCACTGCGGCGCCTCAAGGGGCGCCCGGCGGGCAAGGAGTTCACGCTGCTGATCGCATCGCCTGCCGACGCTGGGACTTACGCCACGCTGGGCCGAGCGGCCGGGCTCCTGGCGGAGCGTTTCTGGCCCGGGCCGCTCACGCTCGTCGTGCCGGCGCGGCGGGGGGGCGAGGTCGGACTGCGGTGCCCCGACTGCGGGGCCGCGCGCGAGTTGGTGCGGTTGACCGCTGCGCCGCTGGCCGCGCCCAGCGCGAACCTGAGCGGGGAGCCGCCCGCGCTGACCCCCGCCGAGGTGCTGCGCAACTTCGGCGGGCGGATCGCGGCCGTCCTCGACGGCGGCCCGGCGGTCCTCGGCGCCTCGTCAACGGTTGTGAGGGCACGGGGCGACGCGGTGGAAATCCTGCGGCAGGGCGCACTTGCCGAAGCCGACGTTCGGGCGGCGCTGCGCCGGTGAGCGGACCGCGGTCAGGCCTACTCGGCCAGCGGCAGCCCCACGGTGAACGTCGTGCCGCTTCCCCGGACGGACTGCGCGTCGATGAACCCCCCGTGTGCTGCCGCAATGTTATGGCAGATGGCCAGGCCCAGCCCGATGCCGTCCGGCTTGGTGGTGAAGAACGGCTCGAACAAGTGCTTCAGGTGCTCCGGCGGCATGCCCGGTCCGTTGTCCGTGAACACCAGCACCAGGAACGACTTGCTGGCGCTGACTCTCTCGGCCAGCCCGGCCGGCTCCAGCTTGTCGCGCGGGCGGACGTAGCCCTCCAGTCGCAGGCACGCGTCCCTGCCGTCCTGGAGCACTTCCAGCGCGTTGCGGATGATGTTCAGGATGATCTGTCTGAGCCGCGAGCGGCCGATCGTCAGCGGCAGGGGCCGGTCGATGACCGCCTTCTCGATGCGGACGCGCTCGGTCAGCTGCATGGCCTGGGCCATGTTGAGCACTTCGGCCACGACCTTGTTGGGGTTGATCACCTCTCCCGGCGTTCTCTCCAGGGGGCGGGACAGGTCCAGCAGCCCGCTGATGATGCTCTTGCACTGCTGGGCCTCCTGCGCGATGCTGCGCAGTTGCTCCCTGGCCGGTCCGTCGCCCTGGAGGCCGTTTTCCAGCATCTTCGTGTAGCCCATGATCACGGTGATCGGGTTGTTGATCTCATGGGCCATGCCCGCCGCCAGCCGCCCGACCACGGCCAGCTTCTCGGCCTCGACCAGCTGCTTCTGGTTCGTCACGAGCGCACGGGCCATCTGGTTGAAGCTGTCCGCCAGCTCGCTGAACTCCCCGTAGCCGGTGACGTCTATGTGCTCGGTCAGGTCGCCCCTGGTCAGGGCCTTGGTCCCCTGGACCAGGGCTGAGACCGGGCGCGTGATGGAGCGGTGCACGTAATAGATGACCAGAAAGCTCACCAGCAGAGCGAAGGGGAAGACGATCCTGGACGTGGCGACGCTGACCGTCCACGCCTCTCCCGCCTGGGCGGCGGCGTGGACCGTCCGTATGTCGAAGGAGCTGGCCAGGTACTCGCAGAGCTCAACGATCCGCTCCAGCAGTTCGCGGCTGCGCGTTCTCGTCCGGGCCAGCAACTCCGGCGGAACCTCGCCCTCCGGTGCCTCTATCCGCGCCCTGAGCGTCGGCTCCGAGATAAGGTCGTGCAGGGCCTCGGCGCTGCTGCTCAACTCGTTGAGGTAGGTGATCTCATGTTTCTCGATGCCGCGCGCCCACATGCTGTCGAGCAGATGCTCCAGGCTCTGCGTGTGGAGCCGGAACTCGTCCCATTTGCTCCGGTCCACCCCTTCGGGGGTCCAGAGCCCCGAATGAATGGCCAGCATGTCCTCGCCGGTCTTGCTCATCAGCACGACCTGGTGCCGCAACTGCACGTAGGACGCCGCCTGCTCGGTAGCCCTTCTGACCGCCGCCAGCCGGTCCAGGGTAATCAGCAGCGGTGCCCCGAGCACCCCGAGCGCCAGGGCGAGCCCCACGGCCAGCCGCACGCTGATTGAACCACGGTCGCTTGCCATCGTTATCCGGGTCCCCGGCTGCCGTGCCGCCGGCAGCGTCGGGTCACTCTCCGCTCTGCCTGTGCAGGAGGCGTTCCAGTTGCGGGGCGGCCAGGGAGTCTATCCCCCCGTTGCGGCGCAGCGCCCAGAGGTCCCTGTCCTGGTGGTTGGCCGGATCGGCATCACACACGCGGACGGCGTAGCCCTCCTCGGGAGCGCCGGCGGGTGCCGGCAAGAACAGGTACGGGCGCGGTTCTTCCCCGTCCAGCAGGGGGCCCGGGCAGAAGATGCACTCCGCCTCCAGCAGCCCCGCCTCGACCAGTTGCTGCAGGTCGCCCGGGTCCTGCCCGTCGTTGGTCCTGTGATAGGCCTCCAGCGCCCACTGGACCTTCTGCAGGTTACGCTTGCACTCGGCCCGGGCTGCGAGCACCTGCCTTTCCCACATCCGCGGCGCCGCCACCTCGAACCACGCGTTCAGGGCGCCGCCGAACAGCCCGAGCGTAAGCGCGGCGGCCAGCAGGGCGCGACGCACGGGGGAGCGCTCGCCGCGCGTCTCCCAGAAGGCCAGCAACGCCAGCACGACCGCGCACGGGCCGAACGCCCAGTGAAGGTAGGTCAGGATTCCGAACACCAGGCTCACCAGCGCCAGGAAGCTCTGAGGTCGGACCGCCTCCCGCATCTGCTCGGCCCAGGCCAGCCCTTGCCCTTCGTCCGGCCTCGTCAACACCAGCCAGCGGGCAAGCCTGCTGCGCGGGTCCCTGACGCGGAAGGTGAACCTGCTCGGGCCGAAGTCGACCACGTCGCCGCCGTGCAGACGGGCCTTCTTCGTCTTGGCCCCGTTGACCAGGATGCCGTTCTTCGAGCCCAGGTCCTCGACGTAGCACTGCTGCTGGTCCGCGTAGAAGTAAGCGTGGCGCCGGGAGATCCAGGGACTGCGGAACCGGACGTCGCAACTGGTCGAACGGCCCACCAGCAGGCCGTTAGGCCCTATCTCGTACTGACGACCGGAGTTCTCACGCCCCCTGACCTTCACGTAGAAGCCGATAGCTGTGGCTTCCTGCGCCGACATCTCTGCTCGTTTCTCCCAATAACCGTACGGGGACCACCCCCGGCGCCCTCGTCTCGAATCTACCCCATGTATGGCTTCATTGCAAGCCGTGTGCCGGGACGCACGGCCCGGCGGCGGAGTAGATAGTCGAGAGTTGACAGCCTGCCCTGAGCGGAGCTCGTCGCGAGCCGGGTCGAGGGGTGGAGGGGTTGACAGCGGACGACGGAACGGCACTCGTCCTCGTTCTCGTCCTCGAAGCTTGCCCCGAGTCCGCCACACGGCGCCCGAGGGGTCTCGCCGGGGATGACGCAAGCGCGCAAACGTCGGGCGGGCCTCAAGGGAAAGCGGGGGACCAGGCCGGACCCGCTCGGGTGGACGATGGGATGGTGGGTGGAGCCGGATTTGAACCGGCGACACCAGGATTTTCAGTCCTGTGCTCTACCAACTGAGCTACCCACCCACCTGAACGCGCAATTTTAGGCCGCCGGGTCGTGCGGTGTCAAGTCTCCGGGTGGTCCGCGGCGCCGGCCTTCTGCTCGACGATACGGCGGGCCCTTTCCAGGGCCTCGTCGAGCCGGGACGCGTCGCTGCCGCCGGCCTGGGCCAGGTCGGCCCGGCCGCCGCCGCCGCCGTTGACGATGGAGGCCATCTCCTCGGCCAGTTCCCGGGCGCTGAAACCGCGCTCGACCAGGTCCTGCGAGAACCCCACGACCAGGGCGACCTCCTCGCCCTCCTCTGAGGTCAGCACGCAGCCGGTCTTCTCGTTGCGGCTGCGGATCACGTCCGCTGCGCTGCGCAGCTCGGCGTGCCCGCCTTCCATTCGGCCCACGACCAGGCGCACGTCGCCGTACGTCTCGGCCCCGTCGAGCAGGCTGCCGGAGGCCATGCTGCGGGCGACCCGCTGCTTCTCCTGCGCCAGGCTCTTCTGGAGCGCGCGTATCTCGCCCAGCAGCTCCTCAGCGCGGCCCAGGACGTTTTGCTCCTGCGTGCCCATCACGTCGCAGAGCCGGGCCATCTGCTCCTCGCGCTCGCGCAGCCGGGCCAGCGCGTTCAGGCCGGTGACGGCCTCGATGCGCCGGACGCCGCCGGCGACGCTGCTCTCGCGCGTGATGCGGAACAGGCCGACCTCGCCCGTGCGCTGGCAGTGCGTCCCGCCGCAAAGCTCCCGGCTGTAGTCGCCGATGCCGATGACGCGCACGATGTCGGCGTACTTCTCGCCGAACAGGGCGATCGCGCCCGCCTCACGCGCCTCGCTCAGGCTCATGCGCGTGCTGGTGACCGGCTCGTCCTCGAGGACCCGCTGGTTGACCAGGTCCTCGATCTTCCTCAGGTTCTCGGGGCCGACCTCGGTCGGGTGTGAGAAGTCGAACCGGAGCCTCTCGGCGGACACGTGCGAGCCGCTCTGCGTGGCGTGCTCGCCCAGGACGGTGCGCAGGGCGTGGTGCAGCAGGTGGGTGGCCGTGTGGTTGCGGGCCGTGGCCGCGCGGTTCTCCCTGTCCACGCGGCACGTCACGGCCTGGCCGGGCGCCAGGCTGCCCTTTTTCACCTCGCCCACGTGCAGGAAGAAGCCCCTCTCGCGCTGGACGCCGTGGAACTCGAACTCGGCCCCGCCGCCGTCCTCGCCTGTGATCCAGCCCCGGTCGCCGACCTGGCCGCCGGCCTCGCCGTAGGCCGGCGTGCGGTCCAGCACGACCGCGCCCGCTTCCCCTTCCTCCAGGCGCTCCACGAGCTTGTCGTCGCGGACTATGCCCACCACGCGCGCCAGGCTCTCCAGCGTCCGGTAACCCGTGAACTCGGTCTCCTCGACCTCGTCCCGCAGCCGCGCGAGCGGACCGCTGACGAAGACCGTCTCCTCGAAGGCCGAGGCGCTCTTGGAGAGCAGTTGGTGCGCCTCCATCTCGCGCAGGAACCCCTGCATGTCCACCCCCATCCCCTGTTCGGCGAGGATGGACTCGGTCATCTCGACCGGGAAGCCGTAGGTCTGGTAGAGGTCGAAGACCTCCTTGCCGCGCAGCACGCTCGCCCTCTGGCGCTTCAGGTTGGCGACGTGTTCGCCAAGGACCACGGAGCCGCGCCGGACCGTCCGCTCGAACGCCTTCTCCTCCTGGCCGATGACCGTCTCGACGTGTGACCGGCTCTCGGCCAGCTCCGGGTAGGGGTCCCGGTACGCTTCGATGACCGGGTCCACCAGGCGCGTCATGAACGGGCCGTCCGCGCCGAGTTGGAAGGCGTCCCGCACGGCGCGCCTCAGCAGCCTGCGCACGACGTAGCCGCGCTCCTCGTTGCTCGGGATCACGCCGTCCGCGATGCAGAGCACGACGGCGCGGGCGTGGTCGGCTATCCGGCGCATCGGGGCGAGCTGCGCGGAGTCCGGCTCCGGCCCTATGCCACAGGCGTCGGCGACCACCTCCAGGATGGGCGCGAAGACGTCAATCTCGAAGTTGCTCCCGACGCCCTGCATGACGCGCGCCATGCGCTCCAGGCCCATGCCCGTGTCGATGTTCTGCATGGGCAGGGGGGCGAGCGTGCCGTCCTCCTGGCGGTCGTATTGCTGGAAGACCAGGTTCCAGACCTCCACGTAGCGGCCGCACTCGCAGGCCGGGTCGCAGGTGGGCTTGCCGCAGCCCTTGCCGGTATCGTAGTAGATCTCGCTGCACGGGCCGCACGGGCCGTTGGGGCCCTGGGTGCGGGCGTTGGGCGGCCAGAAGTTGTCCCCCTCGCCGAACCTGTAGATCTTCTCCTCGGCCAGCCCGACGCGGTCGCGCCATATCGCGGCAGCCTCTTCGTCGCCCTCGTAGATGCTGACGACCATCGCGTCTTCGGGCAGGCCCATGTCCTCGCGCATGAACTGCCAGGCCCACTCGATGGCCTTCTCCTTGAAGTAGTCGCCGAACGAGAAGTTCCCCAGCATCTCGAACAGGGTGTGATGGGAGGCCGTCCGGCCGACGTTCTCTATGTCCCCCGTGCGCAGGCACTTCTGGCACGTGGCCGCGCGCTTCAGGGACTTGTCCCCGTGGCCGTAGAACTCGTCCTTGAACTGGTTCATCCCCGCCCCGGTGAAGAGCAGCGTGGGGTCGTGGCCCGGGATCAGCGAGTCGGGCGGCACGATGCGGTGGTCGCGCTTGCGGAAGAAGTCCAGGAACCGCTTGCGAATCTCGTCGGTCTTCATTGTGCTCACCGGCAGCGTTCAACAGGAAAGCCCGGGCATCGGCAGACGGCGCCCGGGCGCGGAGGGCGGGTCACCCGGCGGCCCCTTAAGCGTGCATAGGTTAGCAGTTGCGCCCCGGACCGTCAAGCTCACCGCCCCGCCGGCCGGGGAGGGCGCCGGGGCTGTCGGGGGCGGATCAGTTCGGCTTGATCCTCGGCGTCACGTAGATGATGAGGTAGAAGATCACGGCCAGCGACAGGAGGGCGCCGACCGTCCACAGGACGCGTTGGCGCCAGGACATGGGCGTCTGCGGCTCTTGTCTGCCCCAGCCGATGGACGCCCAGAGCCTCTCGTAGAAGTAGTACATGATCATGCGCGTGCTGTGGTGGTAAACGACGATCAGCGTGGCAATCAGGGCCGCCGTCTTCCGCGAGGGAGGGATCAGCAGGAGGATGACGTACGCGCCGACCCACGTCCAGACGATGCCGATCAGCCGCCAGAGCAGCGACTTGAGCAGGGACCTGCGTCTCAGTTCTCGTGTTGCTTCGTGTGCCACGTTCATTTCCTCTTGCGGGGCCGCTCGCTGTCCACTGTCAACTACCGACCCCTCGACTCCGCTCGGGGCAGGCTGTCAACTGTCAACTGTCCTTTGCCTTCGCCCGCGCAGCATCAGGTAGACGGCGGGGATGACGAGAAGTGAGAGCGCCCCGGCGGCGAATATGCCCCCTATCTCAACGACGGCCAGCGGCCGGAATATCTCGCCTCCGAAGCCGAGCCCCAGCGACAGCGGCACCAGCGCGATCATCGTCGTCAGGTTCGCCATTATGATCATGCGGAACCGCAGCGCGCACGCCCCGCGGATCGCCTCGTGGGGGGACTGCCCTTCCCTTTCGAGGCCCATCGCCTTGTCCACCACGATGATCGCGTTGTTGACGACCATGCCCACGAGGATGACCATCGCCATGAGGCTGAACATGTTCACCGTGACGTTGCCCAACAGCATGGCCACCGCCACGCCGACCAGCGAGACGGGCAACGCGGCGATGATGACGCCGGCGAACAGGAATGATTCGATGATGCCCGCCACGCAAAGGAAAGTGAGCACGGCGGCGATGGCCATGGCCTTGAAGAGCTCGCGGAAGTTCTTCTCCATCATTTCGGTCTCGCCGCCGAACTCGACCAGGACGCCTTCCGGCGGCCGGAGTTCCCGCCCTATCTCGGTCTCTACCGCGTTCTTGACCTTGCCGCTCGGCAGTTCGCCGGTAAGCTGTGAAGTGACGGTAATGAGTCGCCGCCGGTCCTTGCGGGTGATAAGGGTCGGCCCGGCCTCGCGCACCAGCCGGGCCACGTTGCCGATGCGTATCATCTGCCCGGTGACCGGCGAGCTGATGAACATGCGGTCGACGTCCTCCTCCCAGCGCCGGTCCTCCGGCCGGAGCTTGACCAGGATGTCGTAGTTCTCCCCGCGGTCGCGGAACTGCGTGGCCACGGTGCCTTCCAGGTAGCTGCGCACCTCGCCGGCGATCAGCGAGTTGTCGATCTTGTAGAGGCGACCCGCCTCCGGGCGGGGCACGACGCGCATCTCGGGCTGGCCGGTCTGGTAGGACTTCGCCACGCCGGCCGTGCCGCGGGTCCGCTCGACGATGCCCATGACTTCCTCGGCGACCGAGCGGATCTCGTCCATGTCCTTCCCGCTGACCTGGACTTCGATGGGGGTGAGGCCCGGCCCGCTCCCGCCGCGGCTGGCCGCGATCTGCGCGCCGGGGATCTCCGCCAGGCCCGGCGTGATCATGGTCACCAGGTCGTCCAGGCTCTCCTGCCGGTCGGCGCGGTCCGCGACCGTGGCGACGACTTCGGCCAGGTTGACCCCTTCGGAACTGCCGCCCAGGAAGCCGGAGACCTTCCCCACCCGGACGCTGTAATGCTCCAGGTGCGACATCTCGCGCACTTGGTCCTCGACAAGGCGCACGACACTGTCCGTCCCGGCCAGGGGCGTGCCGACCGGCGTCTGGACGGTGACGCTGACCCGGCCCTCGTCCATCGCCGGCTGAAACTCCCCGCCGACGGCGGCGAACACACCGAGCGACGCCACCACGGCCAGGACAGTGACCGTTACCGTGAGCGCGCGATGCACCAGGCACCAATCCAGCAAGCCCAGGTACCCCGCCCTGGCCAGGCGGAATCCCGCCTGCCAGACGTCGGAGGTCCACCCGAACAGCACGTTGAGGACCCGCGCCAGCCAACCGTCCCGTTCCCCCTCCCCCTTCAGCAGCGCCCCGCACATCATGGGCGTCAGCGAGAACGAGACCAGCAGCGACACGACCGTCGCGTACACCACGGTCAGCCCCAGCTCCTTGAAGAACCGGCCGATGATCTCGCCCATGAAGGCCAGGGGGATGAAGACGACCAGGTTCGTGGCCGTGCTGCTGATGATGGCCAGGGCGATGTCGTTGGTGCCCAGGACTGCCGCCTCCTGCGGGGTGTGCCCGTCGTGGATGAACCGGATCACGTTCTCGACGATCAGGATGGCGTTGTTGACCAGCACGCCGACCGTGATGGCCAGGCCGGTCAGCGTGAGGATGTTAAGGGTGAAGCCCGAGAACAGCATCCACGTGAAGGTGGCGATGATGGCCGCCGGCATGACCACGGCGACGACCGCCGTGGCGCGCCCCGACTTCAAGAACAGGAACAACGTGAAGGCCGTCAGCAGGATACCGATCAGCATGTTGGTGCGGACGTTGGCCAGGGCGCCTCGAATGAACTCGCTGTCGTCGGTCGCAATGTCGAGGGATGCACCGTCGGGCAGCAGTCTGCGCAACTCCGGCAGGCGTTCCTTCACCCTGTCGGCGACTTCCACCTCGTTGGCGCCGCTCTGCGACAGGATGCCGATGATGATGGCCGGCTCGCCGTCGAAGCGGGAGCACGAGCGGGCCTCGCCGTACGTGTCAACGACCTGGCCGAGGTCAGCGACCGTGATGGTCCCGCCTCCGCCCGTGGGGACGCGCACGCTGCCGATGTCGCCGACTTCGCGCAGCCGGCCCGTGGTCCGGACGAGCACCTCGCGGTCGGTCTGGGTGACGTGCCCGGCCGGCACGTCGAGGTTGGACGCCTTCAGCGCGGCGACGACGGAGCCGATGGAGACGGCATGCTTTCGCAGCTTGCGCGCGTCGAGCAGGACCTGTATCTCGCGCTCCTCGCCCCCGGCCAGCTCCACCTGGGCGACGCCCGGCACCTGGGCCAGGAAGGTCTCCAGCTCCTCGTCGGCCAGCCGGTAGAGTTCGTTGGCGCCCTGCTGCCCGTGGAGCGCCAGTTGCACGATGGGCATCTGCGTGATGTCAAACTTCGAGACGACCGGGTCCTCGGCGGCGTCCGGCAGATCGCGACGGACCAGGTCCAGCTTGTTGCTGATGTCCGTCGCCTTGATGTCGATGTCTTCTTCGAGGTCGAACTGGACCAGCACCAGCGAGAGGCCCTGCTGCGAGTAGGACGTCAGCTCGTCAATGCCGGAGATCGAACTGACGGCGTCCTCGATGCGCCTGGTGATGTCCGCCTCGATGTCCACCGGGTTGCCGCCCGGCATGACGGTGGAGATGGTCGCGAACGGGAAGTCGATGTCCGGGAACCGCCGCAGGCCCAGCGACGCGTACGAGATCGCCCCCAGGATGACGGCGATCAGCACGAGCACCGTGACCAGCACGCGCCTGCGGACAAGTACGCCGATGATGCCCATCAGAGACCCTCTTGCCCGACAACCTGCACCCGCGTCCCGTCATGGATGGCGTCCCGGGGGTTGACGACCACCAGCCGGCCCTCCGAGAGCGGGTTGCCCTTGACCTGCACGAAACCTTCGGAGCGGTCCAGCACCTCGACCTCCGCCCTTCTGGCCAGGAGCGCCTCGACCTGCTCGACCTCCACCACCACCTCCTGAACGGGCACCCCGGCGCCCAGCAGCCTGGAGAGCAGGGCGCGCGGCGCCGCCTTTGCCCGCTCCCATCCACGGCCCAGGCGCGCGAGAAAGTGGGGGCGCGCTTCGGCCTCCGACTCGTCCGACGCCTTCCGCCGCACGGACATCGTGCCCTCCTCGACCAGGTAGGCCACCTGTGCGTTGCCCTCGTACACGACGCAGGACGCCGGCAGCGCCAGCGCGTCCTCGACCACGCCGCGAACGAACCGGACCTCGGCGTACATCCCCGGACGCATCAGCCACCGCCCGTCGGTCTGCCGGTTGTCGGCCTTCAGGTAAACGTCGAAGAAGCGGTTGGGATCCTGGGTGGAAGGGCCGATCCGGCTGATCGTGCCGGGGAGCCACTCCGGCCCCGACTCCAACTGGAACTCGCCCGACTGGCCGACGGAAAGACGGGCGACCTCATCCTCCGGCACGAGGGCGCGGACCTCGACGGTGGACAGGTCCACAACGCTCAGCAGTTCCTTGCCGACCCCCTTGTACTCACCCGGTTCCACCCAGCGCTGCTCGACGACGCCGTCGATGGGCGACCGTATCTCGGCGAAGGCCACCCGCGAGAGGGCCTGGCGCAGGGCGGCCTGTGCGCTTTCCACGGCAGTGCGGGCCTGCTCGACGCGCTCCGCCGGGGCCAGTTGCTGCTCGAACAGGTTCTGGGACCTCTTGTAGTTGTTGGCCGCCTGGTCATAGGCCGCCCGGGCGGCCTCGATGGCCGCCTCCAGGTCCGTCTTGCGGAACTCGACCAGCAACTGGTCCTTCGTGACCGGCTCGCCGACGCGAACGTGCACGGCCTCCACCAGCTCATCTATCTGTGCCCGCAGCATGGCCTGAACGTCCGCCACGACGTTGCCGTCACAGAGCAGGAAGTCCGTGAAACCCCGGCGCACGGGCTGCGCCACCTCGACCGGGATGCCCTCGGTTGCCTGCATCTTCTCGATGCTCTGCACGGCGCGCCCTTCGTCGCCGAGCTCGTACAGGATCAGGCCGACCACGCCGCCCCCCACCGCGGCGACGGCGACCAGCGCCAGGAAACGCTTCAGCCACTTCATGGTTATCTCCTCATTTCGCCGGCCGTCGCACGGCTCAAAGACCGGCTGCGCGTATTACTCCGCGGGGGGCGCCTCCGCGCCCTCCTGAGCGTCCGGGACGGCGGCGGGCGCCTCGCTCGGCACCTCTCCCACGCCCGGGCCCGGCCCCAGCAGGCCGATCGCCCGCTGGTAGGCCAGCCGCGCCATCGAGTGCGCGTGCAGCGCCTGGTAGTAGAGCCCCTGCGCGTGCGTCAGGGCGGACCGCCCGTCCAGCACCTCCAGCGCCGTGTTGACACCCTCCCGGGCGCCGATGGTGACCAGCCGCAGCGCCTCGTTGGCGCGCTCCAGGTTGAGCCACTGCGACTCGACCAGTTCGTCGGCGTCTCCCAGGTCGAGCAGGGCGTTGCGCACCTCCTGCAGGACGGACTGCTCCGTGTCGGTCAGGTGAATGGCGCTCTGGCGCAGGAGCGCCTTCTGCTGGATGATCTGCCCCTCGCGGCGCAGGCCGTCGAACAGCGTCCAGTCGAGCCGGAGTCCCGCCTGCCACTGTCGGCCCCAACTGATGTTCGTCGACTCGTGGGGGTCGGGCTTGGCCCATTGGTACCAGCCCCAGCCTTCCACGTTGGGCCAGTAGTCGGCGTAGAAGCTCCGCAGGGCCTCCTGCTGGAGCCGGACGTCGAGTTCCGCCTGGTAGAGCTCGGGCCGCTGCTTGAATGCTTCCTCCACGGCCTCCTCGTAGGTCGGCGTCAGGGGCGCGTAGGTGAGGCTGTTCGCGAGGGCGACCTGGCTCTTCTGCGAGACGCCCATCGCCCTGAACAGGGCGGCCCGCGCGCGGCTCAGTTCGTTGCGCTGTCGTATCAGGTCGGCCTTGACGTTCGAGACCTCCAGTTCCGCCCGGAGGCGGTCGTAGCGGATCGCCAGCCCCTGCTCCTGCCGGGCGATGACGTCCTTCAGGTTCGCCTCGGCGAACTCCAGGGCGTTCTCCTGCACCTCGAAGAGCCGCTGCGCCAGCAACACGTCGTAGTAAGCGCCGACCACGGCAAGGACGACGTCCTGCACGGCCTGGCGGACGCCCTCGTCGCTCATGCAGCGGTAGAGCTGCGCCCCGCGCATCGCCGCCGGTATGGCCCCGCCCCGGTAGAGGGGCTGCGTGACGCTGAGGTCATACGACCAGTTGTTCTTAGCGCCGACCTGGAAGGAGTCGAAGCCCAGGTCAACGGTGGTTATCTGGTCCAGGCGCGTATATCCCGCGTTGAGGCTCACCGTGGGGAGCGCCTCGCCGTAGGCCTCCAGGACGCGCCCGTGGGCCTTCTCCCTCTCCTGGACGACTCCTCGAAGCTCCTTGTTGTAGGCCAGCGCCACGCGCACGGCGTCCCGCGTGCTCAGGTCCCCGTCCAGGCAGGGGAGGTCTTCCTCCTGCCCGATGCACTCCAGCCAGCGGGTGTATGCGCGGCTCCGGCTGGCGTGCAGGTCGGCGTAGATGCTCTCCCGGGGCGGGAAGCACCCCGCCAGGCCGACGGCCATGGCGACCCCGGCCGCCAGCATTGCCCTTGCGCCGTTATTGCCTTTCATCGCTCGCCCGCCTCTGCCAGGACCCCGTTCAGGAACAGTCTCTGGATCACCTCCGTCGGTGCCGCCCCGCCCTCCGCGCCCCCCGTCTCCACCCAATGCCCGATCGTGGCGTTCGTAATGCCCTCCACGCAGACGGCCATGGTCATCGGATCCTGCGCGACGAAGACGCGCCGCCGGACCCCCTCCGCGAACACCGCAGCCAGGTCGGTCAGGTACTGCCCGTAGCGCCGGTGGGTCTCCTGCGACAGGGGCGGGTGGCCGGGCGCGCGCTGCTCCGTCAGGGCGTGTGTGAAGATCAGGAAGAACCGCTGGCGCCGCCGGAAGAAGTCGAGCTTCGCCGCGATCACCCCCCGCACCTTCTCCAGCGGCTCGCCGTCGGCGCGGATGGACTCCTGCACGCCGTCAATGAACTCCGCCGCCCGCAGGTCCACCAGCCGCTGGAAGATGCCCTCCTTGCTCTCGAAATGGCCGTAGAGGTAGCCGACGGAGAACTCGGCGCGGCTGGCGATGTCCTGCATGGTCGCCCCGTGGAAGCCCTCCTCGGCGAAGACTTCCTCGGCCGCCCTGAGGATCTGCAGGCGGTGCTCCGCCTTCTCCCTGTCTTTCCTGCTCAGCTCGCCCATGGTGCGCCCGGCGCGTTCCCCGTGCTTGTGAACCTTCATTCATTGTATGAATATTCATTCACAATGCAAGCGTAGAAAGCCCACGCCCCGCCGCACGTGCCGGGTGAGACGCGACGATGCCGTGGGCGAGCCGGGCGAGGTAATTGACAGTGAACAGCGAGCGGCGCACCTCGCGTTCGTCCTCGCTTGCCCTCCGAA
>CAZQEQ010000051.1:0-3217 GCA_964592385.1 uncultured candidatus Brocadiaceae bacterium | reverse complement strand
CTCGCGTTCGTCCTCGCTTGCCCTCCGAAGCTTTGGCGAAGGAGGGTCCTCGTCGCCGTCCTCGAAACAAGTTGCTTGTTGTCCGCCGTACGGCGGATTGCTGGTGGGCAGTGGGTAGTTGACAGTGAACAGCGAGCGGCGCACCTCGCGTTCGTCCTCGCTTGCCCTCCGAAGCTTTGGCGAAGGAGGGTCCTCGTCGCCGTCCTCGAAACAAGTTGCTTGTTGTCCGCCGTACGGCGGATTGCTGGTGGGCAGTGGGTAGTTGACAGTGAACAGCGAGCGGCACACCTCGCGTTCGTCCTCGCTTGCCCTCCGGAGCTTTGGCGAAGGAGGGTCCTCGTCGCCGTCCTCGAAACAAGTTGCTTGTTGCTGGTTGTTTGTTGTTCGTCCTTCATACTTCTGCCTTCTGCCTTGATACTTGCCGTTCAGACCTCTTCCCCCCACGACTGAAGCTCGTCCAGCTCGACGTCGAGCTGCGCCGTGCCGACCTTCACCTGCGCGCGGCCACGCCGCTGGTCCACCCTCTCGACCGTCCCCCACTTGTGGAGCTTGATGACGTAGACCTCGTCGCCTTCCTGAAGCGCCCGTTCGAGCTTGTGGCCCTCGAGCAGCTTCTCGATGTCCGCCAGGCACCGGCGCAGGCCGTCCCGCAGTGAAGAGACGCGCCCGGCCAGGGACCGGTGGAGCGGGCGGACGTCCTCCCGCAGGCGCTCGGCGTCGGCGAGGAGGCCCGTCAGCATGTCGCGCAGTTGAAGGCCCATGCTCGCCCCGCGTCGTTGGTCCTCTGCCTTCAGCCGGCCGAGCACTTCCTCGTACTGGGCCTTCAGCTTCTGGGCCTGGTCCTCCAGGTACTGCGTGCGGCTCCGGCGCTCCTCCGCGTCTTCGCGGGCGAGGCGCACCTCCTGGAGCATGGCGCTGTATTCGCCCTCCGACTGCGCGTCGAGCAGCCCCCGGGCGTCATCGAGGATGTCGCCCGGCAGTCCGAGGCGTTCCGCAATCTCCAGGGCGTTGGAGCTGCCGGCCGAGCCCACGGTGAGGCGATAGGTCGGCCGGAGCGTCAGCGTGTCGAAGTCCATCGACGCGTTCTCGACCTGCGGGCGGGCCGTGGCGAACGTCTTGAGCCGGCCCAGGTGGGTCACGACCGCCGCCGAGCAGCCGACCCGCACCAGCCGCTTCAGGATGCCCTCGCCCAGGGCGCTGCCCTCGGCCGGGTCCGTCCCGGCGCCCAGTTCGTCCAGCAGCACCAGGCTGGCCGGCGTGGCGTGCCCCAGTATCTGGATGATGCGCGACATGTGCGAGCTGAAGGTGCTGAGGCTTTGCTCCAGGCTCTGCTCGTCTCCGATGTCGGCGAACACGGCGTCGTAGAGGGGCACGGACGCCGCCTCGGCGGGCACGTGCATCCCCGCGCGGGCCATCAGGCAGATCAGCCCGACGGTCTTCAGGACGACGGTCTTGCCGCCCGTGTTGGGGCCGGTGATGATCAGCACGTTGAACTCGTTGCCCAGCCGGACGTCGACGGGCACGACGGCGTCGAAGTCCAGGTCCTTCTCCTTCGGCAGTGCGTCGGGCTCCGGCCTGGTCAGCCAGAGCAGCAGCGGGTGCCGGGCCTCGCGCAGGTCCAGGGGGCCGTTCTCGGCAAGCTGCGGCTCGCACATGCGCAGTGCCAGGCTCATCAGGGCCTTGGCGCGCACGAGGTCCACCTCGCCGAGCCGGTCTGTCGCCGTCACGATGGCGTCGCGTTCCGCCCCGACGGCCCTGGTCAGCTCCCACAGTATGCGCCGGACTTCCTCCTCTTCCTCGCCGATCGCCTCGCTCAGGTCGTTGCCCGCCTGGATGATCTGCATCGGCTCGACGTAGAGCGTGGCGCCGCTGTCGGAGGAGCCGTGGACCAGCCCCGCCACGGAGTGCTTGTGGTAGGCGTTGACGGGCAGCACGTAGCGGTCGCGGCACATCGTCGGGTTCGGGTACTGGAGGTGGGGGCTGATCTCCGGGTTGCGGATGATGCGCCGCAGCGCCGCCTCGATGTCCTTCCTGAGGGCCCGAACGCGGCGACGGATGGCCTTCAGGTCGGCGCTGGCCCCGTCCAGCACCTGGCCCGTCGGGTCGATGGCGCCCCGGATGCGTTCCAGCAGGTCGGGGCAGGTGGGGATCGAGCGGCCCAGGCCCGGCAGGGCGCTGTAGCCGCCGCCGAGCCGTTGGAGCCAGCCAGCGACGCGCTGCGCGGCCTGGAGGCAGTCGGCGGTCTTCCACAGGACCGACGGTTCCAGGGGTCCGCCCCCGGCGGCGGCGCGCCGGGCGTGCGCGGAGACGTCATCGATGCTGCCCAGCGGCAGGCTGCCGCCCTCCGTCAGCGCGCGGGCCATCTCGGAGGTCTCCTGGAGCCTGAGTCGCAGCTCGGCCGCGCCGGGCGCGCCCGACACGCCCTCCGCCTTGCGCTTGCCCATGGCGGTCACCGCGTATCGCGCAAGGACCTGCCTGACCTTGCCGAACTCCAGGACCTGTTCCGCGTGCTCGGCCATCGCCCTCACCGAATGAAACGTGGAAGACGCAGAGATTCTATGCGAAGCCCGCCCCCTCGGCAAAAGCACAGGCCGATCGTCCGCAGGCGCTTGCACGGGCGGCAGGATATGGATAGATTGCGATGTTCGTTGCCCGTCGGGGCCAGACGCCCCGCCGACCCTGATGGGTAGCCCCTGGCGTCTCGCCTGATGGGTAGCCCCCGGCGTCTCGCCTAATGGGTAGCCCCCGGCGTCTCGCCTGATGGGTAGCCCCCGGCGTCTCGCCTGATGGGTAGCCCCCGGCGTCTCGCCGGGGGATCCGGAAACACAAGGTTATCGGTTGAACAGCCCACTATCAGGAGGAGCGGCTATGGGCGCTGAATCCGATGGCCGTCAGCAAGGCGCGCAGTCGCGGCCGGCGACGGTGATGCTGGCGCTGTCCACGTTCCGGCACTCGGAGAAGGCGGTGGCGCTCGCCCTGGAGAAGGCGCAGGACGCCGCCAGGCTGGTGGTCGTTTACGTGGCCGACGTCAACCTGGCCCGCTACCTGATCGGGTCGGACGTGGGGCTGTACCCGGAGTTGGAGGAGAGCTGTGAGAAGGAACTGCTCGAGCGCCACAGGCAAGCCGGACAGAAGCGCGTGGCCGAAGTCGTCGAAAGGGCCGAACGGATGGGCATTCCCGCGACCACCCACGTCGAGATCGGCCGGTTTGCGCTGG
>CAZQEQ010000050.1:0-25293 GCA_964592385.1 uncultured candidatus Brocadiaceae bacterium | reverse complement strand
TTACCTTTTCCAGAAAATCCCCACCAACCCCCGAAAAACTGGGGACGAGCCAGGGCACCGCGCCCTTGCGTATCGCGTTGTCTTGCCCTACCATGTGCATCTCCTGTCAGCCTCAGAAATCTTAGCACAGGTAGCTGCCTTAAGTCCAAGGTGTTCTCGGGCCTGGTGAAACGTTCAAATTGCAACGATGAAGTGGCCCTCCGTCTAACGGAGGCTCTCAGGCAGATTCCCCTTACGCAAAGGCAGATTGCCGAGCGCCTACGTCTCTCAGAAGGGCACCTCTCAGCGATCAAGAACGGCCGTCGCCCGTTGACTGAAAAAGTCGCCCGCGACTTCGAGGAGCAGTTTGGTGTCCGCGCCCGGTGGCTCCTTGAAGGAGAGGAGCCTTACAGACGCGTCGGTAAGGACCTGCGCCCGGTGTTCAGTGACGACGCGCTGATGCACACGGCGGAGGGCGTCGAGGTTTTTTCCTCCCGGCGGCTCCCTAACGCGAAGGTGGTCACACGAACCGCCTACTACTGCGGCGAGTGCAACGAGAGAATACCGGAGGCCGTAGCCGTCTGCCCGCACTGCGGCTCTATCCTGGAGTGGTAAGACCGACGTTGCGATGGTAGCCCCGTCTCAACCGGCCTCCAACCGGCTGTAGCCGTCTCTCAGGCTTGGCAGGGGCTCTCGTTTTTGGTAGGATAAGGGGCAGTTCAGTTGCCAGGCTGAGCGCGGCGACGCACAGCACTGCTTCGCACAGTCGGCAGAGGGCCGGGGAGTGAGCGCCTCCGGCCCTCTTGCTTTTCGGCTCCCCTCCCCGCCCCGGATCGCCCCGCCGGCCAGGTCCGCCCCCCTACCACATCTGTCACCCCCATTTTTCGCACCTTGTATGGCAATCGTTTTCGGCCTAACACTGCTCGGCGGGAGTGACCTCGCCGGTCACACCACACGCTTTGCCCTGCCGTTTCAACGGCCGTCAAAGGGCCGTTTCACGCCCCTTCAAGGCACCCTCAGGCGTTTCGCACATTCCTACCAACCCTTGCTCAACATTCTCACGATTCTTTTCCGCCCTTTTTGGCGTAACCCCCGCCCCTCTACCACCTTCCAACGCGCCGCGTCTTTCTCATTCTCAACGCTCCCCCTCAGGTGTTGAGCGCGGAGGTCGTTCTTCGCTTCGAGACGGCAATCGAGCTGGCGGCGGCGCCGCTCCCTGGACTTCGGGGAATGCGTGTGCCAAGAGGTCAGGATAGCGATGTGTGGGGTGAGACTGGCATTGGGGGTTGGACGCACGGGGAAGAAAGCGTGCCGGCGGTACTGCGGGAGTCTGGGTTCTGCCGGAGCGGAGCCTTTCCGGGATGGTGGAGATGCCTGGTCCGGGGCGCGGCGGACTCGGGATGACGGGGTCGGGAGCTGCACGGAGCCGGGGCGGGTAGCACGGGCGGGCGGCTGAGTGTGTGCGCGGGATCATGGGATGAGGGAGCACGGTAGTGGTCTGTATGGAGGATGCGACGCCGGACAGAATCGGCCGCTTTCTGGACGGAGAAGGCGGGGTTGAGGATGGAAACTGGGCCTTGTATGGCTGGTTCAGGATGGGAAAGGCGTGTGCGGCGGGTGAGAATGGCGTAAGCATCTACGTATAAAGGCGATATGACAATATGCCGCTTTTCGCCGTGGAGGCTGGGTTCGTCGCGCTGAATCCGGTGGTTTTGGAGAACCGGCGGGCTTCCCAGCCGGGAATCCGCTGGTTTCGCGGAATGATCGGGGACACTTACCTCCTATCCCCCCTGGCGTAGCAGGTTGACGCGCTGAAAAACCGGGAAGGAATGTTGAGTCGAGTGCTCATAAAAGGGCGGCGCTGCGACGGGGCGGCCGAGTGCGTCGAGGCCCGCCGCTCACAGCACGATGAGCGGCTTGAGCACGCCGTCCTTCCTGTCGCGCGCGTACTCGAACGCGTCCTGCGTCCGCTCCAGCGGGAAGCGATGCGTGATGAGGATGCCGGGGTTCACCTTGCCCTGTTCGAGGAACTCCAGTGCGCGGTCGTACTTGCCGACGGTTCGGCGGGCCGAGACGACGGTGAGCTCCTTGCGCCGCGCGGCGGTTACGTTGAGCTCGATTGTGTCGGTCGGCGGGATGCCGAGTATGACGCCCTTGCCGTGGATCGCCGTGACCAGGAAGACCTGCTGGATGGCGGGCACCGCGCCGGCGGCCTCGACGGCGACGTCAACCCCCCTGCCGTCGGTTCTGTCCCTGATGAAATCCAGGAAGTCCGCCTCGCCGACGTTGCAGACATCGTCCGCGCCCATTCTTCGGGCGGCTTCGATGCGTTCGGGTATGAGGTCGCTGACATAGATCCTGGACGCGCGGTTCGCGCGGGCGGCGCACATGATGGTCAGGCCGTCCGGGCCGGCCCCCATAATTGCATAGGTTTCGCCGCCTGCCGGCCGGACCAGGTTCTCGATTATGTGCAGCCCGATGGCGGTCGGCTCGCAGAGGGACGCCTCGGGGAAGTCGAGCGCGTCCGGCATGGCGTGCAACTGGCTGGCGTGGACGACGAAGTAGTCGGACAGGCAACCCTCGACGCCGTGGCTGGCGGCGAACTGCACGTTGGGGCATACATTTGTCTCGCCTTTGCGGCACCATTCGCACTCGCCGCACGGCCTGTCCGGCGCGCAGGCGACGCGGTCGCCGACGGCGGCGCCGTGCACGCCCGGGCCGAGGGCGGCCACTTCCCCGGCGAACTCATGCCCGAGCACGCAGGGCACCCGCGTCTCCGACTGGAAGTTGCCGCGGAAGATGGACACGTCCGACCCGCAGACGCCCACGGCCTTCACGCGGACCAGCACCTCGCCGGGTCCCGGCGCGGGCACGGGCGCTTCCCGGACCTCGATCCTGTTTGGCTCCACCAGTTGTGCGGAACGCATCGTCTTTTCCATGTGTCTGCTTTTTCCCTGATTGACGGATGCCGGGAGGCGGGCCGGGCTCAGGCGAGCACGTCGGCCATGGAGTAGAGGCGGGGCGGCTTGCCGAGCAGGAACCTGGCCGCTTCGAGTGCGCCGCGCGCGAATACGTCGCGGCTGCTCGCGCGGTGCGTCAGCTCGATCCGTTCCCCCTCGGTGGCGAAGAGCACGGTGTGCTCGCCCACGATGTCGCCCGCGCGCACGGCGTGGATGGCGATCTCCTCGGCGGTCCGCCGCCCTACCCTCCCCTGCCGGCCGTGCAGGAGGACGTCCTCACTCCGGCCGAGCGCCCCGCAGAGCCGCCGGGCCAGCTCCAGGGCTGTCCCGCTGGGCGCGTCCACCTTGCGCCGGTGGTGCGACTCGACGATCTCCACGTCGTATCCGGCGGGCAACGCTCCCGCCGCCAACTCGGCGAGGCAGAACAGCAGGTTCACCCCCACGGACATGTTTGGAGCGACCAGCACGGGCACCCTTGTCGCCGTGTCCGCCTCGATTGACGCGCGTTGTTCCTCGGAGAGACCGGTCGTGCCGATGACCATGGCGACGCGCCTCTCGGCGCACTCCCGCGCGCGGAGCATCGTCCCTTCGGGGAGGCTGAAATCTATCAGGACGTCCGGCCCGCCGTCCAACTCGGACGACATGGCGACGCCGAGCTTCCCCACGCCGGCCAGCTTGCCTGCGTCCTGGCCGAGGCGGGGATGTCCGGCGCACTCCAGCGCGGCGACGAGTTCGCAGTCGTCGGCCTGGATAATGGCGCCGATGAGGCGCCGGCCCATCGTGCCGGCCGCCCCGTTGACGGCGATCTTCATGGTTGCTCTCTCCGTGTGGCGGGCTGCGTGCCCATGTGCATCGAGTGCCGACTGAGGGCTATAATATGTCATCTGACTGCCGAGCGCAACTTTGTGAGTGCGAGTCCGGGGAGTGAAGATGGCTGACGCCGTGTGCATACGCGCGCCGAACTGGGTCGGCGACGTCGTGATGGCGACGCCGGCGTTCCGCGCAGTGCGCGAGGGGCTGCCGCAGGCCCGCATCACGCTGGTCATCCGGCGCGGGGTTGAGCCTATCGTGCGCGGGGCGCCGTGGTTCGACGAGACGATCGTCTACGATCCGGACGGCCGCTGGGCGCCGCGGGAGTTCTTCCGCTGCGTGGGCGCGCTGCGGGCGGGGGAACACGACCTGGGCCTGTTGCTGCCGAACTCCTTCAGCTCCGCCCTGATGTTCCGGCTGGCGCGCGTGCGGCGGCGGGTCGGCTACAGGCGGGACTGCCGCTCCTTGCTCCTGACGGACGCGATCGAGCGCCCGTCGGAGGACGGCCGGTTCAAGCCCACGTACATGGTGGATTACTACCTGGTGCTCTGCGAACGGGCCGGCATCCCGCCCGCCGGGCGCGCCATGGAGCTGCCCTTCACGGACGCGGACGCGGAGAGAGCGGAAGGCATACTGACACGGGCGGGCATCGTGCCCGGCGGGCCGCTTTTCCTGTTGCACCCCGGCGCCGGATACGGGCCGTCGAAGCGCTGGCCGAACGAGCGCTTCGCCCGGCTGGCCGAGCTGCTGCATGAGGAATATGGCGCCCAGATGGCGCTCGTCGCGGGACCCGTCGAGGCATCGAACGCCGCTGCCATCCGCGCGGCCTCTCGCGTTCAGATAGCCGACTTGACGAACTGCGGCATCGACCTGCACCTGCTCAAGTGCGTCGTCGCGCGCAGCTCGCTCCTGGTCACCACGGACTCCGGGCCGCGGCACTACGGCGTGGCTCTCGGCGTGCCGACCGTCTGCGTGATGGGGCCGACGCACCCGGACTATTCGACCAGCGCCCTGCCGAACGACGTGGTCGTGCGGCTCGACGTCGAGTGCGGCCCGTGCCAGCTCAAGGAATGCCCCCGGGACCACCGCTGCATGGACGAGATCAGCGCCGAGGCCGTTCTGGACGCCTGCCGCGGCGCGATGGAGACCGTTTCGGGGGCGGCGACGCCATGATCGAACTGGTGAACCTGACCAAGCGCTTCGGTGACGTCGCGGCCGTGGATCACCTGAACCTGGAGGTGGCCGGCGGCGAGCTTTTCGTCTTCCTCGGCCCGAACGGCGCCGGCAAGACGACCACGATCAAGCTGATCGCCGGCCTGCTGCGCCCCACCGAGGGGCGGGTAACGCTCTGCGGACACGACGTTCAGTCCGACTACATGGCCGCGAAGTCCCTGCTCAGCTACGTGCCGGACCAGCCGTTCCTCTATGAGAAGCTCACCGGCCGGGAGTTCCTTGAGTTCGTCGGGAACATGTACGGCGTCGAGCGGGACACGATCCGGCGCAGGATCGGCGAACTCGCCGAGATGTTCGAGATGACCGGGTTCCTCGACGGACCCGGCGAGACTTACTCGCACGGGATGAAACAGCGCGTCGTCATCAGCGCCGCCCTGCTCCATGACGCGAGGGTCATCGTCATTGACGAGCCGGTGGTCGGGCTGGACCCCAAGGGGGCGAAGACCCTGAAGGCCGTCCTGCGGGAGCAGACCGACCGGGGTGTCGCCGTGTTCATGTCCACGCATACCCTGGGCGTGGCGGAGGACGTGGCCGACCGGGTCGGGATCATCCGCAAGGGCGCCCTGGTGACGGTGGGAACACTGGACGAGATCTACCGCGCCGCCCGTACCGATCAGCGGCTGGAGGACGCGTTCCTGCGCCTCACGGAGGAAGCCTGACGCCGCCTCGACCCATGCGCCACCTGTCACTTCTCATCGGCACGCGATTCAGGACCGTCCGGTTCTCGGGGCGGGCCTTCCTGGCCAGTTCCCGGCTGCGCGTGGTGGTGGTCACTGGCCTTATCGCCCTGTTCTGGCTCCTGATGCTCGCCATATTCTGGGAGACTTTCGCCTTCCTGCACAAGCACTTCGAGCCCATCAGCGGCCTGATCGTGGACTATCTCTTCTCGTTCCTCTTCCTGTCGCTCCTCGTGATGATGACCGTGAGCGACGCGATCATAGCCTACACCTCCCTGTATCGGAGCGAGGAGACCAACTACCTGTTCTCCTTGCCCGTGGGTGCCGCGGACATCTTCGCGTACCGCAGCGGAGACTCCGCCGTTTTCAGCCTCTGGGCAATCGGCACGATGGTTGTCCCGATGGTCCTGGCGTACGGCCTGGTGTTCCCGGCGGCATGGCACTTCTATGTCTTTGCGCTGGCGTTGTCGCTGCTGTTCGTCCTGCTGGCGACTGAGATCGGCGCCTTCCTGGCCGTGTTGGTGGGTTTCCTGCTGCCTCGCAGGCGCAGGAGCGTGCTGGCGGCCCTGTGCGGGGTGGGGCTCGGGCTGAGCGCGGCCTGGTTCCTCCCGCTGTGGCACCGCCTGGAGGACGAGGCCCTCAGCGAGGGGGCCGTCCGTGCGATCATGGACCGCATCGCCTTCTGCCAGCACTGGGCCCTGCCCAGCCGATGGGTGAGCCGGGGGATGCTGGCCGCTGCGAACGGCAACGCCGGCGAGGCGCTGTTCCTGCTCTGCCTGCTGCTCTCGAACGCGCTCTTCCTCGGCGTCGTGGCGCACCGGCTGGCCTTCTACGTTTACCGACGCAGTTGGGGGTCGTCACGGGACCTCGGCAGGGGCCGACGGGGCCGCCTAAGCAACCTGTTGGCGCGCCCGTTTCAGGGCGCCGTTCTCTTCCTGCCCTCTCGATTGCGACAACTCATGCTGAAGGACTTCAAGACCTTTCTACGGGACCCGTCCCAGTGGTCCCAGTTCCTGCTGTTCTTCGGGCTGCTGGGGCTGTACATCCTCAACTTGCCGCGGTTCCGGGTGATGCAGATGGGGCCTTACTGGCATAGCCTCGTCTCGCTGCTGAACCTGGCGGCGACGTGCCTGACCCTGGCCACCTTGACCACCCGCTTCGTCTTCCCGCAGATGAGCCTGGAGGGCCGGAGGATATGGCTCCTCGGGCTGCTGCCGGTGCGACGGGAGGCGGTTCTCTGGGCCAAGTGGACCTTTGCCACGTTGGGCACGTTCGCCGTGAGCGGCGGGCTCATCGCGCTCAGTGACGCGGTGCTGGACCTGCCGGGATGGGTCAGGGCGACGCACATGTGGGTCTCGTTCTGCGTGTGCTGCGGGCTGAACGGACTCGCCATCGGCCTCGGCGCCCGCTACCCGCGCCTGCGGACGGACAACCCGGCCAAGATCGTCAGCAGCTTCGGCGGCACACTGAGCCTCATATGCAGCATCTGTTTCATCGCGCTGGTCGTGGGCTCCGTCGCAGTGCCGCTCCACCTGCACGTCATCTCCACGCTGCCCGCCCGGGCGACGGCGCTGGGCCTGGCGGGGGGCCTGCTGTTTGCCACCGGCGTCTCGGCGGCGGCGCTATTCATACCGATGCTGGCCGGCGCGCGCGCCTTCGCGCGGATGGAATTCTGAGCCTATGCGGGGCTTTCACGAGCCAGAAGCGGGATTCACTCGTCCTCGTTCTCGTCCTTCCCGGGATAAGCAGGGCTCCGAGGAAGAGGACGAGTTGCGCCTGATCCCGATCGCGCAATCTCGACGTTGCAGGTCCCCCTACCACTGGAACGCCCGCGCGCTCTCCAGGCGGACGAGGTAGCTGGCCGCGTCGGCTCGGTAGGAAGTCCATTCCAGCCGGCTCTCGCCCGGCGGGAACCGATGCTCGTCCACAACGTCGGCGTGCGGCTCCAGCGCCCCCGGCGCGTTGCAGAAGACCACCTGGGCCCTAGCGTGGTAGGGCTTGTCCGATGGATTGCGGAAGCGCAGAGAGACGACCATGTGGTTGCGGGCGTCCCGGCGGCAGGTGTGATCGATCAACTCGAGTCGCCGCCGGCTGGAGCAGTCCATCTGAACCTTGCCCCGCTCTCCCCTGGCGAGCGACGGCAGCCCCGGCCCGAACAGGCAGCACCCCCCTGCCCCGATGGCGAGGACGCACACAAGAGGGAGCAGAGACCGCCCTCCCCCCCGCCGTCCCCGCAAGCGCGACATGCTTCGGACCTCCCCGGACCTGGTCCGTTGGACACCCAACGGTCGGCCTCTCGATCGCTGGGTAGGCCGGGCGTCTCGCCCGGCGGGTGCGCTCTCGTCGGCCCCCCGGCGAGACGCCGGGGGCTACCCCGGTGGACCTTCTCTCGGGACCTCCTGGATTTCAGCCTCCCGCATAGTGTAGGGGCCGCGGCGACCCCGTTTCAAGCGGGCCCGAAAAAGAAAGGGGGCGCCGTCCGGCGCCCCCTCGGGTCTGCTGTGCCTGCGTTACTCCTTGGCCGCGGAGTCCCTGAACTCGACCTCCCTGGCCTCGACCTGCTCGAGCACCTCCCGGAACTCGGGGCCGGTCTGCCAGGTGCGGCAGGCCTTGAGCAACTCAACTGCGCTCTCGGCGGCGGCGTTGACCTCGGCGATCTTGCGGCCGCGCCCCACGGCGTTCTTCTCGCGGTTCTGGATGCCTTCGCGGTGCTCGTCCACCCACTCCAACTGCGACATCGTGCCCGCGTAGAGATGCTGCGTGTTGATGTTGCGCTTGAAGACCGGGCCGATCAGGTTGTCCGTCCACTCGAAACCGGTTCCGCCGTGCCCGGCGTAAGCTATCCTGCGCCCCATCGTCTCCCGGAGCGCCACCTGCGTGGCCTTCAGTTTGCCTATGTCGATGGCGAACTTCTCGCCGGCCTTGGCCGCGTGCTTGCTGCCCACTTCATAGGCGATGGCGTCCGCGTCGGTCTTCTGGACGAACGTGGTAATGCGCTTCAGGAAGGCCTGCTGCTCCTGGTCCGTCATCGTCGGGGCGTCCTGCGGGTTGTCCGGGTCCGGCCAGTAAGCGTAGGCCTCCTCCTCGCCGCTGCTGCCCGTCGCGCTGAACTCGGCCTCGACGATCACCTCGGGCAAGTCGAGCCCTGTGCGCACTGAGTCGATGAGCCACTTGGTGCTGGCCAGGTTGACGGCCTGCGGCGTGTCCCCCGTATCGACCATGACCCAGGCGGCGCCGCTCAGGTTCACCGCCCCCAGGAAGTCGCGGGCGTACTCGCCGAACGCGTTGCTCGTCAGGTAGTTCACGTAGGCCTGCAGTTCGTCGTTGCCGACCTCGATCCCCATCGCCTCTATCGCGTCCTCCAGCAGCGCGCGGACGACCGGCTCATAGATGCCGCCGTGCCCGTGAGGGCTGCTGTAGGCCTCCACCGAGAACTTCGGCGAGGTGAAATGGTCCAGGCTCATCCAGAGCAGGTCGGCCTGATAGTCCTCGACGCACCATTCGAGCATGATGGCCGCCCGCTCGGCGCCGACGGCGGCCGGCCGCGTCTCCGCGTTGCGCTCCACGCCCTCGATCGGGGGGAGCTTCTTCGGGTTCGTGCCCGTCTGGTCCGCCGCCGTGTAGCTGACCTGGATGATCTGCGGGCTGCCCGCGTCCACGGCGGATGCCTGCGCGAAGCCCCTGAACTGGACTTCCAGGTCGAAGTTCGCATTTGACGCCAGCAGCGTGCGCCGCTGCTCCACCGGCAACAGCGCGCCGTCCCCGTCGAACGGATAGAACGCCTCCATCACGGCTCTCAGTTCACGGCTCGTCCGCAGCATCGATTCCTCCTCACGTCCCGCGCCAAAAACAGAGCAAAAATGGAAACAACAAGGAAGGATTAACAGCCCTTCACGATACCCCCTCGCCCGTAGTGCGTCAAGCGCATCCGGCTATTCCGGCTCGAACTGGCGGCAGACGGCCCGATAGCTCTCCAGCGTGCCGATGTCGTAAGTCCCCTCCGGCCGCGGCAGCGCGTAAACCTCCCTGTGCCCGACCAGCCAGGCCAGGTAGTGGCCGGGCGCATCCGGGTTGCCGCCCTCGGCCAGGTACCGCCCCACCGAAGCTACGTCCGGCGCCGTGTAAGCGTAGAAAGGCGGGATTCGATGGCGCCCTGTCTGCCGTTCCGGTTTCTCCTCGAAGGCGACTATACGTCCGTACGCTCCGAGTTGCGCCACACCGCTCCGCCGCAGGCGTTCGGGGTCCTCGGGACACGCGAAGACCGCGCTGGCGTCCCTGTTCCGTGACAGCTCGATGATGTCCCGCAGCTCGAAGCGCGGCAGGTTGTCCGTCGCCAGCACGTATGCCGGTTCATGCTTGCCCCCGATCTCCTCAAGGGCGAACTGAATGTCGGCAACCGCCCCGCGCCGGTCTTCGTTGCACGTCGAGCCGTCGTTGAGGATCAACATCGGCGCCGGGAAAGAGCCGCTCGCCGCCCAGCGCTCGAAGTCGCTCGCGAACCGGTCATTGGTGACCAGTATGAGGCGGCTGATCTCGGGCGCCGCCCCCAGTCGGTCGATGAGGTGATCGATGATCGGCCGACCTCCCACCGGCAACAGCGGCTTCGCCCGGTCGCGCGTCAGCGGATACAGCCGCGTCCCGTAACCCGCGGCCAGCAGGATGGCGTTCACTCGCGCTCTCCTCTGCACGCCTTCATCAGGCGGGCTGCGATGCGGCGCAACTCCTCGTCCGAAAGGTCGTCGAACGAGCGCCCTTGCTCCTCGAGCGCCGCCTCTTGCCGCTGGAAAGCCTGCGTGAGTCTGCCCAGCACGCGGCGCAGGCCGTCCTCGGGGTTCGCCCCCTGCTCCATCGCGAGCGCGGCCGCCGCCAGGCAGAGCATCCCGGCCGCCGTCTCGGCACCCTCCCCGTCTCCGTCGGCGGGTTCGGCCAGCCGCGCGAGCCATCCCTGCGCTTCGGCCCCCGCCTCCTCGGGTGGCAGCGGGTCCACGCCCGTCTGCCGCACTTTTGTCAGCACGCGTACCGCGCGCAGCAACGCCGGCAGCGCCGCAGGCACGCCGTTGAGGAAAGACCCCTTGTTCTCGACGCGCGTCTTGATGTTCTCCCAGCGCCGGACGACTTCCCCCGGCGTATCCGCCTGCGCGTCGGCGAAAACGTGTGGGTGACGCCGCACCAGCTTCTCGTTGATGCCCTCCAGCACGTCCTCGATGTCGAAGAGGCCCTCCTCCTGCGCGAGCTCCGCGTGGAAGACGATCTGGAGCAGCAGGTCGCCCAGCTCCTCGCGCAGTTCGTCGTGGCGCCCCTCGTCCAGGGCGGCCAGCACCTCGTAGGTCTCTTCCAGCAGGAAGGCCCTCAGCGTCTCGCGGCTCTGGCTGCGGTCCCAGGGGCAGCCGCGCCGGAGCGCGCGCATGATCTCGACCAGCCGCTCGAATCTCTCTCCCGCAGCCACGTTGAATGCCCGTTTGAGAGGGGATGTGGTTCGTCATGACCGGCTGCGGTCGGGAACGGGATGAAGCGCGGCCCGTCATCCCTCCAGCAGCACGACGCCGAACTCGTCCAGGGGCAGCGTCCCGGAGTAGTCGCGCTTGGTGAGCACGTCCCGGTACGTCACGCCGTTCGGTATGGCCAGTGCGCGCGGCTCTTCGGCGTGGTTCAGTACGAAGGTCAGCGGCGAGCGCCGGCCGGGCGCGCGCAGCGGAATGACCTCAACGCTCTCGGAACTCCAGCGGTGCCTCTCCAGTCCCGCGTTCGCCAGCGCCATCGCCACTACGCGGTCGTACAGCTCGGTCGTGGACACCGCGGCCAGGAAGTACGCCGCCCCCTGCTCGCAGGCGCGTCGCGTGATGGCCGGCGTCGCGCTGTAGAAGTGCTGGCCGAACTTCGCGCCGTACTTCGCCAGCACTTCCGCGTCCTTCGTCTCCACGATTGCGCAGTAACCCTCCACGGGGAACTCCTCGTCCCCCATGACCACCCGGCTTCCGCCGTCTCCGATGAACGTGTCGTGCTCCTCCATCTCCACGCCCAGCACGTCGGCATACGGGCCCGGCGGCGACTTCGCCAGCCACGTGTTATGTTCGGTTCGGTAGCCCGCCGGCGCCGTCACGAGCAGCGTCCCTCCCCCGGCGACGAACTCCTCCCATCGCTGCGCCAGACGAGGGCGGCCGACCACCTGCATCGGCGCGATGATCAGTTGGTACCCCTCCGTCTCCCGGTTGGGCATGAGCACGTCAACCGCCAGCCCGCGCCGCCTCAACAGCCCGTAAAACGCGCAGAACTGCCCCAGGTAATCCAGGTCCGTGCCCATCGACTCCGCCCCGAGCCCCCACAGGCAATCGTAGTCCAGCAGCAGACCGACCTTGGCATCCGGCAGCGCTCCCTCCCAGTGATGCGCCCGTTCCTTCAACTCCTCCACGGTCTGCTTCAGCTCCTCGTAACGTCGCTTCAGCGAACCGTCGGCGTCGAGCATACCGTACCAGTGCATCTCCTGGCCGGCCGGGCACGTGCGCCAGCGGAAGTAGCTCACCAGCTCCGCCCCGCGCGCCGCCGCCTGGTAGGACCAGAGCCTGAGCTGTCCCGGCCGCGGCTGCCCGTGGTTCGTGCGGATCAGCGTCGTGCCCGCCTGCTGCTCCAGCACCCAGAAGGGCCGGCCCTTCGCCGACCTGGTCAGGTCCAGCTGCAGCGCCGTGTCGTTCAGCCTCTCCGCCGCGATCGGATAGTTGTCATAGGCGGCGACCTCGACCACCGAGCCCAGCTCGAACTGGTTTATCTGCGTCGTGCCGATCCCCATGCAGTTCGTCGTGATCGGCTTCTGCGTGCCCGAGTACTCCTCGATCAGTTCGCGCTGCTCGACGAAGAAGTCGCGGTAGGACGCCGAGGTGAAACGCTCGTAGTCCAGCGCCAGCGACGGATGCGCGCCGGCGGGCGTGCGGCGCGGCGCCGGGATCAGATGCCAGTCCCCGAACTCCTGGCTCCAGAACGCGGTCCCCCACAGCTTGTTCAGCCGCGCGATCGTCCCGTAGCGCCGCTTCAGCCACTCCCGGAAGGACTGCTCGCAATCCCCGCAATAGCAGCGCCCGCTGCCGTGACAGCCCAGCTCGTTATCTATTTGCCAGCCAAAGACTTGCGGCCTGTTGCCGAAGACCCTCGCCATCTCCCGGACGATCCGCCGCACATACCGCCGGTAGGGACGGTTGTTGACGCACGCATGGCGCCGGCTGCCCGTGAACCACTTCTTGCCCTCCTGGTCCTCCGGCATCATCGTCGGGTGCCGGTTGAACAGCCACGTCGGCGGCGCAGCGGTCGGCGTGCAGAGGATCACCTGCAGCCCCTCCCCTGCCAGGACGCCGATAGCGCGGTCCAGCCAGCCCATGTCGTACTCGCCGCGCCGCGGCTCCAGCCGCGACCAGGCGAACTCCCCCACGCGCACCAGGTCTATCCCGGTCTCCCGCATCAGCCTGGCGTCCTCGGGCCAGCGCTCCTCGGGCCAGTAATCCGGGTAGTAGGCCACGCCGATCCTCATCCGCGTCTCTCCACGTTGCTGGCTTGCGCGCTGCCCGGCGCAGCCGGGATGGCGGCGCGGGGACCCGTCAGGCGACCCCGCGACGATCAACGCACTATCATAGGGGACTGTTCCGGAAAATCAAGGTTCTTGGGCCGGCTGGGGACGGCCACGCGGGGCACGCTGCCGGCTGTCGGCTGGCCGGGAGGGGGCACCGGGCCGCCCATTTGCTTGACAGTGGGCCTGGGCGCTGCTATAGTGGAATATCGCGAACGCGGGGTGGAGCAGTCAGGAAGCTCGTCAGGCTCATAACCTGAAGGTCGCAGGTTCGAATCCTGCCCCCGCTACCACTATAAAAGAAGACCTCGCGGCGTAGGACGCGTGATCGGCCTCCCTTGGGAGGCAGGGCACCCGTCGGCGGATCGAGCCCGCCAAGTCCTGCGTCGTAGCCAAGGTTTACATGCGGCGCTGAGGGGGCAACGCCCTCCCCCAGCGCCGCAGTTGCTTTGGCGATAGACTGCTTCACGTCACCTGTTTCACAGGAGCGAGCCAACCAGTGAGCGCCCGCAAGAAAGCCGCCCCCGAGAAGGGACCTGAGCCCGCCGACCTCCAGAAGGCCATCTTCCAGCTCAAGATCACGCTGCGAGGTGCCCGGCCGCCCATCTGGCGCCGCGTGCGGGTGCCGGCCACGTTCTCCTTGGAGAGCCTCCACCACGTCATCCAGGCGGCTATGGGCTGGGAGGACTATCACCTCCATCAGTTCCTCGTCGGCGGGGCCTACTACTCCGGGCTGGCCCCCGACGGCTCTGACGTCGGGTGGGATGAGGACATGGGCGACGAGCGCGGGCGGACGGTGGACTTGCACGTGCTACGGCACACCTTCGGCACCCACCTGAGTAAGAACGGGGTGGCGCCGCGGACGGCCCAAGCAGCAATGCGCCATTGGTCCCTCGACCTCACGATGAACGTCTACGCCGATCCCACTCTTCTGGACGTCGCCGACGCGCTCAGATCGCGGCCGTCTCTATCGCTGACCGACGAAGTGCAGGTTGGTGCGGAACAGGCCGCCCACTAGCTTTCCTCCCCGTCGGGCCGGCACGGGTGACTTCGCACCGCCCAGGCCACCGTATGCCACGGGTGGGAAGGGACGTCAGAACTTCATCCTGAGTCGCAGGAATGGGCCTTTGCCCCAGTAGTCGTCCTGCGTCAGGTCCGCGTCGAACTTGTCGAACCGGTAGCCGAGGGACAGCCAGAAGTCCCGGGCCAGGCGATAACCCACCTCCGCGGAGCCTCCGTGAGCGCGGCTGTTGACGCCGTGGCTGGTCAGCATCCGATACTCGACACCCACGTCGAATCGGTCGCTCAGGTCATAGATGATCCTGCCGGAGACCAGGTCCGTGTAGTTGTCGGAATCGCCGTCGACGACCAGCTTGCCTGCGTACTTGCCGATCAGTTGCAGGCGCCGGTCGGCCTGGTAGACGCCCTCGACGGAACCGATGTACGCGTTCGTGGAGAGGGTCGGCTCGGCGCTGGTGTCCTTCTCGTGCTTGAACTCGAGCTTGGCCAGGGCGTTGAACCGGTCCTGATCGACGGGCCGGTAGGCCAGCCCGAGCAGCGAGCGGGAGATGGTATGTCTCCCGCCGCCATCGAAGTCGTTGTTAAAGAACCGCTCCCTGAGCAGCAGGGAGTAGTCGGGGGTCAGCTTGCAGGTCAGGCCGGCCTCGGCCAAGTGGATGCTCTCAAGGGTGCTGTGGAGGTACTCGCCGTGCGTCGTGAGTTTGACGTCATCCGACGGGAGGTATTCCAGCGCCGCCGTCACGGCGAGGCCGTCCGGTTCGTCCTGGTCTTCGTCGCCGCGGAACGTGCTCACTTTTTCGAGGGAGACGTTACCCGTGACATCCTCCGTCCACATGAACTTGTTGCGCAGCCCGATGGCCTGCTGGGTCGCCGAGCCGCTCACGCTGCCCAGCAACCTGTACTCGTCGAACACGACGGTGTTCTTCGCGACGCGGGACTCGACGCCGAGGGCCGTTCGGCTTTCCGATCTCTCTTCGTATCGCGCGTACTCCTCGCGCAGGTAGAGCTTCGTGAGGTCGTCGAACCGGTAGTCCAGGCCGAGGCTGCTCAGATTGTGCCGGCCGCCCTGAACGTCCTGTTTGTGGCCCGCGTTGACGGAGAGCTTCGGAGTAAGCTCCGTCTCCACGGACACGCCCACGGTGGTCGCCCTGTGCGGCGTCTGCTCGCTGATGTCGAACGGCCACCTCGTCGTCGGGCCGCCCGGAGGTATAAACTGGTCATCAGAGGCCTCGCGGGCCAGTTCGAACGCCACCTTGGTCCCGCCCCAGGTTCTCTCGACGCCGAGGCTGGCGTGGCGATACTCGCTTTCGTTCAGAGTGTCTGCTTCGTCGAAGTAATCGCCCGTGAGTTGGAGCTGCGGGGCCAGTTCATACTGGAACGCGACGCCGTGCTTCTCCGTGCCGCGCATGACGTCGAAGGCGGAGGGGTTCCAGAAGGAGTCCCCGATGTTCTGGTAGTAGCCCTCGAACTGGCAGCCGTCGAACGGGTTGCTGGTCAGGGTCACCGCCCAGCCGTTGTCTCTGACCCCTTGCAGGACGCTGTCGATCTCGAACAGGGCCTCGCTCTCGACCCATTCCGCCCGCACGGTCGTGGCGCCGGGAAGGTCGAGCTTCGCGTCCGCACCCAGAAGCCGGTAGTCGTCCGCCTCCTGCTCCTTCGTCACGTGAGTGCAGCCGACCTCCAGCCAGTCGGCCGGCCGGTAGGCCGCGCGCCCGCCGTACGTGTAATGGTTCTCGGCGCTGTCTTCGGTCTCATAGCTGACGACGATGAAGACCGGATTCAGGTCCTCGTCGCGGGAGGGAACGGCGGACTTAAACAGGATTCCTCCCGTGTCGTAATCGATATCGTAGTCCGTCTCCCTGGCCATGCTCTCCCGGCTCAGCACGCGTTCCGGCCGCCAGCGGTCCCGGGTCTCGATGACCACCATCTCGCTCCCCTCGACCACGTGGGACTCGCTCAGGAAGTAGTAACCCGAGATGCCCTTGCCGCGGATGCTGTCCACGGCCTGCACCCTGTCGGTGTAAGTTGCGAACGCGTCGAGGCGGAACTTGTCCCCTTCGACCTCCGTCTTAACCCCCGTGAAGGCTCGGTTGTAGGCCGCCAGTCGCGTGTCATCCAGTTTCGTGTAGTAGTCGCCGTAGAGCAGGTGGGACTTGCCCTTGTCCACCCTGACGTAGAGCCCGTCCCGCGACATCGCCTCGTAGCCCACCTCGCTCTCGTCGCCGTAGACGGGGTAACGCTCCTCGGAGTCGGTGTCGGTATCTCGGGCACGGAACAGTTCGTCTTCTTTCTCTTTCTCGGAATCATATGCAGCGGTCACGAGGACATCCTCGCCCACCTTGCCCTTCAGGAAGAACGCCCCCCTGGCCTCGCCGTAGGTCCCTTCGTCGAACCATTCCTCGTCTTCCAGCGGGCCGAAGTCGCCGCTCGTGTGGCCGCTGCCTATCGTGACCTCGCCCGCGCCGACGACAAACATGGGCCGCAGGTGCGGCGCAAAGAAGACCTCTTCCTCCGCCTCGACTGCGTCGCAGATCGCCGTTATCCTCGCGTTCTCCATCTGCCAGGGCGCCTGCAGCGTGAACCCGGCGACTCCGTCCTCGCAGGCAAGCTGAAGGCCCGTGGCGAACGGGTCTATGTCTTCATCGAGCACTTTCCCGGCGGACACGTCCACCGTGACGGACCCGACCGCAGTGGCAGGGAAGCCGTTCCGGTCCAGAACGCGCACCGTTACCGTGGTCGTTGAGGAACCGTCGGCCGGTACCTCGCGCGAGGTCGGTTCTATCTGCAGCTGCGCCGGCGGACCTTCGACGCGCACCTTCACCTCTCTCTCGCCGCGCGCGTTGCCCCACTGGTCGTGCATGACAGCCCGGAGGATGCTCTCCCGGCCGGGCGGAAGCTCCACGCTGATGAACTCGTACACGGCCACGCGGTTGGGCTGGCTGGTCACCGTGCGTCCCACCTTGTCCCCGGGCACCTCTTCATCATTGACGTGGAGGGTCACGCGGTCGCCCAGCGGCGCCTTCACCAGCACGTTCACATGGCCGCGGCTCGCCACCGCGCCGTCCTGCGGGCTGAGGAAGTCCAACTCCGGGCTGAGTTCCTTGATGCGTTTCTCCAGCGGCTGTGACGGCCTTTCCTGCTGCGTCGATTCAGCGTCCGCTTCCGGCTGCGGCGTTGCGGCTGCGGCACTGTCGGCGCCGCCGGCCGAATCTTCCAGGTGGACGGGCCGCTCTGTCTTCAGAACGGCGAAGTTGGCCTTCAGCAGCCCGCCGCGCACCAGGTCCACGAACTGCGAGGCGTCGTCCCCCATGAACCGGTTGGAAACCGGTGCAGGCGCCAGCCCCAGGGGGAGGGTGGTCCTGTCGAGTTCCAGGACGTGCGTGCCCGGCCTCACCGCCGGGATGGAGAACTTGCCCTCGATGTCCGTGACGACCCGCGTGCCGTCTTCCAGGTACAGCGCAACTCCCGCCACACCCGCTTCGCCCGTGCCCTGCAGCCCGTCCCCGTCCAGGTCAATGAAGACCTTGCCGATGATCGTGCCTCTTTCGGTGAACACGCCCCCGTTCACCCGCAGCCTGAAGCGCGCCGTGTTCGACGTGATCGTCCTGCCCACGCTCCTTCCGGTCGCGAAGACCGTGTTCTTGCCGTCGCCCCTCTGGCTGTCCGGTCCGACGATTGCGTCATAGACTAGCTCCACCGACTCCCCCCCGTCCACGTCCGGGATCTGCCAGACAAGTGGCCTTTTGCCCGAGAGGGCGGGGTCGGGCCACTTCTTGCCGGCGAGCCGTGTCGAGTCCTCGACGTACTGCACCCCGTGAGGCATGGTGTCAACGACGCTGACGCTGGTAACCGGCGACGGGCCCGCGTTCTTGACGGTGACCGTGTAGCGCACCAGGTCTCCCACGGCGGCTCCGTCCACGTTCGCGTCCTTCGTCACCCTGAACTCGCCGGCAGGCGGATCAACCGGCACATCCACGTTGAGAGGCAGCATGCCGGGCACCAGGGCGAATGTCTCGCCCCTTGACCCGAGCCCGATCACGTAGCCTGCGGGCAGCTCGCCGTCCGGCACGACGGACGGATACGCATAGTCGGCGCCGGCAGCCACGTCGAGGTAATAGCTGCCGGCAGCCACGCTGGGGAATGCGAACTTCCCGTCCGCGCCCGTCGTGACAGGGTTCGGATCAGGCCCGGTGGCCGCAGGCAGACCCGTGGCAGCATCTATCAGCGTCACCACTGCTCCGCCTATGGGCGCCCCCGTGACCGAATCAAAGACGATGCCGAAGGGATCGATCAAGGCCGTCACAGGCGGCAGGGGGGGGAAGCAGAAGCTGTCGAGTGGGTCGGTGTACGTTGCCGAGATGCCCGTGTCCTGCCCGACACGCAGCACGCCGTCGCCGTCAGCCGAGATGCCGCCCGTGCTCGGCAGGCAGCCGCGGAAGATTCCCGTGTCGGGGCCCGTCTCTGCAAGGAGCAGCGTCTCCGTATCCCCGGCTTCCGATTCGAGAATCACCTCCACCGTCTCGACCGTCCCGTCGTCCAGGTTCCGGTCCTCGTCGGCCACCTGAACGCAGATAGTGTCACCGATGCCATAGGCGCCGGTGGGATTCCACGAATCATCCATAAACGCAACCTGGCCGGGCGTGCGGCATGTGACCTCGGTGGCCGCCGACACGGAACGTGGTGCGGACTCCGTGCTGGAGACGACGAAGGTGTTCAGGATCACCTGGCCCGGCTGAGCCGGCGGCAGGACCTGCACCACAAGCTGAAGGACGGCCTCCTCGCCGGGGGCCAGAGCGCCGAGATGCCATTCCACTTCGCCCCCGACCAGGACGCCCCCGGCGTCGGCGCTGACGAAGGCCGTGCCCGTCGGCAGTGCGTCGGTCACGACGACGTTGGTGAGAGGAATCGCACCGTCGTTCCTGAGCGACAGCGCATAGGTGATCTCGTCGCCGACCCGAACGGGGTCCGGCTCGTCCGCCTTGGCAATGGACAGAAGCGATGCCGTGGTGACGTACGTCACCACCTGGTTCGAGGGCAACGGTCCCTGCTCCCTGCTGAGTATGGTGGCGCGGTTCGAGACGATCTCACCGTCGCCGGCCAGGGGGGAGACCGTCACCTGGAAGCTGAGCTGCCCTGCGGCGCCAACGGGCACGTCCCCCAGATGCCACACGACGGTCCTGCCTTCGAGCATGGCGTCGCCGGTAGCGGAGCCGGGCACGTAAGCCGTGCCGGTCGGCAGTTCGTCGCGGACGCGCACGTCGCTTGCCGCCCGGTTGCCGACATTGCCGTAATCGATCACATACGTCACCGTGCCGCCGGGCGGCACGGTGTGGGGCGTGCCGGACTTGGAGACTCTCAAGCCCGGCGATTCGCCCACGGTTGTGGAGATCGAGTCCTCTGCAGAGGCCCCGATCGACGTCGCCGTCACGGTGTTCTCCAGGACAGTGCCCGACTGGATTGCGTCAGGATCGCCCGGAGGATAGTCGTCGGGAGTCCTGACCCGGACCAGCACAGTAACCGAGCCGCCCTGATCGGATGCGAGCGTGCCGACGCCCCACGTGACCGTCCCACCCTGGGGAGGGTCAGGAGTATGAATGCCACCGGCAGACGCGCTCTGGAACTCGACGTGCCTTGGCAGCACGTCGCGGACGGTCACGTCCGCAGCAGCCGCGTTGCCCGTGTTCTCATACTCGATGGTGTAGGTGAGAAGGTCACCCATCGCCACAGGGTCCGAACTGGCGAGCTTCTGGACCCTGAGCACGGGGGCCTCGGCAAGCACGGTCTCCACCTGTCCGCTGGCAGTGGGCATCGGATTGCCCACGGCGTCAGCGTATTCGGCTTCGGCCCGATTTGTGATTACGGTGCCGGGCGGGGGGCTCAGTCCCAAGGCCGCTGAACACGTCAGCAAGCCCATTGACAGACAGAACATCAATCCCCTCAGCGCCGGCACCACGCGTCGTTTCATCTCGCGCAGTGTCCCAAACTGAGGCGTTCTGTCAGTCGATGGTGACCTTGAAGCGTATGATCAGCTCCCCGTTCGGTCCCAGGCTCAGCGTGCCACCGTCGGGCACTATGACCGCGTCCGAACCGGCGTCATAGCGGGCGCCGTCGCCGTTGTTCGAGTCCGACCGGCTCACGAGGCTGAGCAGGTCGCTGCCGGTCTCGATGGACTCGTCCACGTACGTCGTGTAGTCCGGTATAGCGTCCGTGATCACGATATTCGTCGCGACACCGGTGCCGGTGTTCGTGACTGTGATGGTGTAGGTCAGCTCCGTGCCCGGCAGCTGGTTGCCGACCGGGTCCACCTCCTTGGCCAGGGATAGGACCGGAGCGGTGACCGTGGTCGTCAGGTTCTCCGGGTCGGTCACTGTCGGATCGACGCTGGAGTAACCGGTAACGGTCGTGCTGTCGATCGTGCCGTCGGCGGTTCCGGCAGGGACGGTCGCGACGGTCAGCACCGGCAGGCTCTCGCCCTCGTCCAGATCGTCGGTGTCGATCTTTCCGTCTCCGTCCGTATCCTCCAGTTCGTAATCGCCGTCCGTGTTCGGCACTCCGTTTTCGTCAACGTCCGCCCAGAAAGTCCAGGTCCAGCCTGCCGATGACGTGTAATCCAGGTCAATGGTGTCTTCATCGTTCCCCTGGTTGTAGACGGTGAAGGCATAGACGACCTGGTCGCCCGGGTCGGCATTGCTGGCCCTGTCCGGGTCCAGAAGTATCGCCGGCAGGTTGTCCACTTTGAAGTGAGCCGGCGTGGAGTCGGTCTCCGGCTGTGGCGCACCGGCGACGTCGTAGTTGACCGCTGCGGTGTTCGTTATGACTGTGCCGGCGGAAACACCGGCGTCGATCTCCACCTGGAAGTATATGACGCCCGAGCCGCTCGCGTCCGGCTCCGGCTGGGCTGTGCCCCATATGGCGGTGATCGTGTCGGTGACGCTGTTGTAGATGAACTCCTGCCCGCCGCCCTCGTCGCCGTCGTCGGCGTCCGTCTTGGGCGTCGCCGTGGCGTACGTGCCGCCGACCGGCCCGACGCGAATGCTGCCCAGGACGTAGGTCGTGTTGGCCGGCATCTCATCGGTCACGACCACGTTCTGTGCATCCGCACTGCCCGTATTGTGGCCTTCTATGGCAAAAGTGACGACGTCGCCCGGTTGGTTGCCCGTGGCCGGATCAACCGACTTCGTCGTTGTCAGCACCGCATCCTCACAGCGGGTGGTGTACTCCCCGTCGGCGGTCACCCCGTCGTCGAACCGCGACGTTGCCGTCAGAGTCGTGAGGGATTCCGTATCGTTCGGCGTAAGGGCGGGGATGGCCACCACGACGATGACATAGAACTCTTCGTCGGCGCCGAGTTCGCCCGTGTCCGAAACGACGGTCAACTCCCCCGTGTCCGGTATGCCGTCGCCGTTGACGTCGACGACGTCCCACATGCCGTCGCCGTCGTCGTCCAGGTAGATGGTGACGGGCCAGCCGTCGGGGTTGACGGTGGTCAGGTCGAACGTGTCGTCGCCGTTCCCCGTATTGGTGACCGTGACGCCGTAGGCGACGCTGGTCCCCTGCACTCCGGTCTTGGTGCGCGGGGTCGGAGTGACGTCCACGCCGGCCACCTGACTGACTTCCGTCGTGACCTCGTTCGAGTAAACCCTGGGCAACGCGTTGCCGTTGGCGTCCGCGTAGTCGCCGTAGGCGATGTTGGAGATCTCCTCGCCCGCAGCAGTGCCCACCGCCATGGCCACGGGAGCCGTGACCAGGGCCAGTGCGAGAACCAGCAAACCAACTGCAATCCATCTCGACATCTTCAGACCCTCCCCAGAGTCTCACACCACAATCATCTGAAACGCAATCCCTTCATGCGCCCGCCGTGGCGCTCACTGAACCTTGACCTTGAAGCTCACCCGACCTGATTCGCCGGGGAGCACCGGCGTCTGGACCACCCACTTCACGTGCGTGTACTGGTCTGCCGTCGCCTCCTTCTCCGTTCGGGTTCCATCGGGTCCCCTCGCAACCTGCATCACAGGGGGCAACTGGTACAGGTGCCCTCCGTCCACGCTATACGTGATCTCCGTCCCCTCGCCGATTGCGCTTGCCGGTACGTAGACCGTGCCGGCAGGCACAGGGTCAACGACGGTGACCTCCTTGACCGGCTCAAGTCCTTCATTTGAGTACGCGACCGTGTAGCAGATCGTGTCGCCCCGGCCGGCCTTCTCCAGCGGCGCCCTCACCACGACCCACTTTCCGTCCACCTGTTGCCTGGTTTCCTTCTCCGCCGTCATTCCCAGGGCGATCTTCTGCTTGTCCCTCTGTTCGAGCACGCGCACCGTAAACGTGACGTCCCGGGATTGACCGGGGGCGACCGCTCCGCGCGCGCGCCACCGTATGTGCGTGAGGTCCTCCGGCGAGGCGGGCCGCTCTTCGACGGTCCCGTCGGGACGGGTGGTAGAGCACTTCACGGGTGGCTTCTGGAACGCTTCGCCGCCGTCCGTGCTGAATGTCACCTCGCAGCCTTCGCCCGCCGCGCTATCGGGCATGCACGCCGTGCCCGGGGGCACGGGGACCGTCACGTAAGCGCCGGACACTTCGGCGCTCCCCTCGTTCGCATAGGCGACCGTGTAGACAAGCACGTCGCCGACGCGGGCCTCCGCCAGCGGCGCCCGCTTGACGACCGGGCTCCCGCCCTCGTTCACCGTGACTTGCTTCTCCACCGTCATCTGTAGAGAGAACGATTCTCCGGGCTGCTGCGCCATTACGGTCAACGAAGGCCACAGCACCAGGAAAGCAAAGACCAGAGGACTACCCGGCACGGGGCCGACTCGCCTGCTTCTTCTCATGTCAGGACTCCTTTCATCACTGGACTACGACCTTGAAGTACACTTTCCCCTCGTCGTCTCCGGAATCGGGGACACCGTCGTCGGCCAACACCAGGTCGATGCGGAACGTGACGGTGCTGCCGCTGGCCTCGCCCTCGTCATCGCCCGGTCCGTCCGTCAGAACCTGGGCCGTGGCGTACGTGGATCCCGCGCCGCCTATCCTGAGGCTGCCAGGCACGTACGACGTGTGCGCGGGGATGGTGTCCACTATGAAGAGGGTGTGTGCCGTGCTGTCGCCGAGGTTGCGGTAAAGGACGGAGTAGATGAGTTCCTCGCCCGGGACGGCCTCGGACTTGTCCACTTCTTTCGCAAGGTCAATCAGCGGGGCGCCCACGGTGACGGGCGCGGTGTCGCCGGTGGAGAAGGCGTTGAAGTTGTCCCCGCACACGGTGACGTTGTTGTAGTACGTCCCGCTGGCGCCCCCAGCGGTCGCCTGGAAGGTAAGCTCGACGGCGCTGCCAATGGGCACGAGCCAGCTCCCGTTCCATTCCAGGATCTGCCCGTTGACGGAGGGATCACCGGTGCTGATGCCGGTCGTGCTGCCGATAACGTAGGTGAACCCGGCGGGCAGCACGTCGGTGATACGGCTGATGTAGCCCTGGGCCGCGCCCGTGTTCGTCACCGTTATGGTGTACGTGACCACATCGCCGGACGTGACGTCCGACGGGTCGGCCGCTTTGCTCACGTTCACGCTGGTGAAGACGGGATTGGCAGTCGTCAGGTCCGTGATGGACGGACCGAGGTATGCCACCCGCATGCCCGCGCCCGTTGCGGGGTTCACCCGCACCAGTTCGTCCCCGGCGCTGTACAGGTATCCGCCGGAATAGACGAGCCCCGCTTGCTCGTAGAAGCCCAGCCACCCGACAAAGGTGGCGGCAAGCGTCCCCATGTTGACGGTGTAAAGCCTGGCGTAGCTGTAGTCAATCAGGTACAGCGTGTCGCCCGGCCCGAAGGCGATGTCCCCCCAGGATCCCTCGATCCCAGTCACCGTCCCGACCAAGGTGGCCACGCCCGTCGTCGTGTCGAGCCGGTACAGGCGCCGGTCGTAGTCCCCTCCCATTCCGTAGAGCGTGCCCGTGCTGTCGAATGCAAGCTTGATAAGGCGGGGGACCAAGGCGCCCGTATGACCGATATTCGTGTTCGTCTTGGTCACCGGGTCCCATCGGGTGAGCCAACCGTTCTTCGTCTTGTCGACGTGATAGACGCCGAAGTCCCTGGGGCTCTGGGCAATGGCAGACGTGCGGAAGCCCAACAGCCCGACGGCGCTCGTCGCGCCCGTGGACGTATCTATGGCATAGAGAATGGCCGGATTGCTGTCGTCCGAGCCGTAGATGGTTGCGGCTGTGGCAGAATTGCCAGCAAGGCCCAGCAGGGCGGGCAGACACACCATGAGCGTGACGGCCAGCGCGTGGCGCCCGCTCTGGCCGTGTGAGATGCGCCGACAATAACCTGGAACCCGATCGCGCACCATGGCACGCCCTTGGGATACGACCCAGGAGTCGTCCGATAAACCCCAACGCGACACGAAAGCTTATTGTAACGGTCCCCGCCGGGCATTCAAGACCTAAGTTCCATCTGTGAAAGCACATGCAGGCGAAGGCGGGGGAGAGCACCGGGAGCGCAGGTCGGGGCGGCGCGCGCTTGACCGCCCGTGCCGGTCCGGTATCATCGTGCAACGCTCAGGAGCGCCGCCGGCAACCCGGCCCCGGCCCCCGGGCACTGCAACGCGCGAACAGGGAGGAGAGGGAAGTGGAACGGCCGAACATATTGCTCTGCCTGGCCGACGACGCCGGGATGCACATGGGCGCATACGGCTGCAACTGGGTCAGCACGCCCGGCTTCGACCGGGTCGCGCTCCATTGTGAGAACGGAGCCCAGCAGGTGACGGTAAGTGCGGAAGTAGTACTCAGCAAGGGATTCGTGCCGGCGGGGGTGAACGTCCTTCCGCAAGACCACGAAGCGGTGGATACTCTCGGGAAGGAAGGATAGGCAGAACACGGCTCGGTCCACGAAGACCATCTTAGCGCTCGGGACGTTGCCTGACTTGGTCCACGAGTAATTCTTGTATTCCCCCACGTGCCGGAGGTCTTCGGACACCAGGTCGAATCGGTGGTTCTTTGGGGGCCAGCCGACGGCAACGGGGTAGGCTCTGTCTGAAAAACCCTTGCAATGTGCTTTCCGAGTCCGGTACGAGGGTT
>CAZQEQ010000049.1:0-25520 GCA_964592385.1 uncultured candidatus Brocadiaceae bacterium | reverse complement strand
AATCCCCGAAGGATACGCTCAACTCCAGCCATCAACAACTTTCGAGAGTAACTCCGGCCTCCAGGCAGCCGGACATGATGTCGTGTGGGCGGGAGACTGGCCGGACAGCCCTAGCGGCGAAGAGGTCCTCGCCCGAAGCCATCGCGAGGGGCGAGTCCTGGTGACGTTGGACAAGGACTTCGGGGAATGGGCAGTCCTGCGAGGCCGGCCGCATTGTGGCATTGTCCGCTTGGTGGACTGCGGTGCCCGACAGCAGGGGCGCCTGTGTCTGGCGGTCCTGGCTCGGTACGGTGACGAACTCTTTGCAGGCGCCATTGTCACAGTTGAGCCCGGCCGCTTGAGGATACGCCCGCCCGAGTGACGGGCCTCCCTCCGGTTGATTGGCCTCCCTGCCGGGCGCTACAATGACGGCGTCTGGAACAAACCCTTCGAGTGCGCCCATGCTGCCCGTGAAACAGAGCGCTGACGGCCTGACCGTGCCGGTTCTCGTGCAGCCCGGCGCGAGCGCGGACCGCGTCTACGGGGAGCACGGCGGCAGGCTGAAGCTGGCCGTCACCGCGCCGCCGGAGAAGGGCAAGGCCAACCGCGCCGTCTGCAAGCTGCTGGCCGACCGGCTCGGCCTGCCCGGGTCCTGCGTCCGCGTCCTGTCGGGCCACAACTCCCGCCGCAAGGAGGTGCTCATCGAGCGCGTCTCCCCCGACGCGCTCGAGGCGATCATAGCCTGAGCGGCCCCTGCGCTTGCGGCGACGCTTGCCTTTGCGCTACGATTCCGCCGGCGCGCGGCTTCTACCCGTTGCAATCCCTGCAAGCGGAACCCGCGCGTTCGGCATGGATTGCTTTGATCTCAGATGATCGGTCGGGAGAGTTCAGTGTTGTTCGAGAAAGTGGACACACGGGTTTCCTTCGTGGAACTTGAGCACCGGATGCTCCGTTTCTGGGAGCGGGCCGGCACCTTCGACGCGTTGCGCCGGCAGAACGCCGGCGGGCCGAAGTGGTCCTTCCTGGACGGCCCCATCACCGCCAACAACCCCATGGGCGTCCACCATGCCTGGGGCCGCACCTACAAGGACTGCTACCAGCGCTTCCATGCCATGAAGGGCTGCGAACTGCGCTACCAGAACGGCTTCGACTGCCAGGGGCTCTGGGTCGAGGTCGAGGTCGAGAAGGAACTCGGCTTCCGCAGCAAGCGCGACATCGAGCAGTACGGTCTTGAGCGCTTCGTCGAGAAGTGCAAGGAGCGCGTGCGCAAGTACGCCGCCGTCCAGACCGACCAATCCGTCCGGCTCGGATACTGGATGGACTGGGACGACTCGTACTACACGATGTCCGACGAGAACAACTACACCATCTGGCGGTTCCTCAAGAAGTGTCACGAGCGCGGCCTGGTCTATCGCGGCCGCGACAGCATGCCCTGGTGCCCCCGCTGCGGCACGGGCATCAGCCAGCACGAGATGCACGAGGGCTACAGGGAGGTCACCGACGATTCGGTCATCGTGCGCATGCCCTTGCGGGGCAGGGAAGGGGAGTACCTGCTGGTCTGGACTACCACGCCCTGGACGCTGACCTCGAACGTCGCCTGCGCCGTCCACGCTGACCTGGCGTATGCGCGGGTCAGGCAGGACGGGGCGGTCTATTACCTGCCGGAGTCGCGCCTGGACGAACTCAAGTCGCGCGGCGAGTTCGAGGTGCTGGGCACGCTCCCCGGCGCCGAGATGGAGGGCTGGACCTACGACGGCCCGTTCGACGAGCTGGCCGTCGCCGCCCCCGCCGTCGAGGCCCATCGCGTCGTGACCTGGGACCTCGTCAGCAGCGACGAGGGCACGGGCATCGTCCACGTCGCGCCCGGCTGCGGCAAGGAGGACTTCGACTTGAGCGTCCTGCTCGACCTCCCGGTGATCGCGCCGATTGACGAGTCGGGCCTCTTCCTGGAGGGCTACGGCGACCTGACCGGCCGGCACGCCGCGGAGGTGAGCGAGGCCGTCTGCGACGACCTGCGCCGCAAGGGCTACTACTACAAGAAGGAGCCCTACACGCACAGCTACCCGCACTGCTGGCGGTGCGGCACGGCGCTGCTGTTCCGCAACGTGCAGGAGTGGTTCATCAACATGTCCTGGCGGGGCGAGATAATGAAGGTGGCTCGCCAGGTGATGTGGATCCCCGAATGGGGGCTCGAGCGCGAGTTGGACTGGCTGACCAACATGCGCGACTGGATGATCTCCAAGAAGCGCTACTGGGGCCTGGCCCTGCCCGTCTATCAGTGCGACTGCGGGTGGTTCGACGTGATCGGCAGCCGGGAGGAGCTGAAGGAACGCGCCGTCGAGGGATGGGAGCAGTTCGACGGGCACTCCCCGCACAGGCCGTGGATCGACGCCGTCAAGATCCGCTGCGCCCGGTGCGGCGCGCCCGTGGGCCGCATCCCTGATGTGGGCAACCCCTGGCTCGACGCCGGCATCGTGCCGTACTCCACCGTCCGCTACTCCGAGGACCGCGACTACTGGTCGGAGTGGACGCCGGCGGACTTCGTCGTCGAGTGCTTCCCCGGCCAGTTCCGCAACTGGTTCTACGCGCTGCTGGCCATGAGCACGATGATGGAGGGCATCGCGCCGTTCAGGACGCTGCTCGGCCACTCGCTGGTGCGCGACGAGCGCGGGGAGGAGATGCACAAGTCCACCGGGAACGTCGTCGTCTTCGACGAGGCGGCCGAGCAGATGGGCTGCGACGTGATGCGTTGGATGTTCTGCCGCCAGAACCCGCTGAGCAACCTGAACTTCGGCTACACGGTGGGCGAGCAGCTCCGCCGCGCCGTCTTCAACACGCTCTGGAACACCTACGCTTTCTTCTGCAACTACGCGCGCCTGGACGGGTTCGAACTCGGCGCGGACGTCGTGTCCGTCGCGGAGCGCCCGGACATTGACCGCTGGCTGCTGAGCGACCTGCAACTGCTGGTGCGCCTGGCGGGCGAGCGCATGGCCGACTACGACGTCGCCGCGCTGATCTTCGGCGCCGAGAAGTTCATCGACGACCTGTCCAACTGGTACGTGCGGCGCAACCGGCGGCGGTTCTGGCGCGCGAAGGGCCAGGACGACCGGGACAAGCTGGCCGCCTACCAGACCCTCCACGAAGTGCTCGTGACCCTCTGCAAGGTGCTGGCGCCCGTCATCCCGTTCCTGACCGAGGAGATGTACCGTAACCTGGTCGCTGAGCGGGACGATTCGGCCCCGCCGAGCGTCCACCTCTGCCCGTACCCGGAGCCGGACCAGGACCTGATAGACGAGGAGCTCAGCCGGCACATGGGCGTGGTGACCTCGGCCGTCTCCGCCGTGCTCAGCGTCCGCATGACCGAGCAGATCCGCGTCCGCCAGCCGTTGCGGCGCCTCATCGCGGTCACGTCCAGCGCCGACGCGGCGGCCGCGCTACGCCGCTTCGAGGAGCAGGTGCTCGAGGAGCTGAACGTCAAGGAACTGGCGATCAGGGAGAGCACGGACGACATCGTGAGTTACCGGATCGTGCCGGACATGAGCGCGCTCGGGCCAAGGTTCAGGGCCGACGCCGGCAGGGCGGCGGAGGCCGTCAAGGCGCTCGACCCGGCGGAGGTCGCCCGGACGGTTCAAGCGGGCGGGGAGGTGGCGTTCGAGCTCGACGGCGCCGAGCACCGCATCGCCCCGGAGCACGTCCAGGTCAGGAGGGAGATGGCCGAGCACCTGGCGGCGGCCGAGGCGGGCGGCGTCACGCTCATCCTCGACACGGAAATCACCCCGGACCTGCGCGCCGAGGGCCTGTCCCGCGACACGGTCCGCCACGTCCAGCAGTACCGCAAGGAACTGGACCTGAACATCGAGGATCGGATCCACCTGCGCTGCGCCGCGGAGGGCGACGAGCTGCGGGACGCCGTCGAGAGGTGGCGCGACTACATCATGGCCGAGACGCTCGCGCTCAGCATGGAACCCGTCCTGGCAGAGGGCGACTCGAAGACGGTGCGCATCGGCGACGCCGACCTGACCATCCAGATCGCGAGGGCGGAGGCGCCCTGATGGGGACCGAGGTCTCGATTCACGGCGAGCGGTTCCTCATCAACGGAAGGCCGACCTACCAGGGCGTGGAATACCGCGGCCGCCCGGTCGAGGGGCTGCTCTTCAACTCGCGCATGGTCCAGGCGATCTTCGACGACGAGTGCCCCGAGACACGCCCCCTCTGGCGCTACCCCGACACGGGCGAGTGGGACGCGGACCGGAACACGGACGAGTTCTGCGCCCACCTGCCCGAGTACCGCGCGCACGGCTTGCTCGCCGTGACCGTCGGGCTCCAGGGCGGCGGCGGCGTCTTCCGACCGGATGTCTACGACAACTACCTCAACTCCGCTTTCCGCCCGGACGGATCGCTGAAGCAGCCCTACCTCGACCGCCTGTTGCGCGTGCTCCGGGCCGCCGACGAAGCGGGCATGGTCGTCATCGTCAACTACTTCTACTGGAAGCAGGTGCAGCGGATCCGCGACGACGCCGTCCTGCGCAGCGTCACGGAGCGCGTGACGGACTGGCTCCTGGGCACCGGCCATCGGAACATCCTGGTGGACGTGGCGAACGAGTCCGCGCCGTTCTGGCGGCGGCCCGCGCTGGAGCCGGGGGACATCCACGAGTTCATCGGGATCGTCCAGGCCGTGACGCTGGGCGGACGGCGGCTGGCGGCGGCGTCCAGCTCCGGCGGGGGCGACTCGGTCGCCGTCGGAAGGTGGCTCGAAGTCGAGGACTTCCACCTGCCGCACGGCAACGGCCTGACGCCGGAGGGCCTCGCCGCCAAGCTGCGGCGGCTGAAGGAGAGCGACGAGTTCAGGCGGCGCCCCTGCCCGATCGTGGTCAACGAGGACAGCGTCTTCGTCGAGAACCTGGAGGCGGCCGTCGCGGAGGGCTGCTCCTGGGGCTTCTACTGCCAGGGCTACGGCAGCGACTACCGGGACCGGATGGACTGGACGGTGCGCGGGCGGGAGGAACGGTTCGAGGACCTGAGCGGCTACCAGACCCCGCCGGTCAACTGGGGCATCAATACGCCCATCAAGTGCGCCTTTTTCTCCCGCCTCAAAGAAATCACCCGTGGCGCGTAGGGCCGTCCCTTTCGCGGGCCGCGCCATCGGACTACCATAGCCCTTGAAAGGCCTGCAGCGTTTGCGGGTCGAAGGGGAAACGCTCGGCGTCCAGGTGGAGGCGAACGATGAAGGGACGGCTCTTGGGGATGCGGCTGCACGCCTTACTGGTCGCTGCGGGCCTGTTGGCGTGGGTCGGGCTTGTTGAAGCGGCCGGCGCCTCGGACCCGCGTGAGGAACAGGCCGACGCGACGGCCAGGATGCTCTTCTCGTCTGACGGCGTGCGCAGCGGCCTATGCCTGCACCTGGAATGCGGCACGGGCTACCTCACCGCGGCGCTCCGCCGCAACGGCGCCCACGTCGTCCAAGGGATCACCTCGGACCGCTCCTCTTTGGAGGAGGCCCGGCGGCATATTCAATCGCAGGGGCTCTACGGGCCGGTGGCGGTGGCGCATTGCGACATGAAGGAGCTTCCCTACGCGGACGGCATCGCCAATCTCATCGTGGCCGAGGACTACGCGGCACTCAGCGCCAGGGGGACGGATGCCGATGAGATCATGCGCGTGCTGGCCCCCTATGGGACGGCCTTCGTCAAGGGACTCAAGGGCACGGTGCCGGGGGCGGTATCAAGCAAGGTCGAGGGCTGGACGAAGGTCCGCAAGCCCGCACAGCCCGGCGTGGATGAGTGGACGCATTTCGAGCACGACCCGGAGCGGACCTCCGTCTCGCAGGACACGGCCTTTGGGTTGCCGACGGGGTTCCGCTGGATATCCGGCATGTTCTGGCCCTACTCGATGAATGATGTTGCCTTCGGCTCGACCAGGGGCAGGAACTTCTACTGGTACTGGGCGCATCACGTTGCGCGGTATGGTCCCCAGAAGGAGCACAGCCGGATGATGTGCCGCGACGCGTTCAGCGGCGTGCTGCTCTGGGACAGGGAGATCGAGAGGCTGCCGCACGGCGCTTCCTTCGTGGCAATCGGAGAGCGGCTGTACGTGGACATGGGCGGGCCGGGCGGCCTTGTGGCGCTGGACGCCGCGACCGGCGCGGAGGTGCTCAGGTTCGAGGGTTCGGGGGACCAAGAACTCTCGGAGATAGTCGTCACGGACGGCCTGCTGGTTCAATGCGCCAAAGGGATTCGGGCCTTTGATGCAAAGGGGGGCAGTAAGCTCTGGGAGAAGGAGAATCCGCTGACCGTGACGGACATGATGCTGACCGGCGATCAGAGAATCTATTACCTGCACCAGGAGAGGCGGGAGGCGCCGTTCTTCCTGGTCTGCTGCGACGTCAGAACCGGCCAGGAGCAGTGGCGGGCCGAGCAGGATATGGAGCACGTCTCCTCGAAGTTCACGGATGCCCCGGGCCTCCTCTCGTATCACCAGGGCGTAATCCTCGCGGCGAACACTTCCCGCATGGAATTCGCTTTTGAGCCGGGGATTCTCTACGCACTCTCCGCAGAGGACGGCAGTCGCCTGTGGGAATACCGGTACAGCGTCGTGGACCACAAGGGCATACCGACCGACGTATTCCCCATCGGCGACGACGTCTGGGTGAAGACACGTGACCCGGAGCTGATCTCACACGGCATCTACGTGGCGCTCGATCTGGCGACGGGCGCCGAGAAGGGAAGGGTCAACGTCGGTTACAACCGCTGCTATCCGGACCGCGCTTCAACGCGATACCTGCTGACCGGGAGCTTCGATTTCGTCCGCATCCCAGGTGGCGAGACCTACGAGATGTGGGCAGCGAGGGGACACTGCAACACGGGGTTCATGGTCGCCCAGGGACTCACGTACGCCTTCCCGACCAGGTGCACGTGCTTCAATCTGGTGAGAGGCTTCCTGGCGCTCGACGCCGCGGAAGCACCGGCAACGGACGGGCCACAGGAGCCCACCCCTTTGAAGGGGCCCGCGTACGGCAGTTCCACGGAAGCATCCGCAGCAGAAGCGGATTGGCCCACGTTCAGGCACGACGTGCAGCGCAGCAACAGTACCGGGGCGGAACTGCCGTCGGACCTCGCGTTGCAGTGGACGGCGGACCTTGAAGGTCGTCTCTCCAGCCTCACGGTTTCCGGAGGCACGGTCTTCGTCTCGTCCACCGACGAGCACCGGGTCGTCGCGCTCGACGCCGATTCGGGACAGGAGAAGTGGTCCTTTACGGCAGGGGCGCGCGTTGACTCGCCTCCGACCGTGCACAGGGGACTGGTGCTCTTCGGCTCGGCCGACGGGCGGGTGTATTGCCTGCGGGCAGCGGACGGGCAGCTTGCGTGGAGCCTGCGCGCCGCCCCAGCCGACCGGGGCATCCCGGTGCGCGGCCAGATCGAATCCCTCTGGCCGGTGCCCGGCAGCGTCCTGGTTTCGGGCGGCACGCTCTACTTCGCCGCAGGTCGCAACACCCACGCGGACGGCGGGTTGCGCTACTACGCCGCCGATCCCCTGACTGGACGCGTCAAATGGGGAAAGACAGTTGCCAGGAACGTCGGCGAGAGCAACAACGACGTCATGATCCGGGGAGAAAACAGCATCCATCTCGGACACCGCGTCCACTTCACCCCCGAGAACGGGACCCTCACCCGTGGAGCAGGTGAAGTCGTTTTTGCGCCGTTCGGGCTCTTGGCCGATTGCCTCAAGAACGGCCCGGTCGCCCGGGAAGACATCCTGCGCAGACAGTGGGGCTACGGGCGTGTGAGCGCTGGGGCGCAACCGCGATCGGCACAGGCCGGTAAAAGAGGCTCACCATGGAGTTCGAACGCGTGGGAGGACCCGACTTACGGGGTTCTGGCCGTGGACGGCAGCACCGTCTACGGGGCAATGGAGAACTACGAGTTCAACTCGGAGGAAGGCCGGTCCTGGGTGCGGACGCTGACGATACAGGGCACACCCATAGAGGACGGCCAGGGATGGGAAGTCCGAGCCGATCCCTCACTGTTGATGCGCGCCCTTGTCGCGACCGCAGACAAGCTCTTGCTCGCCGTGCAGCCGGAGGAAGAAGAGAGCGGGGAACTGTGGATCCTTTCCAAGGCGAACGGCAGCACGCTCGCAAAGATGCCCGTTGCGAGCGTGCCGCGCTGGGACGGCCTGGCCGTGGCGGACGGCCGGGCGTTCGTCGTGACCACGGACGGGCGCGTGACCTGCCTCGGGCCGGGTTGAGGCTGGCCCGCGTACGGCTTCAGCCGTCGCTGAACCAGACCGGCGAACTCCACGCCATCTGCCCGTCGGCCTGCGTGACGCGGACGTAGTAGTAGATGAACGGCGTCGGGCATCGCTCGCCCCGCGCCGACGCGGCCCCGAAGGGCTCGTCATCTTCCCATTCCAGCGACACGTCGGCTGCGCCGGGCCGTATCTCGTGCACCTCGCGGCCGTTCCTGACCACGGTCACCGCCTTGACGGCATCGGTGCCGTGGACGTCCGCGCGGAGCGTCCTCCGGTCGGCGGCCGGCCCTTCCCCGCCCATGTCGAGGCCGTTGACCGAGAAGTGCAGGATGATGCGCGCGCCCGTGGTGGCATAGGCCCGCCGCGCCCGAAGCGCTCCGAACAACGCCTCGCGGGTGAGCTCGTCGGCGTAGACGGCCGTCAGGCCGTTCGGGTAGCTGACGGCCGTCCGCAGCCATCGGCTGTTGCCGGAGTGGCCGGCGTGGTCGTCGCCGCCCGCGATGATGCCAAGCCGCAGGCCGAGCCCGAGGCCGTGTCGGAGGAAGTGCGCCGGGTCCCGCGCCCCCACGTTCATGCGCGGGCAGCCGAAGTATTCCGAGTTCCCCCAGACCGAATAAACCTCGTAGAGCCGGCAGTAGCGCGTGTCCACCTGGTCCCAGTTCACGCCGATGTGGGAGTGGGGGACGGCCAGGATGTCGTCCGGCTCGAAGGCGGCGTACACGTCGCGTGGGTTCTCGTAACCCTCGGCGCGCCATAGCATCGGCGCGTCCTCATGCAGGAAGTAGAGGTTCACGTCGCCCTGGCCGGGCGCGCGGGTGCCCTCGAAGCCCGGCAGCGTGACGAACTCGCCCGGCCGGTTGAACCGCTCGGCGGCCTGCTGGAGCTGGCGGAAGCGCTCCGGGCCATCACTGGCCGCGTCCATGTGGTCGGCCAGGGCGGCGAAGTCGAGCGCCGCGCTCTCCCGCGCGTACTCGTAGGCCTCGTCCATCGTGCCCAACCCGTCCGAGAGGGCGGTGTGCACGTGCGGGTCGCCCCAGAACAGCCTCGGGCCGTCCGGGCGGACCTCGACCGGATTGCTCGTGCCCCCGAGGGCGCCGGCGCGGGCGGCGACGCGGTGGACGCCATCCCGCTCGAACCGGATCGCTCCGGCGAGGCGCAGAACGTTGCGGTCCTCCGGCATTGCGGCGGGCGGGGCGTCGCCCCAGGTCAACGGCTCCGTCGGGCCGCTGGAGATCTCCCCATAGCCGTCCCGGCCGGACACGTGCAGGTCGCCCGACTCGCCGGGGCGCAGGACGCTGGGGACGGCGACCGCCAGGCGCGCCGCCGGGCCGCCGCGCACCGTGAGCTTCGGAGCAGTCTCGGTGAAGAAGAACATGCTCGGCCCGTCGCCGGTCCAGACACAGACAGGCAGCTCGATGGTTACCTCAAGCGGGGACGGCCAGATGCCCGGGCCGCCGGCCGACCGGTCGCCCCAGACGATCCGGACCGTGTCGCCGGGCTCCAGGTCCCGGCCGGAGACGATAACCCAGAAGTTGCGGAACCTGCTGCTCTCGGCGCCCCATGCCTGGTTGAACTTGCCGGGCAGCCAGGTGTGCGTGCGAAACTTCAGGTTGACACCGGGCCGGCTGGCGCTCAGGGAAATGGCACCTGCCCCGGCCGGATCATCGTCCTGCGGCGGCGTCCAACCGTACGGCACGAAGACGCTGATCCTGCCTCCCTTGCGGATCCCCGCCTCTCCGGCGGCGTACTCGATAGTCAAGCTGGTGGGTTCGCCGAGCCGTATGCTCTCCGGCGCGACACGCGCCGACCCCACGTCGGCCCGCGCCATTCCCGCCGGCTGGTAAACGTCCTTGCGTTCTGCCATGATCTCCTCAGATTCTCCTGTCGGGCTCGATTGCAGACTGTCCCCCGACGTCGCTATTCGAAGTGGAGCGTCTGGACGGGGTCCACGCGCGCCGCGCGGAGGGCCGGGATGATGCTGAAGACCAGGCTGCACAGGATCGCCCCGCCCGCCGTCAGCAGCGGCGTCAGGTAGCCGATGTAGGTGGGGATGTCGGTGAAGTAGTAGATGTTGGGCGGGAAGGGGTCCCAGTGTGTCCGGGCCTTGATGAACTCGCGGATAGCGTTGATGTTGTCCGCGAACAGCAGCCCGCCGCCCACCCCGATAAGTGCGCCCAGTATCCCGATGGCCAGCCCGGAAGTCAGGAAGACCTGGCATATCTGCCCGTGCGAGAAGCCGACGGCCTTCAGGATGCCGATGTCGCGCCGCTTTTCGTAAACCATCGTCGTGACGATGGCGAAGATGAAGAACTCCGCCAGGACGAGGATCAGGCTCATGATTAGCCCCTGGAGGAAGCGCTCCATCTGCACGGCCTCCAGCAGCGTCCTGCGCTCGTCTTCCCAGGTTCGGACGTAGAAGCCCGCGCCGCAGTGCTGGATCGAGACCACCCCGTCGGCGCCGAGCAGGGCGGCCTGCTGGGCGTCGGCGCGGAAGGCGGCCGCCACCGCGCCTCCCGCCGGGGCGTCTGTGGCGAATAGGAGACGCGGGTCCGGCACGAGCAGGTCATACCCGAGGTGCCAGCCGCGCAGGCCGCCGTCGTCCGCGCTGAGGACGGTGCGGCTGTCCCGGCCGAACGTCACGTCGCGGACGGCCCCGGCCGCCGCCGACCACGTCGCCAGCGGCTCGCCGCCGCCGGCGTTCCAGAGCGCGATCTGGCCGTTGCCGTAACCCGTCACGATCGCCTCGCCGTCGGGGCTGAACGCGACGGCGGTCGCCGGTGCGTCAGTCGCGCCGTCGAGTTGCAGGAGGCGTCCGCCGGACTCCGCGTCGCACACGGCGACGCCGCTTTCGGCGCACGCCGCGCCCAGGCGTTCCCCGTCGCGGTCGAAATCCACGTCGTTGATCTGTCCGCCGCCCAGGGAGACCGTCGCGACGCTCTCGCCGGTCTCGGAGTCCAGGACCTCGACGTCGCCCGTGCTCCAGCCGAGGGCGAGCAGGAACCCGTCCCGCGAAAAAGCGGCGGCGGTGACCGGTCCGCCGTGTCCGCTCACGGCGAACACCTGCCCGCCGGACTCGACGGGGAGCACGGCGGCGGTGCCGTCCGGCCAGCCGACCGCCAGCAATTCGCCGTCGAAGTCCAGCGCGAGGGCGGCGGCAACAGGCCCCGTCGCCGCGACGCCCGGGGCCTCGTCGGGTTGCCGCACGTCCCACACGACGACTCGGCCGTCGTCGAGCGCCGCTGCCAGCCGGTTCCCGTCTCCGCTGAAAGCCAGCCGGGCGGCCGACGCCGTCCCAGCGCGGAGGCTGGCGAGGGTGGCCCCCGGGCTGAGCCGGTCGGCCAGGTCGCCGATGGCCTCGGGCGCGTTCTGATAGTCGTCCAGCCGCACGCTCAGCCCGCTGACGGCCCCGCGCGTGTCCAACAGTCCCGTCACCGTGTCCGCAGAGAGGATGACGAACCGGCTGTCGTATTCGTAGTTGCCGGTCTGGAAGATGCCGTTGACGGCGTACTTGCCGAGGGCCAGGCGCAGGTCGGGCGTGGCGGTCGCGAGGACCAGCTCCACCGGCCGCGACTCGATGTCCGTCGGCGTGTAGGGAAGGAGTTCGCTGCCGACGAAGCACGACTTCAGTGCCCCGCCTTCGGGCTGGGGGTGCTCGGCGCCCAGGTCGGCCACCTGCCCCTGGCGCATGTACTCTGGCAAGTCGGAGACGGAGCCCTCCAGGTCCGGGTCAACCCCGCGGAAGAAGGCGTGGAACATCGCGCCGCCCTCGGTGCAGCGCACGAGCCCGGCGCCCTCGATGAACGGCGCGGCCCCCTGGATGTGCTCCGAGGCGTCCAGGACCTGGCACCGCCACAGTTGCCACTGGTCCAGCCCGTAGATGCCGCCCCGGACGGGCCGGATCGTCAGGTCGCTCAAGTAGCCGCGGATCACGGCGGTGAACTGCCGGTGGAAGCCGCTGAAGACGCTCATCACGACGATGATGACGCCGACGCTCAGCGCCACGCCGACGATCGCCAGGTAGGCGAGCTTCTTCTTCCGCAGGTACCGGAGCCCGACGAAGAGCGGGCAGTAGCCGAAGACGGGCCTTTCCGAGGCGCTCATGCCCTGGCTGGCGGCTTTGCGAGAAGGCATGTGAGGTCTTCCGGACGCTGGAGGCAGGCGGGCGCTCAGAGCCCACCAGATTACCGAATCGCCCGGGCGTTTGCAAGGCGTGGGGCCACGTGATACAATTGGGGTCTTCCCCAAGTGCGAACAGAGGAACGCCCTTATGGCAAGGGTCTGCGAAATATGCGGCAAAGGGCCGACGTCCGGGCGTAGCATCGCCCGCCGGGGCCGCGCGAAACACCTGGGCGGCGTCGGTCGGAAGACCACCGGCGTGAGCAACCGCACCTTCAAGCCGAACCTTCAGCGCGTCCGTGCGCTGGTTAACGGCGCCCCGAAGCGGATGCTCGTTTGCGCCCGCTGCATCAAGCAGGGCAAGGTGGTCAAGGCCGTCAAGTAGGCCCGGGGGAACCACAGCCCAGATGCCCATCACCCGCCCGGAAGTCGAGCGCGTCGCCCACCTGTCCCGCCTTGACCTGACCGAGGCGGAGAAGGACAGGTTCGCCGGGCAGCTCGACGCCATCCTCGCCTACATGGAGAAGCTCAACGAGTTGGACACCTCGGACGTGGACCCAATGGTGCACGGCATCGAGGGACGCCAGACGGCCCAGCCGGACCAGGTCGGCCAATCCCTCCCGCGCGAAGAAGCCCTCCGTAACGCCCCCCAATCCGCAGAAGGCTGCTTCAAGGTCCCCCGCATCATCGAATGACGGATCTCACCATGGAGACACGGAGGACACGGAGAACGGATGATGGCGGGGAACGACGGCAAGGAAGCCGAGGAAGGCAATGGGCTGAGCCGGCGCAGGACTGAATTGCTCGCAGAGCAGGTCACGGAAGCCGTAATCGGCGCGGCTATCGAAGTCCACAAGGCGCTCGGGCCGGGGCTGATTGAGTCCGTCTACGAGAAGTGTCTGTGCCATGAACTGGCGTTGCGGAAAGTGGATTTCAGGCGCCAGGTGAACCTGCCGGTCACGTATAAGGGCGTGAAGCTGGACGCTGGCTGTCGCGTGGACATCCTGGCACAGGACGAGGTTGTCATCGAGCTGAAGGCGGTGGACACAGTTCTGCCCGTGCATGAGGCGCAGTTGCTCACGTACTTGTGTCTGAGCGGCAAGAGAGTCGGCTTGCTCATCAACTTCAACGTTTCTGTGCTCAAGGACGGCATAGTGCGCAGAGTCCTTTGAGCACAGCCTCGCTGGTTCCCCTGGTTTCTCTTGCCGTTCTGCGTGTCCTCCGTGCCTCCGTGGTGAAATCTACGTTCCGGACAGGGAGCCCGCGAGGATTGCATAGGCCGCTGAACACAGATCCGCCAGCCACTGGAGAGTCTCGTCGGTTGTCTGGCCGGCTTCCGCCCTCGGGACGGTGGCGGGTTTCAGCAGGGGGCGCACGGCGTCCGGCACGTCGTCGCTGCCCGGGAGCAGGGCGCCGGGCAGGAGCGGGACCGTGCTGAAAAGGCTCAGGTTGTGCAGGAAGCTGAGCCGCCGATACGCTTCGCCCGGCTCCTCACGGGTGCGTTCCCACAGCAGCCGGCTGACCGGATGGTCGGCCGTGTCGGGTTGCTCGTGCAGCTTCTTGCGCACGACGTAGAAGGTGCACTGCCGCGTCATCTCGAAGGGGGGATAGAGGCCGGCGTCGGGGAACAGGTGCACCATGCAGAGGTTGACTTCCCGGGCCAGGCCGTCCAGCACCTCCCAGGACTCGCGCAGGAAGGCGTGAAGCTCCGCCTCGGCGGCGTCCGCGTTGCCGGCCGCGAGGGCGTCCAGCAGCCGTCCGCGACACGCCCAGGCGGCCGCCAGGCGCCGCCCGGTGAACCGGTGCAGCGTCCCGAGCAGGTCCGCCTCCGGCGGCGGCAGGGCCCCCGACGCCACACGCAACAGTTCTGTCCCCGCTTCACTCCCCATGGGCTGGTCCGCCATCGGTCCGGCCGCGCGGGATCATCCGTGCTTGTTGATGACCTCCAGCGCGGTCGCGCCGCTTCTGAGGTCAATCGTCTTGACCAGCAGCGATATCTTGTTGTCCTCGTCGAGCGTCCGCCAGTAGAGATCGACGAGCTCGGCAATGTCGTCCCGGATCTCGACCACGTATGGCTCGCCCTCGAAGGCCGGCAGGGGGCTCCCGTCTCCGGCGTAGGTGGTCACGCAGTGACCGACGCCCGGGATGCCCGCCCGGTAGTTGAAGAACTGCCGGGCGCAGTGGCGCTCGTCGTTGCCAAGGGCCTTGATGATGGCGAGCTTGTAGGCCTGGGTCTCGTCGTCCAGGTCCACCAGGCCGGCAATGCGCGCGGTGAAGTTGGGCGCGTCCGGCTCGAACGTGCGGGTGAGAAGGGCCTCCTCGAACGTCCCGCCGCCCGCCAGCGCCTTGAAGACCGTGTCGGTCTGGTCGCCGTTGGAGACAATGTGGCTGCGGCGCAGGGAGCGGGTGCAGTTGTAGATGATCAGCGAGGGGTCTTCGACCTTCGATTCGTCGTAGGGGCGGGTGCGGACGACGTCCCCCTCGGCGACGAAGACGCGATTGCGGCTGTTCTCGCTGCGGCCCATGATCCAGTAGATCTGCGCGCACCGCCGGCCGTCCGGGGTCAGGCCGATGACGATCCCGCGCCCCGGGTAGCGGTTCGCGGCCAGGGCCTCCATGTTTGCTCTTGCTGCATCCTCAAATGCCATGTGGATTCCTTTCGTGTGGATTGGCGGATGTTATCGCAGGATGACAGACGCGATTATAGCCGCGCGCCGCGCCGGAGCCAAGGAACGGCCTGCCGGCTACGGTCCGCCGCGCAGGGCCAGCCAGGCCAGGTGCTCCCCGTCGGCTGCGCCCTCCCGCAGTGGGTCGAAGTCCGCGTAGAAGCGGACGCGCTCGAATCCGGCCTCTTCGAGCCAGAGCTTCATTTCTTCGGGGTCCGCCACCCGCAGCGTCTCCTCGGTCTCGAACTGGCGCTCCTTCCCGGCCTCGCGGACGGTGACGCTGTCCCGGATGTGCAGGACGGGCGCGCCCTCCTCCCGCCAGTGGCGTATCCGCCACTCGATTGCCAGGCCCCCGCCGGACGCACTGGAAGACTGGGCGTCCTCCGTGGCGTCCCAGTCCCTGCCGGCGAAGTTGTCGTTTTCCACGACCAGCAGTCCGCCCGGCCGCAGGGCGCGCCGCAGGCCGCGCAAGGCGGCGATGATCCGCTCCGCGTCGAGCAGGTAACAGAGCACCGAGCCCATGCAGAGGGCGGCGTCGAACTCCCCTTCGTATCCGAGCGACTCGAGGTCCCCGCGCCGCAGTTCAGCGGACAGGCCGCGCCGGCGCAGCTTCCGGCGGCACTCGTCCAGCATGGCCGGGCTGCTGTCCACGCCGGTGACGCGGAGACCCTCGCGGGTGAGCGGGATCAGGTGCGGGCCGGTGCCGCAGCCGACGTCGAGGCCATGCCTCACCTTGAATTGGCGGGTGCACTCGAAGGCCCAGCGCAGGAAGGCCGTCTCGTCCTCGTCCGCCTCGGCGTCGGCGCGGCCGTAAACGATCAGGTCATAGACCCGCGCCACGTCTTCGCCATATGGTTGGGCGTCTGCCATTGCCGCGCGGTCGTCCGTTCAAGAGGATGTGCGCCGGCCGCGTCACGAGCGGGGGCGCCCGATGGCTTCGGCCACGATCCAGTCGAAGATCTTCTGAAATATGGGGTATTGCGCGGCCACCGTCTCGGGGTGACACTGGACGGCCAGGATCGGCCGGCCGTCGTCGGCCTCCAGGCCCTCGATCACCCCGTCCGGGCCGCGCGCGTTGACCCGCAGTCCCGCGGCCACGTCCTTGACGGCCTGGTGGTGCCGGCTGTTGACCTCCAGGGCTCTTGTGCCCAGGACCCGAGCCAGAAGCGATCCGGGCTCAATGGCGATCGCGTGGACCTTCTTGGGGGCGTGCTCCACCGCGCCCGACACCTGCGAGGGGACGTCCTGGATGAGCGTCCCGCCCAGAGCGACGTTCAGCACCTGGATGCCCCGGCAGATGCCCAGGATCGGCAACCTGGCCCCCATTGCCAGCCGGACGGCCTCGAACTCCATGCGGTCACGGACCGGGTCCTGGCGCGCGCAGGTGGGATGTGGCTCCTCGCCGTAGGAGAGCGGGTCGACGTCCCCGCCGCCGCTCAGGAGCAGCGCGTCCACGCGGCAGATCACCGCGGCGATGGCCTCCCTGTCGTCCGTTGGCGGCAGCAGGACCGGTGCCCCGCCGGACAGCAGGACGGCGTCCACGTACTGGACGCCGCTGCCGACGCTGGCGTCCTGCGATTCGCTCGGCCGCTTCCCCACGCTGTGCCTGCCTGCCGTGACGGCGATGATTGGTCTGGACATCCCGCCCGTCCCTCCAGGGGTGACACCCTATTGGGTGCCTTCAACGGCCTTCCTTCTGGCCACGAGTCGCACGAAGCCGAGGTAACGCCCCTGGTCCGCCTGCACCGCGAGGAGTTCCTCCTCGCAGCCGCCCATGCCTGCGGCGTCCTTGGCCTGCTCGAACCGGAGCCAGTCGCGCCAGCCCTCGGGCATCATGTCCGCCCGTTCCACCGTCACAAGCTCCGTCTGTTCCCAGTGTTTCCGCCACCATTCGACGGTGTGGAAGGTGAAACACGCGCTGGGGTCCCAGAAGCGGCCGCCGCTCGGCTGCGTGCGGGTCAGGTGCTCGGGCACGCCGCCCTCGAACTCCCGCATGAGGCCGGGCACGACGATCCCGATCTGCCCGCCGGGTCGCAGGAACCGGATGAACTCCCGCAGGTACATGTCGTCGGTCCCGAAGTAGTGGTAGCTGTCCAGGCTGACGACGGCGTCGAAGAACTCGTCGGCGTAGGGCAGTGCGTGCGCCTCGGCGTGGATGGGGAAGACCGCCCCGTCCAGGCCGGCCTCTCGGACGCGCTGCCAGTTCTCGGTCGCGCTGATCCACAGGTCGTTGGCCCAGACCTGGACGCCGAACTCGCGGGCGAGGAAGACCGAAGTCACCGCCTTTCCGCACCCCATGTCCAGGACGCGCATGCCCGGCTCCAGGTCCATCTCGGCGCAGAGCCATTCGGCCAGCCAGAGGGCGTTGGGCCCCATCTGGTTCTCCAGGACCCACTGCGGCTCGTACCGGGACGACAGCGGGAAATCGTCGTTGTGCAGCAGTTCGCGTAAGTCCGTGTTGTTCGAAGGCATCGTCATTCTCCAACGCAGGCAAGGAACCGGCAGCGATGGACTTCAACGGGGTCCCGCGCCGTGCGAAAAAAAGCCGCCGGACGCCGGCCACGCCCGCGGCTCGAGTGCAAACGCAACGGGCCGCCCCTTCGGGAACGGCCAGTGTCCTTCGCTGCTACGGGTCCTGCGCGTCAGGCGTGGTCCGGTCCCGGGCGTGACACGGAGATCTTAGCTTGCCAGACAGCTCTCATGCCACACCTCCTTGCCGGGCCGCACTCGAAAGACGCCCACCCGCATTGGACCGCATTGTACCAGCCGCCACCCGCGCGTCAAGCGCGGCTCCGGGCAGTTATTCGTTGCGTGCCCTATCTGGAGTTGGCTATAATGGTCAGGGAGTCCGTTCGGGTGGAACCACCCTTTCCAGACAGACCATGTATCTGCGAGTGCGAACCCGATGAAAGCGAAGCTGGTCCCGATCGCGGGCGCAGAGGGCATGGACCCCGTGAGCCTTGCGCCAGATAAGCCGGCGGTCCTCGGCCGGTCGGCGTCCGCGGACGTGCAACTTCTGCAGGACAAGGTGTCCCGCACGCACTGCCGCATTGCCTTCGAGAAGGGCTTCTACAGCGTAGAGGACCTGGAGAGCAAGAACGGCACATGGGTCAATGACCGACGTATCGAACGGGCCATCCTGTTCCATCACGACCGCATAAGCGTTGGCAGCACCGAGTTCCGCTTCGAGTTGGAGAGCGGGATTTCGGAGGATTCGAGCATCATCAAGGTGGACGGGGACCGGGAGTCGGTCTTCCACACAGAGGTCCGGGAGCCGGTCGTGGCCCAGAGCCCCTCGTCCATCCTGATGGAAATGTCCATGGGGATGCCCCTCGCGGAAGCGGTGGAGCGGGACCTGGCCGCCGTTTACGAAGTCATAAACAAGATCAACGCCGAGCATCACCTGGACCGCCTGTTGGAATCCTTAATGGACAGCGTCATGCACGTGACGACTGCCGACAGGGGGTACCTGATTGCGGCGAAGACGATGAACGGCGTCCTGATGCCCCTGGTCAGCCGGAACAAGGATACTGTGCCCCGGCACGCGCGCAATACGTTTAGCCGCAGCATTATTTCAGAGGCATATAATGACCGCTGCTGTCTGCTGCTGACCGATCCGACCAGCCAGTATGACATCAGCGAGAGCATCGTCAGCCAGCAGATACAGAGCATCATGTGCGTGCCCATGTGCGATACGGAGGGGGCTCTCGGCGTGATCTACGTGGACCGGATCCAGAGCCCGGAGCAGTTCTCCAAACGGGACCTGAAGGTCCTCTCGGCGATTGCCAATCAGGCGGCCGTGGCTATTCGCAGGGCACAGTTGACCCAGCAGATCGAGTCCCTGTTCCGCGACGTCATGCGCACCGTCATAAACCTGGTTGAGGTGAAGGACGAGTACACTTACGGCCACAGCGAACGCGTCACGGCCATGTCTCTGCTGCTGGCAGAACTCTACGAGTTGGACAAGGTGGAGCGACGGACAATCGAGCTGGCCGGGCTGCTGCACGACGTGGGCAAGCTGGGCGTCGAGCCGGCCATCCTCCAGAAACCGGCCAGGCTCACGGACTCCGAGTACACCACCATCCAGCAGCATCCCGCAGCCGGGGCGAGGATCCTGAGGGACATCGAAAACGCGGAGCCCATAGCCGACGCCGTGCGCCATCATCACGAGCGATGGGACGGCAAAGGGTACCCCGAGGGAATCGCGGGGGAGGACATCCCCCTGGCCGCGCGCGTCTTGGGCCTGGCGGATGCCTTCGATTCGATGGCTGCGGACCGGCCGTACCGCAAAGCGCTCGGCCACCCCGAAGTGGTTGCGGAACTCAAGAGATGCAGTGGGACGCAGTTCGATCCCGACCTCATCGAGCGATTCCTGGCGGGGCTGGACGACAAAGAGTCCTTCCCGAGAAGGATCGCCGAAATATATCGGCGCAAGAACCCGCAGCTACAGTTCGCAAGCCCCGTGAGCTAGCCCGGCGCGAGAGGCCGGCCGCAGGCGTGAGACCCCGATGCCCCTACCGGCAAACAGACAGAACGCCCCGTCCGCGTCTCGCGCGATGTCCGTGTCCCTTCTGTGCGCGATCGCTGCGTGCTCAGGCTGCGCCATCTTCAGCCCCATGCCGCCCCCTTTGAGCCAGGCGGAGGTGCTGCACGCCCTCGAAACCCACTCGGGCAGCTTCCGCTCCCTGGTGGACACTGACATGTCCCTGGTCGTGACCGTCTCCGCCGACGGGGGGCGAGAACGAACGCCGACTCTGACCGGGCACATTGCGTTCGACCGCGAGTTGCCCGGCCTGTGGATCAGCGCGGAAAAGGTCGGCCGGCAGATCTTCTCGCTCAAGGCGCGCGGGGACAGCTTCTGGCTGGCGCTCCCCGAGACGCGGGAGGTGGCAACCGGCAGCTCCCAGGCGTACGGCAAGATCCCCTACCTCGTGCGCCCGGGCGAGGCGCAGCGGCTGCTGACGGGTATCGAGGGACTCGGGCTTCGGTGGCCCGGCACCACGATGCACGTCGAGGACCGCCATTACCGGTTCGACGTGGAGGTGCTCGGCGGGCCCTATGCGCAGGTGCTGGTGGATAGGCGTAAGCTTGTCGTCAGTGCCATCCGCCGCTATGATGCCCTCGGCCGGATCGTGACCGAAGTGCGCCTGGACGACTACCGGCAGGTCGGGCGAAAGCTCTTCGCCCATCGGTTCAGCGTGACGCGGCCCCTGTCCGGCACGGAGGTGGCCCTGCGGCTGGGCGGGCCGAAGCTGAACAAGCCGATCCCGACGGAGGCGTTCCAGCCCGCCGAGCGTCCCGGTTGGGACATCATCGACCTCGACCGGCAGCCGCTCAGCGCCGTCAGAGCGTTCAGGAAAGAATGAATGTCCCCGCGCTCCGCAGACCTTGCCGCGAAGCCCTACGGCAAGATATATCGCGTCCTTCGCGGACGCTGGCGGGCGGCCGAGCCCGCTGCCGCCGGCTCGGGCGGGGGTGAGCTGGCCGAGTTCTGCCGCCGGCTCGGGGCCTTTCCGAAGAGCTGGTCCGCGCGACGCGCGCAGGAAGCGGTGGACGGCGTCATTGACCGCATGGCCGCCGCGACCGGCGCCGCCCCGGACGAGGTCCGGGCCGACCTGCTGGGTTTCTGCTCCGGCGAGAACCCCGACGCGCTCTGTGGTTCTGTCCCCCTCTGCGCCGAATGCCCGGTCCGGCAGTACTGCGACTACCCGGGCCGCCGGGTGACGATCAAGGACCTGCCGGAGACGGAACGGCCCCGCGAGAGGCTGATCGAGGCCGGCGAGGAACGCCTCAGCGACGTCGAGCTGCTGGCGATCATCATCGGGGGCGGCTCGCAGAAGGAGACGGCCCTCGACCTGGCCCGGCGCCTGGTGAGCGCCTTCGGCACGTTCCGCCGGATGGCCCGGTGCGCGGTGGGCGAGCTGACGCGCGTCCACGGCATCGGCCCGGCCAAGGCGGCGCGCATCAAGGCGGCCCTCGCCATCGCGCGGCGCTACGCATCGGAGAAGCTCCCGGCGGGCACCGTCATCGCCGGCAGCGAGCAGGTTTCCCGATACATGCGCGAGAAGCTGGCCGGCCTCAAGAAAGAGCATTTCTACAGCCTGATGCTCGACATCAAGAACCGCCTCATCCGGGAGGAACGGGTGGCCGTGGGCTCGCTGAGCGAGAACGTCGTGCACCCCCGCGAGGTATTCAGGACGGCCATCGCGGAGAGCGCCGCCAGAGTCATCTTCGTGCACAACCACCCCAGCGGGAACCCGGAACCCAGCCCGCAGGATCGCAGGCTGACCGCCAGGCTCTGCGAGGTGGGGGACCTGGTCGGCATCCAGGTAATTGACCACGTCATCGTCGGCCAGAGCGAATACTTCAGCTTCGCCGAGAAGGGCCTTCTCGGGCAGGCGCGACCATAGGCCGCCACGCGCGCGGCGGGAGCGGGACCGAACGTGAGACTGGTAAGGGAAGATGGCGGCGACGCCGACGGGGCGCTGCTGAGGGATTTCGAGCAATGCCTGGCCCTCAAAGGCCCCGACCTGTTCGAGCCCGACCGGCCCATCACGGTCGCGCGCGGCCCGGCCCGCATGGACTGCATGGGCGGCATAGCCGACTACAGCGGCTCGGTCGTCTTCGAGGCGCCGCTGCGCCGGGCCGCCGTGGTGGCCTTCCAGCCCGGCGAGGGGACTACCCTCCGGGCTTACAGCGCCGCCATGGAAGCGGCCGGCACGCCCGCCGAAGCGACCGCCGACCTGTCGGCCATGCGCGGCCCTGACGGGGGCAGCAAGTCCTATGAGGAACTCAACGCCCTCCTGACCGCGAACCCGGGCACGGCCTGGGCGGCCTACGTGCTGGGCGCCGTGCCCGTGTTGGAAAGGGAGGCCGGCCATCGCTTCGCCTTTGGCGGCACCTTCCTGGTCTGGAGCGACGTGCCCATCGGCGTGGGCGTCGCCAGCAGCGCCGCGGTCGAGGTCGCGTCCATGTACGCCCTGGCCGCGCACTTCGGCCTGGAGATTCCCGGGCCGCGCTTCGCCGCGATGGCGCAGAGCGTCGAGAACAAGGTCGTCGGCGCGCCGTGCGGTATCATGGACCAGGTCACCTGTGCGCTCGGCGAAGCCGGCAAGCTGCTGGCGCTGCGCTGCCAGCCGTGCGAGTTGCTGGGCCAGCACGAGCTGCCCGAAGGCGTGAAGGTCCTCGGGCTGAGCAGCCGCGTCGAGCACCGCGTCGGCGGCGCGGCTTACGCCGCCGCCCGCGTCAGCGCCTTCATGGGCCTCAAAGTCATCCTGCGGGAAAAGGAGCTGCGAGGCCAAACCATCGCCGAACGCGACGGTTATCTGTGCAACCTTCCCCCGCAGGAATACCTGTCCGACTACCGCCGCCTGCTGCCGGAGCAGATGACCGGGCGGCAGTTCCTGGACGCCTACGGCGCGACCACCGACCCCGTCACGACGGTGGACCCCGGCGCCACGTACCGCGTCCGCGCCGGCGCCGACCACCCCGTATTCGAGAACCAGCGGGTGGTCAGGTTCATCGAGTGCATGGGCCGCGCCCGCCGTGGCGACCGCACCGCACTGGTCGAAGCGGGCGGACTGATGTACGCCAGCCACTGGTCCTACAGTTGGAACGCCGGCCTCGGGTGCGAGGAGACCGACCTGCTGGTGCGGCTCGTCCGGCAGCGCGGCGCGGAGAGCGGCCTCTACGGCGCCAAGGTCACCGGAGGAGGCTCGGGCGGCACCGTGGCCGTTCTGGCGGAAGCCGACGCCGAGGAAGCCGTTCACGGCGTCGCCGCCGAATACGAGTCCCGGACCGGCCTCGCGCCCGACGTCTTCGACGGCAGCAGTCCCGGCGCGTTCGACTTCGGGCCCCGTCGCTATCGCTTCGAGAGGGAATGACCGTGGACAAGTCCAAGCTGCTGAAGGCCATCTACGAAGCGATCCAGTGGGACCGCCTTTACGCTATCCTCCCGCAGGCCGACAGGCGGCAGGTGGACGAGTTCTTCCAGGAACTCAGGGACAGCTTCGGCCCGCAGCCGCAAGAGGACCTGGCCGCCGAGGTGGCGGGCGGCCACGCGGTCCTTTGCTGCGACGGCGCCTCCAGCGGCAACCCCGGGCCCGCCGGCATCGGCGTGGTGCTGGCCACCGAGGACGGGCGCGAGGTCCTGGCGTGGGGCAGACCCATCGGCAAGGCGACCAACAACGTGGCCGAGTACCGGGCGGTGACCGAGGGGCTCACGAAGGCCCTGGAACTCGGCGTCGAGGAGATCGAGGTTCGCACCGACAGCGAGTTGCTGGTCAAGCAGGTTACGGGCGACTACGGCGTCAAGAGCGCCGGGCTTCAGCCGCTCCACGCGCAGGTGACGGGCCTGCTGGCGCGGTTCCGCGATTGGCGCGTCCGGCACGTCCCGCGCGCGCAGAACCGGCGCGCCGATTCCCTGGCCGTCGAAGCCGCGCGCTCGGCGCGCACCGAACGAGGAGGGCAGGACAGTGCGGCGCCCTGATAAAGAGATCACCGACAGACAGGCGGTAGAGGACGTCATCCGCCGCGCCGAGGTCTGCCACCTGGGCCTGTGCGCCGACGGACGGCCCTACGTCGTGCCCGTGACGTTCGGCTACGAGGACGGCAGCATCTACGTCCACTCCGCGCCGGAGGGGATGAAGCTCGACTTGATCCGCGCCGACGGCCGCGTCTGCGTCCAGTTCGAGAGCGACGTGCACGTCGAGGTCTCAGACGACGCGTGCCGGTCCACGGCCCGCTACCGCAGCGTCATCGGGCTGGGGCGCGCGGAGGTCGTCGAGGACGACGAAGGCAAGCGCAGGGGCCTGGACGCCGTCATGCGCCACTACGGCGGGGAGCCGGGGCCGTACTCGCCCGAGGCGATCAAGAAGGTGTTGGTCCTGCGGATCGCCCTGGAGAGCGTGACCGGCAAGCAGTCGGGCTACGGCGATTGAGGCGTGCTCCGCTTTCACGGACCCTTGCCCGCGGAGGCGTCCTCGAGCGCAAGGTGGTACTGGTCCCGGGCCTTGCGGATCGCCCCTCTCGGGCAGGGGGCGGCTTTCCCTCCCCCTTGTCCCCCTCCCGGAGGGAGGGGGCACACGCCCTGGATCCGTTTCACGGGGCGGCTACGCTGCCGAAACCCCTCTCCCCCTGGGAGGGGGATGGGTGAGGGGAGTGAAACCGCTGAGTGCTGTGTGCCTCTTGCTTACTGCCTTGTTGTCGTTCCGCATTCCGTCTCTCGGCGGCTGGAGGCAAAAAAAAGAGAGGCCGGCCGGTGGCCGACCTCTCCTGGCTCTTGTAAGGTTGAGTTACTGCCACTCGCAGCCAGAGTATACCTTGATTTTGCCGTTCTCGAGCCAGTCCAGGAACCAGCAGTCTGAATCCTCCCGGTTCGCGCACTCGTCGAGACCGTGGAGGTCCATGGTGGTGCTGCCCATCTCCTCCGTCCAGCCGGCGCAGCCGAGAACCTCGCGGTCCCACGCATCAACCGGGACACCGCCGGACTCGCCGTCAACGCCGGGCCAGAACCACTTCTCGTCACCGTTATAGTTGCAGTTGATCCTGCTGCTGTCTATATCCCTGTCCCTGACCTCGGAGTTGCCGACCTTGCACTCGCCGGGCTTCTGGCCGTTGGCATCGCACATCCAGTTGCCGTCAGGGCCGGGGTAAGTGTAGATGTCCGGGTCACTGCCCGCGCCGTTCTCGTCATTCGCATACGGTGAGACGTGAACGTTCGCACAGCGCCCGTACCGGTCGTCCTTGCTGGAGGAGTTGTTCTCCCACATCTCGTTGTCTTCCGTCATGAACTGCAGACACTCGACGTGGCTGTCGTAGAACAACGTGATGACGCCATCGGCGCCGTGGTTCGCCTGCTGAAGGAACCAGTGCCTGCGACTGCCGTACTTATCAAGCGTCGCTCGGTTTTCGTATTCCGCCTGGCGGGCCGTGCCGAAGTCGTAGAAGTAGTTCATCAAGCCCTCCATGTCCGGGCCGTCTGCCGCGACGGCGCGCGTGACGCCGGGGTTCTTGATGATTTGGCCGTCGATCAGGTAGTCGGGGTCCCTTTGCTCACTGACGTACGAAGTGAACGTGGAGGTCAGCCCGCACGACTCGGGAGTGGCGGTCGTCGTGGGTTCGCCGTTCCACTTGATCCCGTGGGTCTCGCCGTGGCCGGTACCTGGACAGACAAACTCGCTGTCCGACTCGGCGTACCCCGGCAGCAGCAGCGCCAGACTCAGGCTCGAGTCGAAGCACTCGTGGATTGTGCCGGCAGCGTCGCTGTCGACGCCCACGCCCCAGGCAGGAAACATGTCGCCCTTGTCGTTGCGGTACAGTGCCACGTCCAGCCCCATGACGCGCTGGTTAGCCATGCACGAGGCCCGCTGGGCCGCGCCGCGCGCGCCGCTGATGGCCGGCATCAACATGGCCGCCAGGATGGCGATGATCGCGATAACAACGAGCAGCTCTATGAGCGTGAATGCCCGTTTCATTCCCCAATCCTCCAATCCAGAACTCGTTTGCTTCGCC
>CAZQEQ010000048.1:0-25562 GCA_964592385.1 uncultured candidatus Brocadiaceae bacterium | reverse complement strand
CCGGGTACAGTTTTTCCAGTATTTTGAACTGGTTGGAGAGCATCAGCCTTTCTTTGACGGATAACTCCATGTTTTCCGAATGCCCCATTTTCTCAGACCTCCCGTAGCGTGACCTTTCTCATGCTCGCATTATACCCGATCAGGATTGGGTCGTCAATCCTAACGCTGGCAGACAAGGGGGGTTAGGTCAAGTCTGACTGACGGCCAGATTGCTCGGCGAGGGTCGTGTCGGAGCGGCATGTGGTCTGGCTGGAGAGTGTGGGGGCGCTCGGGGCGGTGGCGTCGGTGAGTACCTCGACGTAGTCGGTGTTGATTGACTCGACGCCTCCGGCGGTGCGGGCCCGGGCGCCGATCCGGCGGCAGGTGGTCCCGAGGGTCCGCAAGCTGTCGAGGCAGCGTCTCCTCGGCCTCCGGGAGCAGCACGGTCCGCGTCCTGCGCGGAGTTGTGGTTTCGTAGCGCCGCTCGGACGAGCTGTGTCAGTGAAGTTGGCTTACCTAACGCGGCGGCTAACTCAAGACTTCTTTACCAAGCGGTCCTTCCCCTGCCCGTCTCCGCGTCCTCCGCGTTCTCTGCGCTTAACCCCGTTGTCGCGCGGTTTACGGCGTCGTCTTGGGCTCTTCGTCCGGTTCCCCGCTTAACCATCGCCAGGAGGCCGCCACCTGCTCGACGTCCTCCAGCCCTGCAAACGCGTCACGGCCGACCTTGTCCTGCCAGTGGGAGAGCAGGTACAGCCGGCCGTCGCGCACCGTGCCGGTGGCGTGCGTTCGCACCCGGGTCGTGCTGGCCGGCACTCTATAGATGTCGAAGGTCGGGCTGTCTGCCAGGCGACTTTCCAACGCGTAGAACACCCCGTATCCCGTGCCGTCTGGCATGAAAGCCTTGCCCCACTGCTTGTAGTCCTTCCCCTCGGCTGGCTTCATCTCAATGGTGATCGTGCGGTTGAGCGCGGCATCGAGAGCGATGCGGACCAGGCGGAATATCTCGTCGCCGCCTGCGGGCGGGACCTGCTTCCATCCCTCCGGCACAGCCACCGCCAGGCCGCCCTGCTCGACCTTCTGGAGATCCTCGCGCACCTTTTCGAGCCCGACCGCCTTTACCTGCATCGTGTAACTGACGGCTTCATCGCCCGCCATTTCGGCGTGGTGCCGATACACGCCGCCCGGAACGCCTTCCGACAGCCATAGCTCACCTTTGACACTGGCCTTCCTCGTGCGCACTTCGTACGAATAGCGGAAGGCCGCCAGGTCCCGCTCCGCCAGGGAGAAGTCCTCCGTGGCAACGTACTCTCCGTTGACGGTAGCCAGCGTGTCCAGCTTCGAGGACCTCTCGCTGCCCTCGTCAACGACCGTCGGCAGATGCTCGAACCTCAGAGTGCCCGCGGGCAGGCACAGGTCGGGGCCGCCTTTCATCGGGATCCGGAACTCGGGCGCCTTCAGTTGATCCGAAGTCCAGATCGTGATCTTGCTCGCGTCGAAATTCATGATGCCTTTGGGATCGGCAGGGGTCCATTCTATCCGGGTGACCGCCCAATCCGTCCCCTGCAACTTCAGCGTCTCTTGCTTCCTTTCCTCACGATAGCCGAGGGGTGGGGCGGGATGGCGCGTGCCGGGGTGCGAGTTGTAGGGAAGCGCAAAGACACCCACGAAATCCTCCTGCTCGTGCTGCACAACCTTGCCCCCCTCGCTGACGGTCGTCTCAATTGTCGTCACCGGCAGCGGCACGACGTCAGACGAGTCGGCCAGGACAGCCACGCCGCACACCGAGAGGAGCACCAGCGAACCGACCAGCAGCCAGGAGCGATGGGGCATTTGCGTCTCCTCCAACATGTTCCGATACCGGAGAGCCGAACAGGCGCGCCTCAGCCGACAGGGGCGTACACAGGATATCCCCCCTTCCGGCTGCGGGTCGCGTGGCCAAGCGGCCTGCATTGGTGACGGTATATTACCTGGCGTCGCGCTTGAATCAAGAGTCCTTGACCGGGCGGGCGGGAGGTCCACGCGGCGGGCGGGATGCCTGCGGGCGGCTTGTGGCGCCGGCTTCCAGGCGGCTTAGCTGCGGGCATCTTGCCCGCAGCTTAAGACAAGGGCGTGGGCAAGGATGCCCACGCCCAGGCCGGCGAGACGCCGGCGCTACGTGCCGCGCTCTGCGGAACTGCTCCCCCTGTTCTGTCCCTGTCTTCTCGCCGTTCTCTGCGTTCTTGGCGCGCTCTGCGCTGAATGCCGTTGTCGTTTCAGGACGTGCGCGTGAGGGCCGACGGGGCGATGCCGCGAGCGCGCAGGGCCGGTGCGACGTCCCGCATGAACCGCCCGGCGTCCCGGCCGTAGCCCGCCGTGGGCACCAGGCCGGGGAGGCGCTCACCCCAGTAGCGGTTGAAGGCCAGCATGTAGAGTTCGCGGACGTATTTCGCGACCATCGACCCCAGCGCGACGGGCATGACCCGGGCGTCCCCCTCCTCCAGGAAGCTCAGGAGGAGCGTCCGGTCGCCGCTGCTGATGCGGTAGGCGGACCAGCCCTTCTCCTCCTGGAGCACGTCGCACTGGCAGTCGGGGAACACGTCGCCGAGGAGGCGGCGATAGCGGATGCGGCCGCCGTGCCGGTCCACCACGATGCGCGATACGCCGGGCCCGGCGCAGCGCCAGAGTTCCTGGAGGATGATCCCGCACTTCTGGAAGAGCAGCAGGGACTTGTTCCGCGTGCGGGCAACGATGCGGTTGTACTCGCCCGGCAGGACGACGACGGCGCGGGGGGCGAGCAGCCGGGCGCCGGCCCGTTGCAGCGCCAGGCGCAGCAGTTCCGCCTTGCTCTCGACGGCGGACGGGTTGCTCTCGACGGGTAGCGGCAGTCCCGCCGCGCCGGCGAACCACGGCTGGGGCGTCCCCGAGGGGTCGCGCCCCGCGCTGAGCAGGGCCAGAAGCTGGCCGGCCCGGCTGACGCCCGAGCCGGTGGCGGCGTGGGTCGCGGCCAGCACTCCCTCCTCAAGCCGCCTGAGCCCGGCGGAGCGGGAGTAAACCTGCTTGCTGTCGTTGACGACGAGTCGGCCGTCGCTGCGGCCCGCCCGCCGGCAGACGGCGTCGCCGAGCAGGTCCCACAGGACGCCCTCGCGGCCCTGGCCGGGCAGGGCGAAGGCCGTCCCGGCCACAACGAGCGGGCCGAGCTTCGGCCCGTAGCCCGCCTCGTCTATACCCGCCCAGAGCGCCATGGCCGCAGGCCCCTCCCCTATCGCGTCGGCCGGCCATACTACGACAGCCGCGCGCACCTGTCCACGTGAAAGCGGCGCGGGAAAGTCCCTTGCAATGGACGGCGCAAAACGTTCTTCTAGTCTTCACGTGGCTTTGTGCTGAACCAGGCATCGGCAAGGAGGCCCACCATGGCGGAAGGGAACGATAAGGGAGAGCCCGAGGTCCACGTGGATGAGGACTGGAAGAGCTCGGTCCGCGACGAGAAGCAGAGGCTCAAGGAGGAAGGGCGAGAAGCCGCCGCGCCCGAAGGCGAGGCCCGGGCGGCCCGGCGCTCCTTCCCGGAGCCGAGCATCCCCGTCTTCCTGGCCGGGCTGTACACGCAGACGCTCATCGCGCTGGGCGAGATCGAGAACCCCCTGACGGGGAAGAAGCAGCAGAGCCCGGACGAGGCCGAGTACCTGATCGACACCATCGCGCTGCTGCAAGAGAAGACCGAGGGCAACCTGGAGCCCGAGGAGAGCGCGTACGTGCAGAACGTCCTGACCGACCTCAGGGTCCGCTACGTGAACCGGACGGGCCAGGGGGAGACGAGCGCGGAAACCCCGGAGCCGGAGCCGCAGACATAGGCGGCCCTTTGACCCCCGGGCGCGAACGCTCCTATAATGGGAAGTCCGCTCGAAGAAGGGATGCCGACGATGGACCTTGGCATCGTGATAGACGGCTGGCCGTACAGCGACGACAACGAACCGGACAACGTCCGCAAGGTCACGGGCGTTGACGGCAGGATGAAGCTCCAGGTCCGCATCCGGAACGGGCTGCTCCAGTGGGAAGCGGAGGGACGCCCGGACGGCAGAAGGCCGAACGGCTGCGCGGACCTGGTGCAGCACTGCGGGCGCCTGCTCGCGGAGGACGGCGCTCCCGCCGACGTGTTCGACGCCGAGATGATCGAGGAACTGGCGCTGGAACTCTTCGATTATTACCGGCGCAGCCAGGCGCTGTTCCACCTGGGCGACTACACGCGGGCGCTCTCGGACATTGCCCATTGCCTGAAGGTCCTGACGTTGCTCCAGGAGCACGCCCCGCAGGAGGCCCTCCAGTTCGACCAGTACCGCCCGGGGCTGCTGGTGGACAAGGCGCGCGCGGAGATGCTGTGCAAGGTGCAGGAAGGGAACCTCCGCGAGGCCCTGGCGGCGCTCAACAACGGCATCGGCGAGATCGAGGCGTTCTACCTGGGAAACGAGCTGGACGACCAGATCGCCGAGAGCCCCGAGAGGCAGATGCTGATCGAACTGCGTCGCAGCCTGAGGGAGAGACACAACGTCCCGCTGGAGGACCAGGAACTGCTGCGCAGTCTTCAACTGGAGCAGCAGATCGCCATAGACAGGGAGAACTACGAGATGGCGGCGCGGCTGCGCGACAAGATCAACTCCCTGAAGCAGAGAATCCGCAGCCAGGAATAGGCGCGGCACCGGCGCAAGCCGGCCCGACGCAGTCCCTGATCCGCCGCTCGCCCAACCGTGGAGGGGGTGATGGACGGCCAGGCCGACGAATCGCGGCGCCCCCCCGGCGGGGGTCCGGCGGATGACGTGGACGACTTGTTCCGGGAGAAGACGCCCGAACTGAGCATTGCAGACGGCCCGCCCGGCGCCGAAGAGACCATCGAGCGCCCCATCGCCGAGCTGATCGCCCCCGAAGTGATCTCCGCCGGCTCGCGCTGGCTGACGCGCTGGCTCATCCTGGGCGGCCTGAGCGCGGGCATGTTGGCGCTGGCCTCGATCGGGACGGCGGTGCTGGAGGGCGGGCGCCTTACGGAGTGGCTGGGTTTCCTCCCCTTCGCGTGCGCTGTTCTCATCCTCGTCATTCCGGCCTACCTCGCCGGCGGGATGCCCGGCCGGTTCGCCTGTCACGGGGCGTTTTCCGTCGCCGGCCTCATCGCGGCCGGGCTGCCCCTGATGGTCGCCCTGCTGCGATTCGCCACGCCGTTTATCGAGTCGGGCCGGCCACAAGCGCCCCTGGCGGAGTTCGTTGCGCTGGGTCTTTTGAGCCTGGCCGGCCTGATCATCTTCACGCGGTGCCTGGAGAGCCACTCGTGGGCGTGCCGGGTCGCGTCGCTGGCGACGGCCATCTTTCTGGGCCTGGTGCTGGTGGACTTCGTCAGCAACTTCTATTACCTCGGCGTTCCGGACTGGCTCGCCCCCGCCCTGACGGGGCGGCATTGGTGGGGCATGCTTATCACGGTTTTGGCTGCGGGCGGTTTTGCGCTGTCCTGGGATTGGATGAGCAAGTCCAACGGCGCCGCCGCGATGCGGATACTCGTGGCGGACCTCTGGCTGCTGGCCATGATCGCCGGTGCAGCGTTCGCCGCCTACACGCTGAGGCGGGACCACGGCGCAGCCGAGGCCGTCCGGCAACTGTGGACGGCTTCGGCCGTCTGGGAGGCCTTCATCCTGGCCCCGCTTGTGGTGGCCGGGATGTCAGAGGCGGGCAGACGGCGCGGCGCCTTCGCAGCCGACATGCTCGACACGACGCGTTTCGGCTGGCTCATGGTGACCATCGGCGCGCTGGCGTGCGTTGCGCTGGCGGTCCCCGCGTTCGCCAGGCACGAGATGGCCGCGCCGACCTGGATGGTTGCGGCCGCCGCAGCCGCCCTGATCGGCGCGTGGCTCGGCGCCACAAAAGGCAACTGGGTCAGCCAGTGGGCGCTGATCCCGGCCGTCCTGCTGGAAGTCGGCCTGCTGTGCGGCCTGTCCAGCCTCGCTGACGCGGCACGGGCCGGCGGCGACTTCTGGTTCTCGCTCGTCGTCTTCCTGTGGTGCTGCGTGGCGACGGCCGTGGCCTTCGCCATCGTCGGTCTGGCCATTCAGTGGGGCCGCAGTCGCCTCGAGGACGAGGAGCCCGCCCTCTGGGTCGATGCGAATCTCATAAACACCACCGGCCTGCTCATCGGGGCGGTCCTGCTGTGGATCATGTTCGCCCTGACGACGGCCTCTCAGCCGGCGGCCGCAGGGCTGGAAGGGCTTCTGCTCAAGGCAGCCGACCACGCGCGGGACATACTCGCGCTCGGCACGCCCGCCTGGGTCAGCGACCGCCTCCAGCAGGCCGTATGGGCGGTGCGCCAGGTGTGGAAGCCGGCGACGGCGATGGCCGTCGCCGTCGGCCTGATCGGCGTGTGCGTCGTGCACATGCTCGCCAAGGCGAGGACAGGCTGGAGCATGTACGTGGTGGCCGCCTTCTGGTGGCTGCCCCTGCTGGCCGCGTCGCTGCTGGTCATCGGGCTGGCAGCCCGGTCCGTCCTCCCCTGCGAGCCGTTCCATCCGGCGACGGTGCTGGGGCAGTTGATGGTTTCGAGCCTGACGGCCCGCCTGGTCGTCGTCGGCGTGTCGGCGGTCGCGACGGTGCGCTACTGCGTCAGTTTCTGGTCGGTCGTGCTGCTCTGCTGCAGGCAGGGCGCCGGGGAAGCGGCCCCGCTGCCGCCGGCCGAGGACGTGCTGATCGGTGAACCGCGGGACCGCAGCCTGGTGTTCATTGTTCGGCTCGGCGTGCTCCTGGCCGTGACGGCCCTTTCGGTGGCCGTGGTCAGTTTCCCGCTTCCGGCGCTCAGGCAGTTCACCGCAGGGCTGGCGGACATGGCCCACCAGTGGGTCGGAGAGGCGGGCGTCATCGCCCGGTGGGCCGGGCAGGCGTCCGCGCGGTGGGGCGGATACGCGCTCGGGGCCGGGCTTGTCCTCTACCTGCTGATAGCCCTCAACGTGGAGGCACGGCGGGGACGCGTCGCCGTCTATCCCCTGCTGGGGCTGTTCTGGGCGCTGGTGCTCGGCGGCTCGATCGGCATCGGGTTCAGGACGGCCCGCGCTGCGGCGGAAGCGGACGCCAGCAGCACCGTCATGGTCGTGGCGGCCGGCGCCCTGCCCGTCATCGCGATCCTGGCCGCAACGGCCGCCCTGCTGCTGCGTTGGTGGCGCCTCAGACAGGCCTACGCGGACGAAATCGACGAGATGTTCGACCCGGTGCCCGAGGCCGGGCCGGCGTTCGGCCTCGGAACGCTCGGGCTGGCGCTGTGCGTTTACGGAGCCGGCCTCGCAGTGCACGTGGCCCTGCGCGACGACCCCCTGTACGCGGACTACTACGCCACGGCGACGGCGCTCGCAAGGAGCGTCTGGCACCAGGCCGTCCTGTGGGCGGTCGCGCGGACGATGGAATGGAGCGCACAGCGGGTCCTCGTGACGTCCTCCGTCCTGGCCGTCGGGGGCGCGGCAGTCCTGGCCCTCCACCTCCTGGCGCGCGCGGAGCGCCGGGCGTTCAGGGTGGCCGTTTGCGCGTTCTGGGCGGCGGTGGCGGCGGTCTGGCTCGGGACGGCGGCCTATGCGCTGCTGCGCGGGCGCAAGGCCGGCCTGAGCGCCCCCCAGTTGGTCGGGACCCTGGTCGTTATGTGGGTGCTTCTGCACGTCGTCGTGGCGCTGACCCGCTGCCGCCGCTGGCTGATGACTCCGCCGCAGGATGAGGGCTAGTGGGCTGTTGAGGAAGTTGCCTTGGGTTTTCCGGGCTGCGTCTGAAGCAGGCAGCGGGGCGAGACGCCCCGCCTACCCTTAGGGGTAGCCCCCGGCGTCTCGCCGGGGGGCAGGAATACAAGGTTCTCAGTTGAGCGGGCCGCTAGCAGGCCGCTCGCGCAGCGTTCTGCAAGTGAACCGACAGCGGCCCCCTGCTATAATGGGGCGAGTCGCGGGGCGCGAACGCATCGTGCGCCGCGGCGAGTGCTCCCGGGCATGAGCCGATGAGAAAACCAAACCTCGGCATCCTGATCAAGCCGGCCAGCTATGACTGCAACATGGCCTGCGACTACTGCTACTACAGGCCGGTCGAGGGGATCTACGGGGACGTTGACCGCCCGCGCATGTCTGCCGAGGTCTTCGAGACCGTCTGCGAGCAGTACCGGGACCTGGAGCCGGGCGAGATAAAGATCGGCTGGCAGGGCGGCGAGCCGACCCTGATGGGCCTGGATTTCTTCCGCAAGGTGATCGAGGTCGAGACGGAGCACGCCCGGCCGGGGGACTGCTGGGGCAACAGCCTCCAGACCAACGGCGTCGTCCTGGATGACGAGTGGTGCCGCTTCCTGGCGGCCAACCAGTTCCTGGTCGGGCTGAGCATTGACGGCCCGCGCGAACTGAACGCCATGCGCAAGTTCCCGAACGGCAAGCCCGCGTTCGACACCACGATGCGGGCGATGGAACTGCTCAGGAAGCACAAGGTCGAGCACAACATCCTGGTCGTCATCAGCCGGACCAACGTCGAGCACCCGCGCGAGATACTGCAGTTCCTGGTGGAGGAGGACTGCCACTTCTCGCAGTTCATCCCCTGCACGGAGCCGACCGGCGAGCCGGGCCGCGTCAGCCGGCACTCCATAACCGCCGCGGAATACGGCGAGTTCATTGTCTCCCTGTTCGACGCCTGGGTGCGTAACGACGACCCCTCGTACTACGTCAGGCGCATAGACAACTACCTGCACCAGTTCTTCGGCCTGCCGCCGGAGTGCTGCGAGTACCGGGAAGACTGCTCCAACCTGGTCACCATCGAGTGGAACGGCGACGTTTACCCCTGCGACTTCTACGTGGAAGAGCGCTATCGGCTGGGGAACGTCCGCCAGCGGACGCTGTCCCAGATGCTGCAGGGACCGGTATTCAGGAAGTTCGTCGGCCGGGCCGAGACGGTGCCGGCGGTCTGCCGCGACTGCGAGTGGCTCCGCTACTGCCACGCCGGCTGCTTCCGCCACAGGGAGAAGCTGGGGATCGACAGCGAGGGCGTCCCCTACCTGTGCGAGGCGAAGAAGCGCATATTCGGCCACGTGTTCGGTCGCCTTCGGGAGATAATGGACAGGCCCGTCGCGCCGCAGTTGCACGCGTTCCTGAACCGCATACACGACCAGGTGGCCGCGGAGCGGCGGCAGCGCGCCGGCGGGGAGCCGGCGCCCGGCGGGCCCGGGCCAGAGGCGCAGCACGCCGGCGTCGGGCGCAATGACCCCTGCCCCTGCGGCAGCGGGAAGAAGTTCAAACATTGCTGCGGGCGCAAACAGAGCATTGCACGCGCCCGCTGAAGGGACCCTCGGCTGGGATGCTTATGAACGCGATGTCGGAAGGCCCCGTTCAGGTCGCCATCCTGGGCGACAGCGTGTACCTGAAGCCCTGCGGCTTCGCCACGCAGTGCAACTGCCTGGCGGTGCCGGATTTCCTGGACGCGATGTTCCGCGCCGGCTGCAAGTACGCCATCTTCGACCTGGACCAGTGCGGCGGCATGGACAGCACCTTCCTCGGCGTCATCGCGCACGCGGCAAGCGCCCTCCCCCACAGGCGAGGCAAGACGGTCGCGGTCGTCAACGCCAACCAGCGCGCCCTCACCCAGTTGCAGCGCGTCGGCCTCCTGCCCCTGGTCTGCCTGCGCCAGGAGAAGGTCGAGACGCCCGGCGGACTGGAACTGCAAGACATGAGCTACTTCCCCTTCCCCAAGACCCCTTACGAGAGGCTGGAGCGCATAAGGGACCTCCACCAGCGACTGGTCCACCTGAACGAAGGGAACCGCGAGCTGTTCGGCCCCTTCCTCGAGATGCTGGAGGAGGAACTGAAGCGCAGCCGCGAGCAAGGCGGGAAACAGTGACGCGCCCCCGCCGGAGGCCGCCTGCATGAAGTTCAGCATGTGCAACGAGTTCTGCGAGGGCCGGGACTTCCAGAGCGCCTGTCGGCTCGCAGCGGCCGCCGGATACCAGGGCATAGAGATCGCACCGTTCACGCTCGCCGACTCGGTCGAGGACGTGGGCGCCGACCGGCGGCGCGAGATCCGGGCCACCGCGGCGGACGCCGGGCTGGAGATCGTCGGGCTGCACTGGCTGCTGGTCAAGCCGGAAGGGCTCCACCTGAACAGCCCCGATCCGGCGGTCAGGCAGCGCACCGTGGACTACCTGAGGGCGGAGATCGACTTCTGCGCCGACCTGGGCGGCACGGTTATGGTCGTCGGCTCACCGAAGCAGCGCAACGTGCCCCCCGGCCAGTCGTACGGCGAGGTCTGGGAGCGGAGCGTCCAGGTCTTCCGGCAGATCAGTGACCACGCCGGGCAGCGCGGGGTCTGCCTCTGCATCGAGCCGCTCGGCGCGGTGGAGACGAACTTCGTCCAGACCGCCGCCCAGGCGCGCCGCCTCGTCCGGGACGTGGACCACCCCGACTTCCGCATGATCCTCGACGTGAAGGCCATGTGCGAGGACGAGGAGCCGATCCCGGACGTCATCCGCCATTGCGCGCCCTACCTGAGGCACTTCCACGCGAACGACGCCAATCGCCGCTGGCCGGGGTCCGGCGAGACCGACTTCGCCCCGATCGCCGCCGCCCTCTACGAGATTGCCTACGACGGCTACGTGTCGGTGGAGGTCTTCGACTTCTCCGCCGGCCCCGAGAAAATCGCACACAGGAGCATCGAATACCTGAGGAGCGTCTTCGGCAAGACGCACTGAACCCGAGAGCAAGCAGGAGCACGGGCCGACATGGACGAAGTGAGAATCCTTTTGCAGGGCACGGAGCGCGCGGTGAGCTTCTGCCCGGTCAGCGCGCAGGTCAGCCGGTCGCGCAAGGAACTGGAGAGCTGCGAGCTTTTCGACACGGCCCGGGGCGCCCCCGTGCCTTTCCAGAGCGAATCGGCCACGGGAGGCGCCGTCGTTCACTGGATCGTTGACTCCCTGGCCGCCGGCCAGAGGCGGGAATACGTCCTGCGCGAGGCGACGGCGGCGGCCGACGCCCCGCAGGTCCGCGTCGAGCCGGAAGATGAGGGCTCCGTCGCCGTCTCCATCGGCGGCGAGCTGTTCACCCGATACATCCAGGGCGACTCCGCGTCCAAGCCCTGCCTCTACCCCGTCATGGGACCCTTCGGCAGCGGCGTGACGCGCGCCTACCCGCAGGAGGAGGTGGAGGGCGATTCGACCGACCACGTCCACCACCGCTCGCTCTACGTGGCCTGGGGCGACGTGAACGGGTCGGACAACTGGTCCGAAGAGGAAGGCCACGGCCGGATGGCCCACCGCTACTTCGAGGACGCGGCCGGCGGACCCGTCTTCGGGCGGCTCGTCTCCCTCAACGACTGGCTGGACGTGGAGGGCAGCCGCCTCCTGCAGGACCGGCTCGAATACCGCTTCTACAACACGCCGCCGGCGTTCCGGCTCTTCGACCTGGACGTGACGCTCTACGCCAGCGACGGCGAGGTCAGGTTCGGCGACACCAAGGAGGGAGGCATCATCTCCATCCGCGTCGCCTCCCCGCTCCAGGCGGACCGCACGGGGCGGATCGAGAACTCCCTCGGCGGCGCGAACGAGTCCGAGACGTGGGGCAAGCGCGCCGCCTGGTGCGATTACTCCGGCCGCCTCGGCGACCACACCGCGGGCATCGCTGCCTTCGACCATCCGTCCAACCTGCGCTACCCCACCTACTGGCACGTGCGCGACTACGGCCTCATGACGGCCAACCCGTTCGGGCTCTCGTTCTTCGTGGACAAGAACGCCGACGGCTCCTACGTCCTGCCGGCGGGAGGGCGGCTGCGGTTCCGCTACCGCGTCCACGTCCATGCCGGCGACGCGCGCGAGGGCCGCGTCGGCGAGAAGTACCTCGAATGGCTCTTCCCGCCGAGGGCCGCCGTGCAAGAAGGGACCGGATAGCAGACCATGCAGCAGCCCGGACTGTGGAAGCTGGAGCCCGCCGTCGTTCTCAAGCCCTGGGGCCTCGTCCATCGGGAGGCCCTGGAGCTGAGCGGCATCCGGGTCGGCGTGGGCGAGTTCTGGCTCGCCTCCGCGCAGACCGGCCCGGGCAACTACTCGAACACGGTCGCCGAGCCCCCGCTGCGCAGGACGCTGGCCGACCTGCTCCGGGAAGCCGCCGACGCGGGCGATTCGACGCTGGAGGACCTTATCGGTCCGAACGCGCTCTCACACCTGCGCGAGCACCCCCACCGGGGCAAGACCGAGGCATGGCTCGTGCGCGCCGCGCGGGGCCGGGTCGGCGTGGCCGCCGGGCCGGCGTCCGCCGAGGCCGCCCGCAGGCTCCAGGAGATCATCCAGACCGAAGGGCTTCCGCCGGACATCCCGTCCTGGCCCGACGAGGTGCGCGGGCTCTTCGGGCTGATCGAGCCGCTCGAGGGCGGCGAGGTCTTCTTCGTGCCCGCCGGCACGCTCCACACGATGTTCGCCATCGGCCCGGAGAGCGTCCTGGTCATCGACGAACTCCAGCAGGGCTACGGGGACTGCCTCCTGCCCACGCTGTCGAAGATTCTCATCGTCCAGGACGACCTGCTCAGCGTGCAGGTGCACCCGGACGACCGGACCGTGGCCGACGCTGCGGCGGGCCGGCTCAGCGTCGAGCAGGACCTCCAGGCCAACCCCACCGTGCGCATCTATGACTTCGGGCGCCGCCCGGGCGAGTACCCGGAACTCGGGTTCCGCCTGGTGGACCCGGACGCCGGCCTGCGCCGCGTCCGGCCGGTGACCGTGCGGCCACGGGCGGGCTGCGCGGTCGAAGCCGTGATGGCCGACGCGCGGCTGGCCAAGTGCCGCGTCACGCTCGATGCCGGGGCCGCCTGCGGCCTTCAGCCCCTCCACGGCAGCTACCACGCCGTGCACTGCCTCCAGGGCAAGGCCGAGGTCCGCGCCGGGGGCGACACCCGTCCGCTCCTGCGCGGCGAGACCCTCTTCGTGCCCGCGTGCCTGGAGGGCGACGCGCGCATCGGCGCACGGTCGGACTGCGTGCTCCTGGACGACGTATTCCCGGACGTCGCGGCTCTCAAGGCGTTCCTCGGCGAGCACGGCGCCCCGCCCGAGCAGGTCGAGGCCCTGCTGAACCCGCAGAGGGCGCTGCCCGGCGGGAATTAGCGCCCTGCTCAGGCAACAACGCTGTAGCCGAACCCCCGGCGAGACGCCGGGGGCTACCCGTAGGGGTAGGCGGGGCGTCTCGCCCCGCTGCCCGGCGGCGATTGACGCGCCGTTCCGCAACTTACGGAGCCCACCATGATCGAGAGCAAGCACAGGACGGCCGTCATCGGTAACGCCTGGTACCCGGCACTGGCGCTGGACGGCGGCGAGGCCGTGGTCGCGTGGCGCGCCTTCGACAGGGACGCCCCCCTCGACGAGCCCGAGCGGGTGATGGCGGCGAAGCTGAGGAACGGGCGGCCCGGCCGGGCGGTCGTGGTCGCGACGGGCCACTTCCACCGCGCGCCGCGGCTGGTCCGCGCGGCGGGCAAGTGGCGCCTGCTGGCGATCCGCCGCGACGACGGCGCGTGGCGCCTGGTCCGGGTGGACCTGGACGAGTCCCTCAAGCCCAACAGTGAAGCCGTGCTCTCGCCGGCGGGCGCCAACGTGACGGCCTTCGACGTGGCGGGCGCCGGGCGTCGGCAGCACGTCGTCTGGGCCGAGGCCGGCCCCGAGGGACGGGCCGTCCGGCTCCGGCCGCTGCTCGGCCGCGGGGCGGGCGCGCTCCTGGCGCAGGGCGCAGCCTGGCAGCCCGCGCTCGTCGCCTTCGGGCGCGGCGAACTGGCCGCCGCCTGGGAGGACGACGGAGAGATACGCCTGCGCATCCTGAAGCCCGACGGCGAGACCGTGGCCGAAGCGACAATCGGGCTCGAAGGCAGGCGCCTGGGATGGCCGGCCGTCTGCGCCGCCGGGCCGGCCGTCTGCCTGGCCTGCCAGTCGAACGGCACCTGGGGGCAGCAGACGGAGCGCCTCAACGAGGACACGCGCCTGCACGTCTTCCGGTGGGAGCCAGCCGGGGAGGTGCAGATGGCCGGCGGCCAGCCGAACGGCGAGGTCCCCGTCTGCACCAGGTCGCGGTTCACCGAATACCGCGAGGAGACGCCGGACGACCGCGTGCTGCCCCTCGCGCCGTCCATCGCGGCCGACGAGGACGGCGGCGTGAGCGTCCTGTTCCGCCACTATCGGGACGCGCAGATGAACGACTGGGGCTGGACGCTCCGCGCCGTGCACGGCAGCCCCGCCGGCTTCGGCCCGCCCGAGGACGTCAGCGCCGAGGCGGGACACCCCGACGGGCAGTACGCCATGGCGCGCGCCGGGGACGGATGGGTCGCGGCGGTCGCCGAAGCCGTCTATCCGGTCAGCAATCGCTCGTTCGCCAGCCGGGGCGGCACGCGCCCGCCAAGCATCGGGCTATACAGCCTTCGAATGACGCCTGGAGAGGGGCAGGTCCCGTGGGTCGCCTCTTCGGCGAGAGCCCGCGCCGTCCGGATGGGCGGGCGCTGGAGGACGCTGCCGGGCGAGTGGCGCGGCCGCACGCTGGTCTGGGCCGATCTGCACCGGCACACGTGGCAGTCGCGCTGCGCGCCGGAGTACGACGCCGACTTCGCCGACCACTGTCGATGGGCCCGCGACTGCGAGGGACTCGGCTCGCTCGCCTTCACGGACCACTGGTTCGGAAACTCGTGCAACGGGGAGCAGCGGGTCTCCCTGGCGAACACCGAGGCCAACCGCGAGCCCGGGCGCTTTGTGCCGCTGTTCGGCGTGGAGGTGTCCTGGCGCGCCACGGGCCACGTGAACATTTACTCGCCGGACCGCCGGGCCATGGCCGAGGTGAGCCGCATGTGGCGCCAGTGCTCGGGCAACGCCGCCGAAGCCGTCAAGTTCATCTATGAGAACGGCCTCCAGGACGACCTCCTGCTGGCGCGCCACTTCCACGGCATGACGTTCGGCGAAGGCCCGATGCAGATCCTCGGCAACGCGCTGGCCCGTGACGACCGGGTCGAGCCCGTCATCGAGGTCGTCCAGACACGCGGGGACTGCCTGCCGTGGTACTGCCGGATGCTGCGCGCCGGGCAGCGCAAGGGCGTCATCGGCGGCAGCGACCACTGCCGCGCGCCGGACCGCAAGACGCCCTTCTGCCTGACCGGGCTCTGGGTCGAGCAGCTCACGCCGGCTGGCCTCTGGGAGGCCCTGCGGGGCCGCTGCTGCTTCGCGACCAACGGCGCGCGGATCGAGCTGCGCCTCTCGCTCGGCGAGGCGCTCATGGGCGCGACCGTCCCCGACCGCCCGGGCGACGCGCTCCGATGGGAGGCCGCCTCGGAGAGACCCCTGAAAGAGGTCCTCGTTTACCGCGACGGCTTCTGCGTCGAGCGGCTTGACTGCGCGGGACGGCTCACGGCCGGCGGCGCGACGGGCGGCGACGGCCCGGCCAGCCGCTTCATCGTGGCCCGCGACGCCGAGGGCGGCCTCGCCGTCTCCAGCCCCATCTGGACCGAACCGGCGGGAGGATGACAATGGACGCGCGCGCCCGGCTCAAGTCGGTGCGCCTCTATGCCCTGCTGACCGAGGCGCACTGCCGCCGCCCGTGGCAGGAGACGGCGGAGATGCTCCTGGCCGGCGGCGCCGACGCCGTCCAGCTCCGCGAGAAGGACCTGCCCGACCGCGAGCTGCTCGCCCGCGCGCGCGCCCTGCGCCGCCTGACAGACGGCAGCGCCCTGTTCATCGTCAACGACCGCCCGGACGTCGCCCTGCTCAGCGACGCGGACGGCGTCCACCTCGGCCAGGACGACCTGCCCGTGCCCGACGCGCGGCGCCTGCTCGGGCCGCGGCCGCTGGTCGGCCTCTCCACGCACTCAGTCCAGCAGGCCGTGGCCGCCTGCACCGTGCGGGCCGACTACATCGGCGTCGGGCCGTTCGCCCCGACCGCCACCAAGGGCTACGGGGAAGGCATGGGGCCGGGGCTCATCCGCAGCGTCTGCGAGCGCGTTGACCTGCCCGCGGTTGCCATCGGGGGCATCACCGCCGATAATGCCGCCGACGCCGTCCGGGCGGGGGCGACGGCGGTGGCCGTCTGCGCCGCCCTCTGCGGGGCCGACGACCCGGAGCGCGCGGCGCGCGAGCTGCGCGCCGTCGTCGAGGAGGCATACCAAGAGCGAGAAGGCGCCGATGGCTGAGATGCCCGACATCCTGGCCCGGATTTGCGAGGCCAAGCGGGACGAGATAGCGGACCTGAAACGCGCCGGGCGGGCGGGGCTCGCGTCCGCCGCCTCGGGCCAGTCGCCACCCAGGGGCTTCCGGGCGGCGCTCGCCGCCGGGCCGGAGGTCGCGCTCATCGCCGAGGTCAAGAAAGCGTCCCCCTCCGCGGGCCTGATCCGGCCGGACTTCGACCCGGTCGCCGTCGCGTGCGCCTACGAGCGCGGCGGCGCGGCCTGCATCAGCGTGCTGACCGACCGCCGCTTCTTCCAGGGCGACCCCGCGTTCATCCCACTAATCAAGGGGCAGGTGCGCCTGCCGCTGCTGCGGAAGGACTTCATCCTGGACGAGGTGCAGGTCCTCGAGGCCCGCGCGCTCGGCGCCGACGCCTGCCTGCTCATCGTCGCCGCGCTGGAGCCGGGCGGGCTCGAACAACTCATGGCCGGCGTTCGCAATCTGGGCATGGACGCATTGGTCGAGGTGCACGACGAGGGGGAGATGCGGGTCGCCCTGGACGCGGGCGCCGACCTGGTCGGCGTCAACAACCGGGACCTGCGCACCTTCGAGGTGGACCTGGCGGTCACCGAGCGGCTCGCGGCGCGCGTGCCGGAGGGCGTCGTGCTCGTCGCCGAGAGCGGGATACGAGGGCGGCCGGACGTCGAGCGGCTCAAGGCGTGCGGCGTGGACGCCGTCCTGGTCGGCGAGACCCTGATGCGCCAGCCGGACGTGGAAGCCGCCGCGCGGCAACTGACCGGCGCCTGAGGCGCCCGCCGCCCGCTTTCATTCGGGTAGCCCCCGGCGTCTCGCCGGGGGGCTGGCGACACCGTTCGCGGCGGACGATGGGGTTCTCAACGGAGCGTGGCCCGTGCTCACCACTTGCCGCGCACGGGGACGCCGCGCTCGGCGAGGTACTGCTTTATCTCGGCGATGGTGTAGTCGCCGAAGTGCACCATGGACGCGATGAGGGCGGCGTCCGCCCTGCCCTCCGTGAGGACCTGATGGAGGTGAGAGGGATGCCCGGCGCCGCCGCTGGCGATGACCGGGATGCCCACGGCCTCGCTGACCGTGCGGGTGACCGTCAGCTCGTAGCCGTCGGCCGTGCCGTCGGCGTCGATGGAGTTCAGGCAGATCTCCCCCGCCCCCAGCTCTTCGGCCGTGCAAGCCCACTCGACCGCGTCCAGCCCCGTGGCCACGCCCGCGGCCTCGATGTAAACCTCGTAACCGCTGGGGATGTCGGGCTTCACGCCGACGTGCCTGGCCTGCATTCCGAGCACGATGCACTGGTTGCCGAAGCGCTCGGCGCCGCGCGCGATCAACTCCGGGTCCCGCACGGCCGCCGTGTCGATGCTCACCTTCTCGGCGCCGGCCAGCAGGACGCTGCGCATGTCCTCGACGGTGCGCAGGCCGCCCCCGACGCAGAAGGGGATGAAGATCTTCCGCGACACCGCCCGCACGACGTCGATCATGATATCCTTGTGTGACGGCGACGCGCCGATGTCATAGAAGACCAGCTCGTCCACGCCGCCCTCGTAGTAGCGGGCGGCCATCTCGACGGGGTCGCCCACGTCGACGTTGTCCTGGAACTGCACCCCCTTGGTGGTGCGTCCCTCGCGGACGTCCAGGCAGACGATGATTCGCTTGCTCAGCACGTTCAGGGGTTCCAACCGAGGAAGTTTTCCAGGAGCTTCAGGCCGATGCGCCCGCTGCGCTCGGGGTGGAACTGGAAGGCCACCAGGCTGTCCCGCCCGAGGGCGCTGACGAACTCGCCGTGGTAGTCCGTCACGCCGATAGCCGCGTCCGGCCCGGACGGCGCAGGCGCGAAGCTGTGAACGAAGTAGAACTGCGACTCGTCCTCGACGCCGTCCCAGACGGGATGCTCGCGGGCGATGCGGACGCCGTTCCAGCCCATGTGCGGCACCTTGGCCTCGGGCGGCACGTCCAGCCGCCGCACGACCCCCTTCATCAGCGCGAGGCACTCAACGTCGCCCTCCTCGCTCCGCTCCAGGACGATCTGCGCCCCGAGGCAGATGCCCAGCAGGGGCCGGCCCCTGCCGACGTACTCGCGGATCGCCTCCGCCAGGCCCGTCTCGTTCAGCGTCTGCATGGCCGCGCCGGCCGCGCCGACGCCGGGCAGGATCAGCCTCGGCGCAACGCGCACGCGCTCCGGGTCCTCGGTCACCAGCGCCGAACGGCCCAGCTTCTCCACGGCCAGCTTGACGCTGGTCAGGTTGCCGGCGTGATAGTCCACTATGGTCACTTTGCCTGGCATGGTCGTTGGCTCAGCGGGCCCTCAACAGGAAAAAGGACGCCGACTCGGCATGCAGCGAGACGGGAATGCCCTCCCCCATCAGCACGGCGCCCGTCCCACCCGCACCGTCCCGCCGCTCCGGCAGGATGCTCAGCACGTCGTACTCGGTGTCCGCCCGGAGCCCGCGCAGCCTGAGGTTGGCGCGTCGCTCGTCGGACAGGAAGGAGAAGGCCATGACCACGGCCTCGCGCCCGTCGCGGGAGCAAAACTCGACGGCGTCCCATTCGTCCTCGCGCTTGGGGTGCGGCGTGAGGGCGTAGAAGTCCTGCACCAGCAAGTGGCGGAACGACTTGTAGAGCTCGACCATGCGGCGCACAAGCTCCCGATCTGCCTGCGAGAGCGAGGCTGCGTCCCCGTGGATCGAGAGGGCGCCGGCCATGCGGCAGGCCAGTTCGTACGGCGTCAGCGAAGCCGTGCCGCCATGCCTGCCCAGCGGGACGCAGCTCTGGTTGATGTTGCCGGGCAGGAAGCAGTTCGCGCCCGTCTGCATGAACCGGCAGATGGCCGCGCTGCCGACGTGGTCCGAAATCCAGGCGCTGTGCGCGCGCCGCAGCGTGCCCAGGTCGATGCGGCGTCCGCCCGAGGCGCAGCACTCCCACAGCACCTGCGGGTGGCGGCGCACCAGCTCGTCCAGCACGCGATAGAGGCCCTCCACGTAGCGGAACATCGCCTTGCCCGTGGGGTCCGCCTTGTCCCAGAACCGCTTCGGGCCGATGTTGTAGTCCAGCTTCACCCAGCGCGCGTCAAGCCGCTCGACCGCGTCGCCGACGACGCGAACGACGGCCTCCCGAGCACTGTCCAGGCCCAGGTTGATGTGCAGGTAGTCCCCTCCCGCGTCCCAGAACCAGTCCGGGTGCTCCGCGGCCCAGTGCGAGCCCCGGTGCGCGCGCTCGGGCTCGAACCACAGGCCGAACCCCATCCCCCTGTCGCTGACGTACCGCGCGACGGGCTCCAGTCCGCGCGGGAACTTGTCCGCGTCCACGACTTCCCAGTTGCCCACGCCGGGCTGGAAGTCGCCGCCGGGGCATCCGGCGTACCACCCGGCGTCAACGACGAAGTACTCCATGCCGAGTTCGGCCGCGGCGTCCGCCTGCGCCATCAGGAAGTCCTCGCTGATGTCCGGCCCGACGCCGAACCACGTGTTGTAGCAGACTGGCGGCAGCGGCCGCTCGCCCGCCAGGCCGGGCAGGACGTGCTCATACACGTACCGGCGGAACGCGTTCGTCGCGCCGTCCAGCCCGCCGTCGAAGTACACGTAGTGCGCGGCAGGCAACGCGAGCCGCTCCCCCGGTTCGAGGACCAGGCCGTCAACACGCACGCCGCCGCTCACGGCGACCGTGCCGCGGGGACCGCCCCGGAAGTCCTGGTACCACGTGCCCGACCACTCCAGGCCCGTCACCAGCCCGCTCTCCCCCGCGCACACGGCCAGGAAGGGCAGGTCCTTGTTGGAGGAACGCCCGTCCCAGCCCGACTCGATGCCGACCCACGCGTTGCCCAGGCAACGGGCGGTTTCGACGCGGAACGCCTCGGGCGGGTAAGTCCACTCGTTCAGCCCGCCGCCCGCCTTCCGGACGCGAACCTGCTCGCCCTCGGCGCGCCAGGCGATGCGGAGCGGCTCGACGCGCCTGAGGCCGGCCGACGCGGCCGGGCCGGGGTTCGACAGGACCGTCCTCGCGCAGAAGGCACGATGAGCGTCGAGGCGGGTCAGCTCGACCTCCAGCCGCAGCCCGCCGCCGTCCTCGACGTAGCTCTCGCGCAGCACGGGGCCGTCCGCCTCGTACCGCTCCATCCGCCAGGAGAGCCGCCCCTCTGCCGACCCCACGCCGAAGCACGGTCCGTCTCCCTGGCGCGCCAGCCATTCGCCGGGGAGCATCGGCGACAAAAACGATTTCCACGTCTCTTGCATGGGTGACCCCGTCGGGTAAGGGAGGAAACCGACCCCGAACCTGATGATTCTAAGGCTTTCGGCCCGACATCGCAACGGCAGGTGGGCGGGCGCGGCCCTTTGACGGCCAGCCCCAGACGGTTAGAATTGCCCGGACGGCACTTCAGGCGGACGGGGACCATGGTAATACTCGGCATAGAGACATCCTGTGACGAGACGGCGGCCGCCGTCGTCGAAGACGGCGCACGCATCCTGTCCAACGTCGTCAGCACCCAGCACGAACTGCACGAGCGCTTCGGCGGCGTCGTGCCGGAGATCGCCTGCCGGGCGCACGTCGAGAACGTCCTGCCCGTCATCAACGCCGCGCTCGAGGGGGCCGGGCTGCGGCTGGAGCACCTGGACGGCGTCGCCGTGACGACGACGCCCGGCCTGATCGGCTCCCTGCTGGTCGGCGTCACCGCCGCGAAGGCGCTGAGCTGGGCGCTGGAACGTCCCCTCCTCTGCGTGAACCACCTGGAGGCGCACGTCTACGGCGCGTGGCTCGGGGGGGAAGAGCCGGCCCTGCCGGCCGTGAGTCTCGTGGTGAGCGGCGGGCACACCAGCCTTTTCCTGACGGCCGGGCCGCTGGAGCACGATTACCTGGGCGGGACGGTGGACGACGCGGCGGGCGAGGCGTTCGACAAGGTGGCCAACATCCTGCGGCTGGGCTATCCCGGCGGCCCGGCGGTCGAGCGGGCCGCCCGGCAGGGCAGTCCGCGCGCGGTGGACTTCCCGCGCAGTTGGCTTGAGCCCGGAAGCCTGGACTTCAGCTTCAGCGGCCTGAAGACCGCCGTCCTCTATCACTGCCTGGGCACCGGCGCCACCAGAGAGGACATCGAGAGCGCCTCCTATGCCCCCGATTTCGTCGCCGACGTCGCCGCAAGTTTCCAGGAGGCCGTCGTGGACGTCCTGGCCGGCAAGGCGCTCGCTGCCGCCGAACAATGCTGCGCGGGCGGCATCATCGTGGGCGGCGGCGTGGCGGCCAACGGGCGGCTGCGAGAGGTCCTGCGCCGCGAGGCGGAGCGGGCGGGGCTGCGCCTTCACCTTGCGCCCGCCGAGCTCTGCACGGATAATGCGGCCATGACGGCGGGCCTCGGCTGCCGCCTGCTGGCGGCCGGGCGCGTCGCGTCGCTCGACGTCGAGGCCGTGCCGTAGGGGGACCCGGGGAGGATGGACGAGAAGACCATCAGGGACCTGCTCGAGGCCGTCGCGCGGGGCGAGATCACGCCGGACGCGGCGCTCGAACGCGTGCGCGCCCTGCCCTTCGAGGACATCGGCTTCGCGAAGATAGACCACCACCGCATGTTGAGGTGCGGCGTGCCCGAGGTCGTCTTCTGTGAGAGCAAGACGCCCCGACAGGTGGCCCGGATTGCCGAGAGGATCGTCGCCACCGACACCGACCTGCTGGCCACGCGGGCGGGGGCCGGGCACTTCAAGGCCGTCCGGGCCATCTGCCCCGAGGCGCAGTACCACGAGCTTGCGCGCTGCATCACGGTGCAGCGGCGGACGGTCGAGCCGCACGGGTGCGTGCTGGTGGTGACCGGCGGGACGGCGGACCTGCCCGTCGCCGAGGAGGCCGCCCTGACGGCCCGGGTCCTGGGCGCGAACGTCCGGCTGATATCGGACGTCGGCGTGGCCGGCCTGCACCGCCTGCTGGCCCACCGTGAAGAGATCCAGAGCGCGCGCGTCCTGGTGGTCGTCGCGGGGATGGAGGGCGCCCTGGCGAGCGTCGTGGGCGGACTCGTGGCGCGCCCGGTCATCGCCGTGCCGACCAGCGTCGGCTACGGGGCCAGCTTCGGCGGCCTGGCGCCGCTACTGACGATGCTGAATAGCTGCGCCGCCGGCGTGGCCGTCGTCAACATAGACAACGGGTTCGGCGCCGGCTACATGGCCGCCATGATAAACGCCCTGGCCGAGGGGCCGGAGGAGGCGCCGTGACCGGGAGCAGCGACGATTCCGACGTGCAGCGGCTGCCCGCGCTGCCGGAGCGACCAGCGGACGCCCACAAGGGGCTCTTCGGCCACGTGCTGGTCGTCGCCGGCTCGCCGGGCATGACGGGGGCAGGGTGCATGGCCGCCGTCGCCGCCCAGCGGGCGGGCGCCGGGCTGGTGACGCTGGCCCTGCCGGAAAGCCTGAACCCCATCGCCGAGGCCAAGCTCACCAGCGTCATGTCGTGGCCTCTGCCGGAGCCGGGCGCGCCGGTCATCGGGGAGCGGGCCGCCGACGAGATACTCGGCTCCGCCCCGCAGTTCACGGCCTTCGCCATCGGGCCCGGCGTCGGCCGCGCCAGGCAGACCGTCGGAGCCATGCGGAAGCTGGTCATCGGGCTGCCCGGCCCGGCCGTGGTGGACGCGGACGCCCTGAACGCCCTGGCCGGCGCGACGGGCCTCCTGCGCGAGGCGCGCGGGCCCCGCCTGCTGACGCCGCACCCCGGCGAGATGGCGCGGCTGCTCGGGGCGGCCGCGGCGGACGTCCAGGCGGACCGCAGCAGGACGGCCGCCCGGTTCGCACAGGGGCACGGCGTCCTGGTGGCGCTCAAGGGGGCCGGGACGGTCGTGACGGACGGCGCGCGGACCTTCGTCAACCCCACCGGCAACCCGGGCATGGCCACCGGCGGCACGGGGGACGTGCTGACCGGGCTGGCGGCGGGCCTCCTCTGCCAGGGGCTCTCGCAGTTCGACGCCCTCCGGCTCGCCGTCTTCATCCACGGCCTGGCGGGGGACCTGGCCGCGCGGCGGAAGGGGATGCTCTCGATGATCGCCGAGGACGTGCTGGACGCGGTCCCGGGGGCGTTCAGGCTGTTCGAGTCGGCCGGGCCGAACGCCGCCCCCGGCGCGGTCATGGCCCTCCTGGAGGGGTGGGAGGGCTGAGCCCCGGCCGGCTCAGCCGGGCGCGGCTCGCTCCTCGCTCCTGATGATCTGCATGGCGCGGCGGATCTGGCTCCGGTGCGCGGGGGTGAGTTCGTAGTCGCCGAACCGCGCGCGGCAGTACAGCTCCGTTATGAGGTCCACGGCCCGACCGGCCGCCTGTGGGCTCCGGCTGGCCCGGGCAAAGCGCACGGAGGCGATCCGCGCCAGTTCCCTGGGGGTGGCGTCGGGCGCCCTGGAGATGCCCCGCCTGTCCAGAAGCGCAATCAGGTCGTCATAGAAGCGGAACCTACTGTCCCGCCTCGGGCCGCGCCGCGCCCACAAGAGGCCGGTCCTTAGGGACTGTGCAGCGAAGTACGCCGCCAGCACGAGCAGCGTAAGGCCGCCGACGGCCAGAGCGATCGGCCACAGGCCGAGGTCGGGCAGCGCCGGCACCGCCTTCCTGAGGCCCGAACCGATGCCGCCGGCCAGGTCCGAGGCCGCCTCTGAGACGCGCTCGAAGACCCGTCTCTGCTGTAAGCTATCGTAACCGACGACGTTCAGGCGCCACGCGCGGTCCAGCCTGCCCTCGACCCAGGAGACGGCGCGGCCCATCCTGCGTGCCACCCGGCCGAGGAATGCCTGCGACAACGGTTCCGGCGGCACGGCGAGGGCCCTGGCGGGCGTGGGGTCAAACTCCACCCAGCCCACTTCGTTGAAACACACCTCCACCCAGGCGTGGGCGTCGCTGTTGCGGAATACGTAGCTCTGTGTCTCGTCATCGAACGAACCGTCTTTGAAGCCCACCACGAGCCTGGTGGGAATGCCCCACACGCGCGCGATCAGCGCCAGCGCGCTGGCAAACTGCTCGCAGCTTCCCTGGCGCGACACTTCGAGGAAGGCGACCACGGGATCGCCGCGCCCGAACTCCGGCAGGTAGTAGGTATAGGCGAACCTGCCCGGGTCACGGAGGTAACTCATTGCCGCGACGACCCTGTCGTAGTCCGTGGCGGGCGCGTAGGCGCGTTCTATCTCGAGGGCCGCTCGGTTGACGGCAGGGCCGATGTCCGGCGGGATCTGCCAGAAGCCCATCCACTGCTCCTGTGGGTCCGGCGTGCCCGCTGCCCGCAGCATCTCAGGCGGGAACTCCGCCAGAATGGAAGTGACTACGTATCGCTCCGGCCCCCGGGCCAACGACGGCATGACGATCTGGTGCGAGATTTGATCCAGCACCGAGAGCCCCGACAGCGCCCCCCGCAAGTGCAGCGGCCTGTACAAGGCGAACAGCCGCCCCCCCAGCTCCCTCTCCGCCTCCACCTCCTGCACCACGCGCCGGACCGGCACGTTCCTCCGCGTCAGGAGGTATGAAGCCGTGGAGAGGAAGACCGAATCGTCCGACTCCGGCACCTGCTCGAATCCGAACCATTCGCCGTCCCCATATACGGGCAACGAAGTGCCCCGCATGAGCACGTGGTCGGACGCGTACGGCTGCAGCAAGCCACGGCTGGTCGTGTAGAGCTTGACCCGCAGCGCCACTTCATGGCTCTCTCGCAACAGGCCGACGTCCTTGAGTGATACGTCTTCCGAGTAGCCGACGGTCCGCCCCGCCAGGCCGCCGACGTTGAGCCTGAACCACTCGAATCGCGGCAGTGCAATGAACCCCGCCGCCGTGCCGCAGAACACGACCAACGCCGTGAGCCAGATGGCCGCGACAAGGTCACGAACCTTCAGAGCCCGCCCCGGCGCCGGGCCGCTGTCAACGCGCCCCACCGGGCGAAGTCCAGAGCCGTGCATCTGGACCGCCACCAGGTTGGCCATCAGGAAGACGGTGGCCAGCAGGAAGGCGGGCACGTAGGCCACCCCCGCCGCCTGCCTGCCGGCGATCATGAGCCCAAAAACAGCGCACACCTGCATCAGGTGCATGTCCCGCGAACGGTGCTCGGCGTAAAGGAGGATAAGTTGGGCGAGTATGAGGAAATGCCCCAACCCCTGGCTCATGTGCACGTTCGTGTAGTGCGTGTGCAGCACGGACAGGGCGAAGGCGACGGCACCGACCAGCTGAACCATCGCTCGTGAGAGGAGGGCACGGCCGTTGGGTCCGACAAACAGCGCGTGGCACCCGCACACCCCGGCGGCGACCAGGGCGTACGCGGAGGTCCACTTCGTGACGCTCGACAGAGCTGCCCCCGCCGTCACCATCGCGTACGTGGTGATCAGCAGCAGCCACGTCTCCGCGATGCGGGGCGCGGCCGGCCCTGTCCGATCAGTCGTCAAGGCTGAAGTACTCATTGAACTCCGGCTCACTTGCGTCCACCAGCGCCGTCGAAGGCTCCAGGTAACCCGGGA
>CAZQEQ010000047.1:0-25658 GCA_964592385.1 uncultured candidatus Brocadiaceae bacterium | reverse complement strand
ATGATGGGTAGCCGGGGCGTCTCGCCACGGGCCGCGTTCACCCGCGTTGCGCGATGATGGGTAGCCGGGGCGTCTCGCCACGGGCCGCGTTCACCCGCGTTGCGCGATGATGGGTAGCCGGGGCGTCTCGCCCCGGCGAGCGGACCTGTCGGAACATAGGAGACTTGTGTCTCTCCCCTCACCCGCGCGGCCTGATCCCCAGGACGCCCCCCGGGACCCGCCTCACGCGCACAAAACCAGCCTCCGTGAGCCGGCGCATGACGCCCCGCGCGTAGTCCTGGCCGCGGCGCGCACCCGGCGCGCCGACGTAATGGTAAAGCATCCCGCCCGGCGCCAGGACCCGGAAGAACTCCTCGTAGAGTTCCCCCGCGTAGAGTTCCCCGGCCTGGTAAACGGTTGGCGGGTCGTGGAAGACGCAGTCGAGACTGCCGGCCGGGCTCCCGGCGACGAACTCCCGCAGGTCGGTGGCCAGCACGCGGACGTTCGACGCCCCGAACAGGCCCTCTGACCAGGGGTTCACCGCTGCAACGGCCAGGACGTTGCCGTCCACCTCGCAGGTCGTGACGTGCTCGAAGCGGGTCGCGGCGAGCATTTGGGCGCTGTAACCCAGCCCGCAGCAAGTGTCCAGGCACTGCTCCCCGCGGCGCGGCACAGCGGCGACCATGCTCGCCGTGCCCTCCCAGGGATCCACGCCGACTATCGGGTGCATGGTCGCGCCGTTGATGACGATGGTCGGCGGGCGATCCTCGAAGGGCTGGAACAGCTTGTAGTACTTGTGGAGCGATTCGTCATACCGATAGACTTTCCGGCACTCGCCCGCCCGCAGCTCGATGCAGTCCTCCGGGGCGGAAAAGGCGTCCGCGAGGTCACCCCTCGCCACGTGCTGCCCGTCGGGCAGGCCGAGGGCGCCGGCCTCGACCATCACCTCGTGCCGGTTCCGTCCCAGGTCGAGGCTGGCCGTCAGCGGCCCCTCGGCGGCGTCGAGCAGGCGCCGGGCGGTCCGGCCCGATATCACGGTGGCCCGCTGCCAGTCCGGCACGCCCATGACGATTCCCGCTATATCTGCAAGTGCTCGCCGAGCGCGTCAACCTGTGCGGCTATCACCTTGTCCATGGCACTCCCGGCGAGCTGGATCATGTCGTCGTGCTGGGCCCTGTCGAAGGGCTGGCCCTCGGCCGTTCCCTGGACCTCGACGAAGTGGCCGTCATGCGTCATCACCACGTTCATGTCCACGGAGGCGCTCTTGTCCTCCTCGGCGCACAGGTCCACCAGCGCCCGCCCGTCCACGATGCCCGCGCTGAGGGCGGCGATGCCCCGCAGCAGGGGGGAGCGCTCCAGCTTGCCGGCTTCACGCAGCTTCCAGAGCGCGTCCACGAGCGCCACGAACCCGCCCGTGATGGACGCCGTGCGCGTGCCGCCGTCGGCCTGGATCACATTGCAGTCGATCCAGAGCGTCCGCCCCGGGAACCCGTACAGGTCCACCGCCGAGCGCAGGGCCCGGCCGATCAGACGTTGTATCTCCTGTGCGCGCCCCGGCAGGTGTCCTTGCAGGCTGCGCCTGTCGGGATTCGCGCTGGGCAACATGCAGTACTCCGCCGTCACCCAGCCTTTGCTCTCCTCCAGGCAGTGCGGGGGCACGCGGTCCTGGACCATGGCCGTGCAGATCACCTTTGTGTTGCCCGTTTCGATCAATACCGATCCTTCGGCGTAGCACGTGAAGTCCCGCTTTATCTTCAGAGGACGAATCTCTTCGGGCATTCTTCCATCAGTTCGCAATTGCCGCTCTCCTTCCTATGCGATGGACGCCAAGACGTACGCAGGAGTGTCCCACTACGCCGGCGGCCCTGCAAGTGCCCGTTCACCCTCCGGGTCCTTTCCCCGGGGGCCGCCCGAAACGCAGGAGCCGCTCGACCCGCTCCGGCTCGACACGCACGCGGAGCGTCGAAGCGTCCGCGTAGCTCACCGTGCCCGGCCGTGCGCCCTTCTGCCGACGCAGGTTCTTGCACCGGGTATAGACAACCTCGGCGGCGTCCGTCCCGCGTATCTTCGAGAAGTGGACCGCCAGGTGGGCGGCATCGAGCAGGGCCTCCTGAGAAAGGCCCCTGTCGGGAGGCGTCCTGACCACCACGTGGGGTCCGGGCCAGCCCCTGACGTGCAGCCAGAAGTCGTTCCCCCGCGCCAGGGTGAACGACAACCGTTCGTTCTCCCTCGCGCTGCGTGCCACCAGGATGTCCAGCCCGTCGGCGGACCTGAAGTGCCTGGGCCCTTTCCGCGCCGTTTCCCTGCGGGCCGGACGCGCCACGCCGACGCCGCTTTCCTGCATCCGGCCCTTAAGCTCGTCGATCTGCTCGACCGATCCGGCCGCCTCGACCTGTGCCAACAGTGCCTCCAGTCGGCCCAGCTCCTCCTGCGCCTCGGCGCGCCTCTGGCTCAACGTCTCCCGGCCGGCCTTTGCCTTCTTGTAGCGCCGGAAGATGCGTTCCAGGTTCTCGGCAGGGGTCAGCGTAGGCTTCAAAGGGATCGTCACCTGCGGATGATCCGGATCGAACACGTCCTCGAGCACGATCTCGTCCTGCCCCTTCGCGACCTTGTCGAGGGCGAGCTTCAGCAGCTCTCCCTGCCGCCGCCAGGATTCTGCGTTCTCAGCGCGTTCCAGGTGCATGGATACGTCGCGCAGGCGGCGACTGCACTTCTTGGCGGCATTTCGCAGGACGCGGGACGCATCGGCTCGCAGAGACTCGACGCGTTCAGTCTCCGCCAGGCCGCCGTAGTGGCTCTCGATCGCGCGGCTCAGCGACAGGGGATCGTCCGGGTCCGATGCCTCCGCAAAACGGTTGGAGTGGGCCTGTGCCGGGAGACTCTCGGGCGGCGCAGGCCAGGCGTACGCAGCGCCGGGGAAGACGTGTCTGCGCGAGGATTCGTCCCGCACCAGGCAGCCCAGGACCCGCCCCGCCTCGTCAAGCAGGACCATGTTGCTGCCGATGCCGGTGAGCTCAGCAACCAGGCTGACCCTGTGCGGGCGCATCAGGCGGTCCCGCTCGACGGACTCGATGACCACCACCCTATCGTCCGGCACCTGACGCAGGCCCTCTACTGGCGCGCCGGTGATGTGCTGGCGCAGGACGTTGCAGAAGCCGGCCGCCGGTTTGCTGCGTTCCGGGCGGGTCGTCAGGAGGTGCAGCCGGCTCAGGCGCGGGTGCGCCGAGATGAGAAGCCAGTACAGGGAGGCCCCGCTCCGGATCGTCAGGATCAGGTCCCGCGGCTCCGGCTGGTCGATGCGCTCGATGCGCCCGCCGACAAGCCGCGGCCCCAGGTCCTGCACAACGTTCCGGATCTCGGCCATTGAAAGTGCCATAGGGTGTCCCTGGACGAAGGAGGTTCCAGGTTATCCCCTCCCGCGCGGAAAATCAAAGCGAGCATGACCGCCCCCCGTGCTTTTTGCATTGTGGCGCGCGCCATCGTATAATTCGGGCGTCAAGAGCCGTTGAGAACGTATCCCCCTCAGGGAGCGTGCAATGTTGGCCTTTTTGGGAATGCCAGGCGGCGGCGAGTGGCTCATTGTCCTGCTCATCGCCCTCCTGCTGTTCGGGTCGCGCCTGCCGTCGGTCATGCGGTCCATGGGCAAGAGCATAAACGAGTTCAAGAAGGGCCTGCACGAGGCCGAAGAGGACCTGAACTCGACGGGCGACCGCGACGACAGCGCGTCCGGCGGCGAGCCGCCCGACCTGGCCGGATGAACCTGCCTTCGCACCCGCCCTGCCCTTCCGGCACCCGAGGTGTGCAGCATGTCGCTGTCTCTGTGGAAAACTGACGACCCGGCGTTCCGTGAGCGTCTGGCCGGCCTCAAGAGGCAACTGAGCCTTGACGAGGGCCTGAAGGCACCCGCCCACGAAGGCGAGCCGCCGCGCGAGGCCGTCCGACGGATCATCGAGGACGTCCGCCGGCGAGGCGATCAGGCCGTGCTGGAGTACACGGAACGCTTCGATGGCTGCGCGCTGGAGGCGGGGCAGTTGCGCGTTCGACCGGACGAGATCGAGGCGGCCCTCGCGCGATGCCCGGACGACCTCCTCGCCGTGCTGCGCAAGGCAGCGGACAGGATAGAGCGGTTCCAGCGGGCAATGCTGCTTCAGGACCCGGAGCCACTGCGCGAGGGAGGACGCACGCTCGCCGTCAGATACAGGCCCGTGGACTCAGCCGCCGTCTATGCGCCGGGCGCGGCGGCTTCCCTGGCCTCCAGCGTGCTCATGTCAGCCGTGCCCGCGAAGGTGGCCGGCGTGCCGCGCGTCGTCCTCGCTACACCCGCCCGGCCCGACGGAACCATATCCGATGACCGGCTGGTCGCCGCGCACGTTGCCGGTGTCCACGAGATATACCGGCTCGGCGGTGCAGTGGCCGTCGCCGCCCTGGCCTACGGGACGGAGACCGTTCCCGCCGTGGACTTCATCGCGGGGCCGGGCAACATCTACCTCGCGCTGGCGAAGAAAGAGGTCTTCGGGCAGGTGGGCATCGAGATGCTCCCCGGACCGAGCGAGGTGATCGTGATCGCCGACGGCAGCGCCGACGCGCGATGGCTCGCGGCCGACCTCATTGCGCAGGCAGAACACAACCCCGGCTCGGCGATCCTGCTGACGCCGAGCGAGGAGCTTGCCCGCCGCGTGGTTGAGGCGGTCGAGGCACAGCTTGCGGACCTTCCCGGCGCCGGCGAGGCCCGCGGGTGCCTGGAGCGTTACGGCGCCGTCATTGTGGCCGAGTCCATGGATGAGTGCGTCCGGTTGACCAACGAACTGGCCCCGGAGCACCTGGAAATCGTGACCGAGAGGCCGGAGGACGTCCTGGCAGGCATCCGGCACGCCGGCGCCGTGTTCCTGGGTCCCTGGACGCCCGTGGCCGCCGGGGATTACATCGCCGGTCCCTCGCACGTCCTCCCGACCGGCACAACGGCGCGGTTCTCCAGCGGACTTAGTGCGAACGACTTCCTGAAGCGTTTCAGCGTGATCTCCTACGACCGCCCTGCCCTCGGGGAAGACGCCCCTGACATCGCGCGGATGGCGCGGTCCGAGGGACTGGAAGGCCACGCCCGCTCGGTCGAGCTTCGCGCGCCACGGGGCGATACAGTGCAGGGCGTGTAGCTCAGCCGCCCCCGGCTGAGGCCACGGGCGAGGGCGCCCGTGTTACGCCGCGTCCTCGTCAGCTGCCGTCCTCCTCCTCCAGCGGCGGGAAGCCCTCCGGCGGGTTCACGTCAACGGGGCGGAACTCGGTGGAAGTGAAGGCAACGCCCTCCCCCGCGCGCAGCTTCCGCTTGATCCAGCTCTTCAGGAACCCCCGCAGCGGCTTGCGCGTGTAAGGTATCAGCAGCAGGAACCCCGCCGCGTCGGTGAGCAGCCCGGGCGTTACGAGGAGGGCGGCGGCCACCAGGATCATCATGCCGTCGAGCAGGCTGTCGGTGGGCAGTTCGCCCCGCTGAAGCTGCCGGCGGACCTGCGATATGACCCGAAGCCCCTCCAGCCTGGCAAGCGTGGCACCGAGCAGGCCCGTACCCACGATCAGCCCGACGGTCAGCAGGAAACTCCCCCACAACTGCGTGAGTCGCACGAGCAGGTACAGCTCCACGAGCGGCACGACCGTGAGCAGGAGCATGAGCTTCCAGAGCATGGGCCGGCCACCCAAACGAGTTGACATCGGCGCCAGGCCGCACTTAGACTGGCCATCTCTATTGTAGCGGAAGTTCCCCGGCCTGTCAGCGTTGGAGTGGAGCCCGTATGCTCTGGGTGATTGGCGTGGCCTGCGCCGTGGTGGCTCTCGGCGTCCTGCTCTGGGTCTGGGCGGACGCGATCGAGCCGCGGCTGTTCCGCATCCGGCGGGTGTCGCTTTGTGCCGCCGACCTGGGCCTGCCCGCCATGCGTATCCTTCACATCACCGACACCCACCTGCACGGCGGGGACGGGGCCATCCTGTCCTTCCTGCGGGACCTGGCCGCGCGGGAGCAGTTCGATCTCGTCTGCTACACGGGGGACCTCGTTCACAACGACGGAGGCGTGCCGAGCCTCGCCACGGTCGCGGGCCTCTTCAGCCCGCGCCTGGGCAGCTTCGCCGTGCTGGGAGGGCACGACTATGCCGACATTCCGTCCCGCTCCATCGCCAGGCGTCTGCTGGCGGGGCCGGACCCGATAAGCAGCCACCCGCCGAACGCCATCGACGGGGTCATTCAGGCGCTGGAGACGCAGGGGGTCTGCCTCCTGCAAGACGGGCATGAACGCGTCCGCGCCCCGGACGGGAGCGAGCTGGCAATTGTCGGCCTGGGGGACACGTACGTGGCGACCCCGGACGTCGCGTCCGCGTGGGACGGACTGAGTGACCAGGTGCCGGTCATCCTCGTGGCCCACAGCCCCGACGTGCTCCCGGACGTCGCCGGGCGCGGGGCGCGGCTCGCGCTGTTCGGCCACACGCACGGGGGGCAGGTCCGGTTCCCGCTCATCGGCGCTCTGGTCACCAGGAGCAACCTGCCGCGCCGGGCGGCCCGGGGCACCTTCAGAACGGACGGGACCGCCTTCATCGTCAACGCGGGCCTGGGGCAGGCTCCAGACCTTTCGATCCGCTTCCTGTGCCGACCGGAAGTGGTGATCGTCGAGCTGGCGGACGAGGGAAGCCCGGTCGCCGCGCTGGAGGAGGTGCCCGTTGGCTGAAATCGATGAGCTCCGCGACCTGATAGGCCGCGTCAAGCGGCTGCGTCTCGGCGCGCTGCGGCGCGTGAGGACCCGGCTGGCGGGGTCGTACGCCAGCGCGTTCCGGGGGCCCGGCGTGGAGTTCTCAGGCTTTGTACCATATGCGCCGGGGCACGACGTGCGGCGCATCGACTGGCAGGTAACCGCGCGGCGACATGACCCTTACGTCCGCCGCTACCAGGAAGAGCGCGAGCTGCGTCTGCTGGCCGTTCTCGACGTCAGCCAATCGATGGACTCGGGCACGGGCACGGACGCGCTGCGCGAGCGCGCGTGTCTGGTCACCGCCGGTCTGGCCCTCTCAGCGGCCCAGAACCGTGACAGGGTCGGAGCACTGTTCTTCGGGCAGGACGTGGCCGACGTGGTGCCGCCGCGTCGGGGCGAGAAGCACGCGCTCGCCCTGCTGCGCGGGGCGCTGGCGCGCCGCTCCAAGGGCACTCAAACAGACGCCCGCCCGGTCCTCCGTCGGCTCGGCCGCCTGCACGGGCACGCCGTCGCCGTCCTTCTGAGCGATTTTTTCTGGCAGCCGCCGCCGTGGGACCGACGCCTCAGGTCGCTCCTGGCCCTGTGCGCCGGCAAGCACGACATCCTCGCGGTTCGCCTGTTGGGCGGCACCGGCGAGACTTCGCTCGCCGACGTGGTTCTGGAGGCCCGGGAAAGCGAGTCACTGCGCCCCGTCCATCTCGACGCCTTCGGAAACCGGGCGGGCAGCCTGGCGACTGCCGTGCACGCGCATCGCCTTGCCACGCGCAGGGCCCTCAGCGCGTGCCGGATCCCTCTGCTTGAGCTTGCCCCACACGACGACCATCTCGCCGGATTGGAGCGCCTGCTGGCTTCCGCCGCCAGACGCCAATAGCTGACAAAGCGCCGTGGCAGTTGACAAATTCCCCCCGCGCGCTTATCCTATTGCTTTGGCTCTGACGAGGTTGCGATACAGCAGAGGAGAGAGAACCGACCGTGGCTGCACGGAGACGAACACGCCCAACTGTTGGGAAGCGTTGTCGCTTCTGCCGAGATAAGGTGGAGGCGGTGGACTATAAGGACGTGGACAGCCTGAAGAGGCTGACGTCCGGAGAAGGCGCGATATTCGGCAAGAAGCGTTCGGGCAACTGCTCCCGTCATCAGCGTATGGTAACGCTTGCCATCAAGCGGGCCCGCTTTTTGGCGTTGCTTCCCTATCACTGAGTCGCGGGCGGCGCGTCCCATCCCCTCGCCCGCCTTCCCGCAGGTCCCGCACGCATGTGGCGGGACGGCTGTTTCCGGTTGACTTCGCGGCACCGCTGCCCAATAATAGCGCCGCGCCGGCCGTGGGTCGGTGCGTGCCCGCAACTCAGCGCTCTGTGGGGAGTTGGCCTCCTGTGAATCACGTCTTCGAGGGCTGCTACACCGCGCTGGTGACGCCCCTGCGCGGGGACTCGGTCGAGTACGAAGCGCTTCAGCGCCTGGTCGAGTTCCAGGTGGCCGGGGGCGTCAACGGCATACTTGCCGTCGGGACGACCGGTGAGAGCCCCACGCTCAACTGGGAAGAACACAGTGAGGTCATCGCGAAGGTCCACGACTTCGCCGCCGGCCGCTGCACCGTCATCGCAGGCACCGGCTCCAACTGCACGCGCGAATCCCTGACCAGCACGCGCCACGCCGCCGAGCACGGCGTAATGCCTTCCTGCTGGTCGAGCCGTATTACAACGGCCCAAGCTCCATCGAGATCCGCAGGGAATACATGGAGCCGGTTGCCCGCCAGTTCCCTGACGTCCAGTTCATCCCCTACGTCATCCCCGGCCGCTCCGGGACCCAGTTGCTCCCCGAAGACCTGGCCGCGCTGCATCGCGACTGTCCGAACATCAACGCCGTCAAAGAAGCCAGCGGCGACCTGGATAACATGCGCCGCACGCGCGAATGCTGTGGAGACGACCTGGACATCCTCAGCGGCGACGACGCGCTGACCTTCGCCATGATGACGGACGACGCGATTCGAGCATGCGGCGTTGTCAGTGTCATCTCCAACGTCGCGCCCGCCGCCGTCGGGAACATGGCCCGCGCCGTGCTGGACGGTCGGGCGGAGGAAGCCGAGAGCCTTGCCGGCGCGCTGGCACCGCTGTTCGACATCGTCACGGTAAAAACCCGGGAACAAAGCGACTGGGGGCCCAGGCTCTGCAAGGCCCGGAACCCGTTGCCCATAAAGACGCTTATGAGGCTGCTCGGAATGCCCGTCGGCCCCGTTCGCCGCCCTCTCGGCAGGATGACGCCGGCCGGGCTGGAGAAGGTCATCGCGGCGGCCGCAAGCGTCTGGCAGGATAACCCGGAGGTTCTTGAGCCCGTTGCCGCCGCTTTCGAAGTGGACATTGAGGAACGGCTCTCCGCCCCCGAGCATCGGGAGGGATTGACCTACGGGCCGGGGGACCTGTGAGCAGGCGCGCCGGTGCCGAAGAGGGATAGACATGGCTGACAAGAAGCAACGCATACGGCTCGACGTCTTCTTCGAGCAGATGCCCGACCTGAGCGCGAGCGACCTGCATCTTAAGGCCGGCAACCCACCCATATTCCGGGTCGACGGGGCCCTGCACCGGGCCAAGTCCGAGCCCCTCTCGGCCGACCAGATCGAGTCCCTCGTTGCCGAGATGCTCGGCACGGAAAAGATGGCGGACCTTTACGAGAAAGGCAGCCTTGACCTCGGCCGCGACGTGGGAGGCGGCCGCGTGCGCATCAACGTGTTCCTCCAGAAGGGACAGGTCGGGATGGTCGCCCGAATGCTGGAGGATCACATACCGAGCCTGGAGCAGTTGCACCTGCCCGGGTCTCTTTCGCGCGTCGTGGACCTGAAGCAGGGGTTGGTCCTGGTCTGCGGCATTACCGGCTCCGGCAAGTCCACCACGCTGGCATCGCTGCTGGCGATGATCAACGGCAAGCACCGCTATCACATCCTTACCATAGAGGACCCGATAGAGTACCTGCACCACGACGCCAGGAGCGTAGTGAACCAGCGGGAGATCGGGCTGGATTGCCCGAACTGGTCGGACGCCCTGAGGGCGGCCGTCCGCGAAGACCCGGACGTGATCCTCGTGGGCGAGATGCGCGACCAGGAGACCTTCCATGCGGGCCTGATGGCCGCGGAGACGGGCCATCTCGTCTTCGGCACCCTGCACACGTCGAGCGCCGCCGGGACGGTGAGCAGGATACTGGACCTCTTTCCAACGGACCGTCACGAACTCATTCGTCAGAGTCTGGCCTCGAACATCCAGGCCATCGTCTGTCAGAAGCTCGTGCCCTCCTACCAGGAGGACATCCACGTCGTTCCGGCTATCGAGCTGATGTTCGTCAATCCCTCTATTCAGAAAGCCATCGAGGAGGGCGAGGACTCCCGAATAGCCGACCTCATCGCGGTCGGCACACAGGAGGGCATGTTGACCTGGACGCAGTCCTTCGTCGAGCTTATCAAGAAGGGTTTCATTGAAAAAAAGGTGGCGATGCAGTACGCTCCCAACAAGGATGCCCTGAGCATGGCCCTGCGCGGGATCGGTGTTTCGAGGCCCGCCATTGGATAGGAACGAACCCCCGGCATCGGCATGATGAGAAGCCAGACAGGCCCCAAAGCGATCCTTGTCACGGCCGCCCTGCTGCTCCTGCTGGCCGTGGGCGCGCATTGCGCCAGTGCCCAGGCAGAAGGCGGCGCCCCCGCCGACCCGTCGGATGCTGCGGCGAGCACGGAGGTGGTCGCTCCATCCGCGACGATATCCGTTTCCCTCTATGTCAATCCCATCTGGCTCGCCATACTTGCCGCCAACCTGGCGGCCTGGCTATACCTGACCTCCTGGATCAGCAACGACAGCAGGGGCGTGGGGCTTGCACACTCCTTCTGGTCGGCCATCACGCTGGGCGCCGGGCTTCTGGGCCTGCTTTGCGCCCTCTTCATCCACATCGCCTGCGCCTTCCTGATCGTTGTGTTCACGGGAGTGGTGCTCGGCTTCTACGTACTGAAAAGAAACGCGGTCGTTCCCGAGCAGCACAGGTTCCTGGGGGCTACCCAACGCAACAGGTTCTTCGCCAAGATACCATTCCTCGGCAAAGTGGCCAGCACCACGCCGGAGTTCCGCGCCTCGACCGTGGACGTGGCACTGAGCAATGCCCAGGGCCGGTCGCTGGATGACGTGGTGGCCGAGAACACGTCCCTTGGCAAGGGGGCCGACGTCTTCGGCAGGCTCGTTGTCCAGGCGTTCAGCACCAACAGTCGCGTTGCAAGAGTGTTCCCGCACGGTGGCGGTTACGTCGTCCAGATGACGATGGACGCCGTCTCTCATGACGTTGAGGCGCTGGAGTCGGAAAGCGGCCAGCAAACCATGGCTTGCGCGTCGCTGTTCCTGGGGCTTACCAAGGGCGGGCGCGTCCGGCAGGGATCCGCCCGTTTTACGGCCGGGCACCCAACCAGGGGGAACATGGAGATCACGGCGCACATCGTGTCCAGCGACGGCAGGCCCGCCCTGGTCCTCGACTTCCCTGATTGGACGTCAGACCTCTACAAGAAGGGCCTGGAAGCCCTCGGCATGCACGAGGCATTGATCAGGAGAGTGAAGGCCGCGCTGAACGAGGCCCGGGGGGCCTTCATAATCGCCGGGCCGCCCGGATCGGGCAAGAGCACCACACTTCTCGCAGCCGTCGGCGCGATAGACATCTTCACCACCGACGTGATGGCCCTCCTGGAGGATCAGCCCCAGCTGGATCAGGTGCGCAACTGGCCGTTCACCAGGAGCAAGCCGTTTGAGCAGGTGTACCACGAGATCATGCGGGAGGGGCCGAACGCGATCCTGTTCGACGATTTCGACCGGCGCGATCAGGCAACTGCGCTCCTGGAGTTCGCCTCAGAGGACGGCAAGCTGCTGGCCACGATTGAGGCCGGCAGTGCACCCGCCGCACTGGTGGGCCTCGCGAAGCTCTCCGCCGCGCCGGACCTGGTTTCCCGCGCCGTGACCTGCGTGTTGAGCCAGCGGTTGGTCCGCAAGCTCTGCCCCAGGTGTCGCCGCCCCATGGAACCCCATCCGGGCGTGCTGCAAAGGCTGGGAATTGACCCCGCCGAGGCGGGCACCTGGTACGGGGCCGTCGGGTGTGAGGCGTGCCTACAGTCCGGCTACCGCGGCCGCATCGCCCTGTTCAGCATGCTCATCCCCACAGACCCCGTCAAGGCAGCCCTGGCCAAACCCGGTGTCACCGCCGCCGTCCTGCGGCAGGCAGCCGGTGAGACGGCGCTGAGGACACTCTATCAGGATGGGCTCACCAAAATCGCCGCAGGCGTCACCACGCTTGAGGAGGTCCAGCGCGTCTTGAAGGCCGACAAGGCCGGCCGGAAACAAGGGAACGGAAGCCCGGAATGATGAGCACTCTGGCAACAATCGTCATCATAGTGGTTTTCCTGGTGCTTACCTACGCGGGAGCCCGGGACGGGGCCTATTTCTCCGCCTATGTTCTGGTGCGCAACTGCCTCGCCTTCATCTGCTCCGTCACGTTCTTCCAGCAGCTCGGCTCCCTCCTGACGGGTACGATATCCCGAAGGCCGCCGGCGCCCGAGTACTTTGACGCCATGGCCTTCGTGGCCATATTCGGCATAGTCCTCGGTGTCGGCCGCTGGCTGAAAGTCAAGTACACGTTCCCACAGGTGGATTGCCCGGTATGGCTGGAGCGTGTCGGCGGCGTGTCCTTCGGCGTGCTCAACGCCATCATCCTCACGGGGACCATACTGGTCATGTGGTCCATGGTACCGGTTGCCCCATATATCCCCGGCGATGGCGGTCGCGCTTACGTGAAGGCACGGGCCTTTGACACGGGACCCGCTGTGCTCAAGTTCTACGACTTCATGACGCGCCGTATTCCGGGGGGGGCTGTGTTCCTCTACGATGACGAGCCCGTGCCCCAAGACGCCAACGGCAATGGCCGCGCCGACCCGGGCGACGGGTTCGAGGACACGAACGGCAACGGCCGGTGGGACAGGGGCTGGCTGTGGAAGTATCGAAACCATGCGGACATCTGGCCGTCCCGCGTGCAGCGCATCATTTTGCAGACGCCGGACACCTCGGCGGCCCCACCCCGTCGTTGAGAAGCCAGCTCAGGAGTGCGCGCCCTGTTTACCGTACCCAATGCCATCACGGCTTTCCGGCTGGCGCTCATACCGAGCATGCTGGCCATGACCTCCAGCGACCATACGTCCGGCGTGGTCATAGCGGCGGCGCTGTTCGGGCTCGGCGCGGCGACGGACTGGCTGGACGGTTTCGTCGCCCGGAGATTCCATGCCAGGAGCCGCCTGGGCGCCATGCTCGATCCCGTCGCGGACAAGGCCATGGTCCTGGGGGCGCTGTTCATCTTCTCCGATCTCGGCCTGATCCCTCTCTGGCTGGTGCTCCTGAACATGTTCAGGGAGCTGTTCATGTCCGGCCTGCGCGACATACTCACCACGCCAACCAGAATAATCGGCGCCAACTGGATGGGGAAGGTCAAGTTCTGCATCCAGGTCGGGCTAGTTGAACTGATCTACATACACCGCATACTCGCCACGCGCGGCAGCGGACTGCCGGGGGGCCAGACGACGCTGTTCTTCGCACTTCTGGCCGTGACGATCGTGTCCTTCGCCTTCCTGTTCAACTTCGCCCGCTGGGAGCGCGAGGCGCTCACCTCCGACGTGGAGCACGCCTGACCCGGGGGGCAGGACATGAACCGCCAGGAGTGGCTCGCCAACGTCGAGATGCGCGGCTGCCAGGCGGTCCCCTGCGCCGTTTACCTTTCGCCGGGCGCGCGACGGGAGCACGGCAGGCCCCTGGCCGCCCTCGTCGAGCGGTACGCCGAGGTAGATTCCCAGCCCTGGCACGAGGAATGGTGCGAACTCGACGCCCGCCACACCGCGGGCCGGCAGGTCCGCGATTCCTGGGGCTGCGTATGGGAAAACGCTCTCGACGGTATCGTCGGACAGGTCACGCGCCATCCTCTGGCCGACTGGGCTTCCTTCGCGTCCTACCGGCCGCCCGACCCCGACGAGTTCCGCCACATGGCTCCCATCGACTGGGACGACGAGCGCCGACTGATGGAATCGGGCCGCGCCGAGGGCGTGCTCATCAGGGGCGCGATTGACCACGGCTTCTTCTTCCAGCGCCTCTACTACCTCCGGGGGTTCGAGAACCTCATGCTCGACGTGGCCGCCGGCGACTCGCGCCTCGACACCCTGTGCGAAACGGTCCTCGACTTCAACCGCGCCCTGGTGCAGCGCTACCTGGACATCGGGGTGGACGTGATGGTCTTCGGCGACGACCTGGGGATGCAGGACCGGCTGCCCATATCACCCTCGGCTTGGCGCCGCTACGTCAAGCCGGCTTACGCGGAACTGTTCGGGATGTGCCGCCGCGCCGGCGCCCACGTTTACCTGCATTCCGACGGCTACCTCGTGGACATCATGCCCGACCTGATGGAGTGCGGCGCGACGATCCTCAACCCGCAGGACCTCTGCAACGGGCTGGAGAACATCCGCCGCGAACTCAAGGGACGCGTCTGCATTGACCTGGACATCGACCGACAGACGATCATTCCCCGCGGAACGCCTCGGGAAGTCGAGGACCACGTCGGGCGGTGCGTCCGCGAGCTGGGCTCCCCGCAGGGCGGCCTCATGCTCACGTGCGGCATCTACGAAGGCACACCGCTGGCGAACGTCGAGGCGGTTTTCCGCGCCATGACCCGTTACCGCCGCCACTTCGCCGCTTGACAACTGGCGGTGCTCATCTAAAATGGGGGGGCGGTGCGGATGTGGCGGAACAGGCAGACGCGCTAGGTTCAGGACCTAGTGGGTGAATAGCCCATGGGGGTTCGAATCCCCCCATCCGCACCACTTTTCTTCCTCCCCGGCTTGCGTCACTTCAACGGCGGCTCATAGACGCGGATCGCTTTGAGCGGCACGCTGCCGTCCCCCTCAGGCCGGATTTCCAGGACGTGCGGCCCGTTGGTCAGGCCCTGCGCCAGCACGGTCCCGTACTCCCGCGAAGGGTCCTCGACGGCCGGTGCCTCGTAGACGTCCGTGCCCGTCAGGACGCAACGGAACTCCAGTTCGTACCCCGGCCGGATCGGCGACGGTTTGCCTCCGCCCGTGCTCTTCCACCAGTCGTCCGGCTCGATCACCACGCGCCCGGAGTCCGACTCGAATCGCTCCGTGCTCACGCCCTCGCCGTCGGGCCCTGTCACGGAGCCCTGGATCCGGAACTTGAACAGCGCCACGTCGCCCTCGGTCACCGTGATGGTCCAGTCCTCCTCGACCGGCGGGCTGACGGACGTGATCCTGAACGGCGCTGAGACGCCCCAAGGCCAGTCCACTTCGGGCGAGACATTGGCGCGCGTGAACGCGTACAGCTCCGCGAATGAGGAAGGCTTGCGACCGTCAATGAGAACGCGACCCGGTGCCGCTTTCCCATCCGGTTCCCCCGCCAGGGCCACGACACGGTTCCCCTCGAAGTGGAGTCGCAGGACGCCGTCCTCGAAATCCACGTCGCTGCCGACTTCGTAAGTCCTGACCATGTCGCGCCACTCGTCGTCCGGCAGCGCGGGGTCGTAAACGAGCTGACGCCCGACCAGCTCGGCCATCAGGTAGCACGCGTGCTCGTTCAGGTGCGCGCCGTCCAGGAGCAGCTTCTGTGGGGCATACCCCTTGTCCAGGAGGTACTTGCGCCATGGACCGCGCACGTCAATCAGCTCGCAGCCGTATTTCGCCGCCGTCGCCGGCAGGAACTGGCCGTTCATGAAGGCCGTCCAGCCCGCGTCGGGCGCCCGGGGGTCGGCCTTTGCGGTGAAATGATCGTTCGCCATCGCTATCTCGGCGGTTGTGCGGCGGCGCGTGTTGGCGATGATCTCCTCGTACTTGTCGTGCGCCCCGAAGACGTGGAAGATCAGCAGGTCGGGGTAGAAGGGATAGAGGTCCATGTCGGCGGAGCGGACGAGCCGCTGCGACGCGAAACCACCGATGGCCAGGTTGCTGGCCTGGATCTCCGCATGGGGGAAACGACGCTTCAGGTCGGCGACGACGCCCTTCCACCAGTCCTGCTTAATGATGGACTGCCCGTAGAACAGGATGCGCACCGTGTTGCGGTGCTCGGGCGTGCTCGTCGCCAGGAGCGTCATGCTCCGCCCGATGTGCCGCCCCCAGCCGGAGGTGTCCTCCGGCGGCGCGGGCGGCTCGAAAACCACCTCGTCTGCGTGTTCCGACATTGCTTCTCCCGTGGGCTCAGGGCCGATTGACGGCCCGGCGGCGCACGATGCCGTCCCGAGGGCGAGCAGAGCCATGCTCGCTCGCACTGCCCAGCGTTTCACGGTCGGCCAGCGCCGGCCCGGCTGTCTGGTTTCGCGCATTTGGTATATCACCTTTCAGTTCGCCTTGCTCTGCAAGAGCCATAGCGCCCGTACGACGCAACCAGCGCGAGCACGTTCTCCATCGGCGTGTCGGCCTGGATGTTGTGCGCGGTGCAGAAGATGTAGCCCCCGTTCTCCCCCATGACCTCGGCCAAGTGCCTGACCTCGCGGCGGACGTCGTCCGTGGTGCCGCGTGGCAAAAGGCGCTGTATCGAAACGCCCCCGTGGAAGCAGAGCCGGTCCCCGAAAGATGCCTTCAGGCGTGCCGGCGCCATCCCCCGGGCCTCCGGCTGTATCGACTGGAGGATGTCCAGGCCACGTTCAATCATCGCGGGTATCAGCTCGACCACCGAGCCGCACGTGTGGTGCATCGCCGCGGCGCCGTGCGCTTTCACAAGGCGGACGTAGTCCCGGAACCCGTCCCCCAGGAACTCCTCCCAGGTCGTCGGCGAGACGAGCAGCCCGTCCTGCGCGCCGAAATCATCGCCGGTCAAGACGATGTCTATCTTGCCCCGGGCCGCGTCGAGTATCCGGTCGAGGTATTCCTTGTAGAAGCGGCCGATGCCGGCGAACACGGCCCGCGCGATGGCCGGCCTCATCGCCAGATCCACCATAAGCGCCTCTATTCCGCGCAGGTACATAGCGGGCTTGAGCTGAGCGACGCGGTTGAGGCGGTCCCCCATGAATACGACCACGCGGCCGGCATCCCGCACCGCGTCACATTGCGCTTCCACAACCGAGTAGTCAAACCAGTCCGCCGAGGGCCAATGGCCGTACGCAGCTACATCCTCCGCCGTGGACGCGGCGGCCAGTGGCGGCTCGACGACCTCCCTGTAGCTCTCCTGGTGGCCGCGTACGTCGAGCGTCACGCTCCTTCGGGGCACACCCCAGATGTCCAGAGACACGCCGTCATGCCGTCTCTCCAGCGGCGGCCCCACGTAGCTCGGGCCAGGGATGTAGCGCAGGTCCACGTCGTGGCCATCGAGGAACTGGGCGAAGGACACGCCGAGCTCGTCCGCCATGCGCTGGCGGAGGCCCGTTGAAGCCCAGAAATCAACAGGTATTCTGTCCGGCCGCTCGTGGTTCAGCGCCAGGAAAGTGCGTTCACGGGAGTCCATGAGGGGGTCCTGCGCGAGTCCGCTCGGTCCGCCGTCACCCGTGCCAGAGGAGCCACCTGGTCTCGCTTTCGAAGGAGTGCTCGCCGAGGTATCTCAACAGCCTGGGAGGCTCTTCGGATATCCCGGCAGCCCCCCTGTTCTGGGCAGCCTCCGGCGCGTACCGTATCAGGTCGCGCACGAGCGAGCAGAAGTTGGCCGTCCGGTCGCTTTGAAGCCGCGGCCCGAGGTAATTGTAAAAGAACTTGTCGCCTTGCGCCCGGTAGCGCGGCGGCGCAACGTCCAGCACAAGGTCCAGCACCAGCCGGCTGTTGCGTTCCTCCTTCGTGTGGTGCTCCGAGACCACGGTCGGCTCCTCACCATACGCCCCACGGTGTAGGACGCGCTGCTTTGTGAAGCGCGTGAACTCGGTGAGGTTGACCTGCCCCGCCGCCACGACGACGACGTGCGACCAGCCGATCTCGGTCGGCCGCCCAACGGGGTCATACAGGAGCAGCGCCTGCGGGAGGCAGTCGGCACGCTTCAACTTCTTGGCCGGCGGCAGGTTGAGCAGCCTTTCCTGGGGAATAACTTCCGTCTGGATGCCCTCTCGGCCGAGGGCATGATGGAGTGCGCTCGCGTCCGGCCAGGACAGCCTCTCCGCGACGATGCCGCAGGCGTTCCTCGCCAGGAAAGCGGCGTCAGCGTCCACAAGCGACGGCAAGACGCGGAAAGCACGCTCCAGTGCGTCCACGGAAAGCGGCTCAAGCGCCCTTTGCAGGAGCGCGTAGTCCGGCGTCTTGCCTTCGGCCTCTCGCTCAGACGTGCCGGGAATTGCCTGCCCTCCCTTGCCACGAGTGGCCGAGAGCGAATGCACGGCCTCTGCGCCCCTCTGCGTCAACGGGCGAGGAGGCGTCATGCACGCTCCAGTCGGCATGCCTTCAGCCGGCCCCGCCTTAATGCATGATGACTTCTATGCCGTTGATCTCCGGGCTCTGGATGTTGGGCTCGAACTCGATCGTGATCTTGCCGCCGGTCACCTCGAAGGGCGCCACGTCGGCGACCACCGGCTTGGCGAACCCGCCGGCCTCTGCGAACGGATCGAAGTCCGTCAGGACTTCCTTGCCGTTGACCAGCACGGAGAACACACGCTCGTCCTCATACGCGATGCCCTCGTACGTCTCGGCGAAGTGCAGCTTCAGGCTGTAAGTCTCGTTCGGCACCGAGAACTCGTAGGCAGTCATGCTGTAGCGCTCGAACAGGTAGACGTCGGGCGCCTCCGTTCCCGTCACGTCGAGGCCCCAGCGCTCAACCGTCAGGCCCCCAACAGCGCCCCACTCGGCGCCTTCAGCCAACTCCCTGTCAGCCAGCCACACCTTGCCCGCCTGGTCAACGTAGTCCTGCTCAGCGCCGCAGTTCACGCTCCAGAGCACCTCCGGCTCTCCGCCCAAGCCGCCGAGTCCTGCGCAGCCCGCCAGGGCGATCACCGCCACCGCGAGGGCCAACACATGCCACTTCATGGCATCTTCCTCCGCTACAAAAAGACAAGGAACTCAACCTCTCCGTCGCCAAACACACGCCAAACCTGCTTCTAACGACGCGCAATTTACTACCTCCCGCGCGTATTTGCAAGCCCGGCTCTCAATCTGCCGGAGGACGCGGGAAACGCGGCTACGGCGTGTCGTTCTCCGTCCGCCGTGTCGCGCCCGTCGCCAGCGCCGGCAGATGCTCGTGAGCGAACGCGCGGTCATACTGGAACACCATGAACCCCGGCGCGCCCGCGTCGCGGGCCAGTTCAACCTGCCAGACGACGCGCTCCGGCCCGAGACCCGGAGCTGACGCCCCTATGCCGGGGTAGAGCGGCACCTTGCCCTTCACGAGTCCCACCTGCCCGCTGACCAGTTCGGCGAAGCCCAGGTCATCGGCTGTGTAGTCCATCGGGCAAATGAAGTCAAGGTAGCCCCGCTCCACCCACGAAACCCAATCCTGGCCCACTCGCTCCCGGCAGTCGGGGTAGCGCGAGAAGACCGCGGCGGAAACCTGGACGCCCGGCCGGATGCGCCGGGCCTCGCGCGAGACCGCCTCGACCAGCCGAGTGATCTGCTCGCAGCGCCATTCCAGGTATTCGCCGCGACGTTCACCGTGCAGCACGCCTTGGGGCCAGTTGGCGACACTGGTCCCCGTAGCCTCTTCGAATCGCCGCCTGCACCCGGTGCAGTAGCACGAATTCGCGTTCGGGTAACGGATATAATCGAAATGGACCCCGTCCACAGGATATTCCCGCACCACCTCGAGCATGGAATCCCGCTCCAACTCGAAGTTGCGCGGGTCGGACGGACAGAGCCACCTGACCGGGCTGCCCTCGCGGTCAACTTGCAGCCGCCCTTCCTCTCTCATGCGCTCCACGAACTCGGGCGGCGCGCCGCTCAGGTTCCAGTTCACCTTCCAGACGTGCATGGCCACGCCGTGCCGGCGACAGGCATCGAGGCAGAACTCGATCTGGTCGCCCTGCGCCTCGACCTCGGGCATGACCGGAAGCACTTTGCTCGGGTAGTAGGCGCGGCCGGCCCAGAGCATGTTGGGCACGACGGCGTTGAAGCCGTGTGCGGCCAGATGCCCGATTGCCTCGTCCCAGGTGAGTCCCTTCACGCCGAACGCCGAATGGACCCACACCCCTCGGAACTCGGGCTCCCTTGACGCGAACGCGCTGCAGAATGCCGCCCGCAGCGAGTCCCTGGCCTGTCGCGCCTCCTCAAGAACATCGCCGAAACGCCCCGCCTGCAGGGCCTCCTCTGCCTGCGCGCGCCTAAGCGCCGCCGCCTCCAGGTGCCTCTGGGCGGCACCCAGGCGGCCCGACTGGCGTGCCCGCTCTCGGATGAACGAGACCGTCTCCTCCTCCGTGCGGAACTGCAGCATCTGCCCCGCGGACGCGATGACCTGCCGGCCCATTTCGCCGGTCAGATCGGGACAAAGGGCCCCTATCAGCGCCAGCAGCATCTGCCTCTTGCTGCCCGCATCGGCACCCGTAAGGACGTGGCCGAAGAAGACTCCGTTCCGGTGCCACGTAACGGCGGGCAGGCCGGTATCACGGCGCCCGGCGTCCTCCCAGGTCCCCAGTGTGGTGGCGCCCGCCAGGGCCGGCACGGTCACGTTCCACGACTCCTGGATCACCCTCTCCGGCAGGCTGGCCGGCCGATCCGGCCCGAAACGGATCGTGGCGTACTGCCCGGCGTACTGCTCCGCCTGCCAACGCTGCCCTTTCAGGCCGAGCAGAGGCGCCAACCGGTCCGGCAGCTTGTAGGCCAGAAGGATCTTGCCCCCGCCGCTGACGAACCCCCGCACGGCCTCGGCTTCCTCCGCCGTGATGTCGGGGTTGTGGGGGAAGAAGGCGACCTTGTAACGCACCAGCGCGCCGCGCTCGACGTCCGTGTCTTCCACCATCCCCACGTCGAGCCCGGCTTCTGCGAGCCACCCGACGGCCGCGGCCGCATAGCGGCGCACGCTCTCGGCCTCGCTCGAGCCCTTCAGTATCGTCCGGTTCCCGCGGACCACGACTATGTCCTGGATCCGGGCGGTCAACGCGGCGATATCGGCCGTGCTGTCGACCGAAGCGCCCTTCCAGAGCGAGATCCGTATCCCGTCAACGGCGTGCCAGCCCGCAGGCCGGCCCTCCTCGCGGAAACCCGCCCTGTTCAGGCGCACGTCCTGCCAGTCGGGTTCGCGAACCCGAAACGAGCCGCCGTACCAGCCTTCGCCGCTGCGGAAATAGACCGTGCAGTGCGAGAAAGCGTCGGGTTCCCGCAGCTTGATCCGCAGCGAGAAGGCGCTGTAAGTCGACAGGTCCATGCGCACGCTCGCGTCCCAGTAGCAGCGCTCATCGGCGCTGGAGAACGGGCATGGGAAACGGAGCGCTCCGACTTCCTGCCCGGCGCCGGCCAACGCTTCCACCTCTGGACCATGCACCGGGCTCCAGAGCGCCCTGGCAGCGGACGTGCTCGCAAATGTGAACACTGGCAGCGTGACCTCCTGCCCCGCCCGCGCCGGTGCCACGCAGGCCAGCGCAACCAGAACGCATCCCGCCCATCGCGGCATCGGCCATTCCCTCCCCGCATGCACTCAACTTCGCGTGATGATGCTCAGGACACGCCCCGTACCGCCACGCGACGCGATGTTACCAACAGCGCCGGCTTCCTGCAATGTTGACTCGCGGCCTCGTCAGGCGCTACTATCCTGCTGGACGACACGGGGGCCGCCCATGGACAGGGGCTTCGTTGCGCCCTGGGCAGTTGCCTGCCACTGACATCCGGGAGTACGATCGATGAGAGCCACGCGCCGCGCAGCAGCTACCGCAGCAGCGGCCGTCCTCGTTGCGTTGACACTCGCCAACGGAACGGCGACTGCCCTGGCAGCCGGCTCGCCGATTGCGGGCACCAGCCCGGCTTACCAGCAGTTCAGCGAGTTCTGCGCCAGGCACTTCAGCGCCGACCCGGACGAAGAGATGCTCCGTGCACTCGGCCCGGACCTGCGGACCTTGCCGGGCGGCACCTGGCGCCACGTCTCGGAGAGTTCGGCCTGCGTGGCCTGGGAGACCAACCTGCCGGCCAGGAGCTACGTCGAATACGGCCCGACGCCCGAGTACGGCAACAGGACCGAAGAGGGCGAACGTCCGTTCTTCCTGCACGTCCACTACCTGAGGGACCTGAAGCCCGACACGCTCTATCATTACCGCCTTGTCGCCGCGACCGGGAAGGGCGCCAGAACGGCGACCGAAGACGCAACGCTGGCCACGCGGGCCACGCCGAACGCAGTGAGGCTCCCCGGCCGGCTGGCCGGCCCGCCCTATCTGCTCGACCAGCCGAACGCGACGTACCTGCTCACCGATGACGTAGTGGCCCGCTCCTCGGCGATGAACATCGCGGCCGACGGGGTCACGCTCGACCTGGGCGGGCACACGGTCGTCTATGACGAAGTGGCCGGCAGCGCGGACCCCGGCGCGGACGAGGGGCTCTTCGGCTGGCACTCCACGCGCAATCCCTGCGGCATCAGGACCGCCGACGGCAAGAGCGGCATAAGGATACTCAACGGGACGGTGATTCAAGGAAAGGGGCGCGGCACGTCCAGGCCGGCGGGCTACAACCCCGTCTTCCTGCGTCGGCCCCGTGACATCGTGGTCGCCGGCCTGACGGTCGCCTACTCCGGCTCGCAGGTGACCGGCCTGTTCGTGAACAACGCCTATGACGGGGTGCGCGTACACCACAACGTCATCAGGGACGAGGGGACGGAGTTGTACAATCGGCACCAGGGCGTGGACGGCGTCATGTTCAACGTCGGCCAAACGCAGGAGCCGGCCACCTGCCATCACAACCTCATAAAGCGCACCCGGCATCGCGGCATCACTGTCAGCTCGAACAACGAACTTCACTCCAACGAGATCTACGTGGACAGCTACGCCACGAACTCCTATGGGATCATGTACTATTCCCAGCGGGGCGCGCAGGGCCTGTCGCTCCACGGTAACCGCATCTTCGGGGCGGGCTTTCACCCGGTTGGGATCGGCTCCGGACAGGGGTGGAGCAACGTGCAGATCAGCGGGAACTACATCCAGATGCAGGGCACTGAGAAGGAATGGCGCTGGCGCGGCGGCGAGGGAGGAGGCGACGCGTCAGCCGTCAGCGCCGAGGGCATATACCCGGTCAACGCGATACGCTTCCAGCGGCCCGGCGGGGACATCCAGCACAGCGGTAACGTCATGGTTGTCAAAGGGCGCGGCGAGGATTGTTTCATGCGCGGCCTGTGGCTGGTCGCGGGCGAGCAGGGGGCACACGGGCTCCTGTTCCGCGACAACCTCATCAAGGTCATCGCCGAGGACGACCTCGCCGACGGGTATGCCCTATCCTGCGGAGGGGCCGGCCAGGAGAGCCGCGCCACTACCGTCGCCCTGACCGGAAACACCGTCCTGAGCAACATCTGTCACGTGCAATTCGGCGACAACTACAGCCACGGCGGCCGCTACGTGTTCTCCTCCAACAGATTCGTCAGGGTCGGCCAGGATCCCCGCTACAGGACGCTCCGCCTCGGCTGGCGCGGCTGGAGATACGACACGTACGGGCACGTGTTCATCGACACGGAGTTCGACGGCGGTGCCGGCTACGACAGCGTGTCCTTCGACGGTGGTTCGGCCGGACGCTATGACTTCTCGGTCGCCTGGCCGCTGCAGATTCAGACCCGTGCGGGTGCGGTTGTCTCCATCAGCGACGCGACGGGAGCCGAGGTCTTCGCGGGCCGCGCGCCCGAGGCAGGCCGCGTGGTCGTCCCGCTGACCCAGTACGTCCGCACCCGGAACGGAAAGAGCGTCCTCACGCCCCACAAGGTCAGCGTGACCGTGGGCGGCCAGATGAACACATGGGCCGTCACGATGGACGCGGCACGCAGCATTGAGATGGTTCCTTGATCGGATGGGCAACAAGGACCCTTGCGCCGCGCGCAGGCGCGGGAACATGTGCGCCTTCCGCCGTGAGGTGATGCAGGATGATGGCAATCGCCGGCCTGCCCGGCCCTTCTGAATGGCTTATCATCGGCGCCATAGCGCTGGTCGTCTTCGGCTCACGCCTGCCCGCCGTCACGCGCTCCATGGGACGCAGCATCGGCCGGCTCGGGAGCGGCAAGGACGCGAAGAAAACCGAGAGCGCGACGACAGCGCGATTGTCAGCAAAGATCGAACGATCTGTCGAGACTCTTGTCAGGCGTATCTTCGACAGACTGATCGCCAGGACCCTGCGCGGTTAGCCGACCAGCGGCCCGCCCTTGCCGCCGAGCAGCGCCCATGTGGGCATCCTCAGGATGCTGCCCGTCGGCACTCTCCCGCATGGGGTGCCGGGCGAGATCACGACGCTCACTCACTGCGACCCGTGCGTTGTCCGCGTATCTCGCCCGTACCTCTTGAGCTGCCTGACAGATCGGTCCATCGCCAGGCGACGTACTCCGGGCAAACAACGACCCGGATGTCGGCCGTCATGTGAAACATGTTGTTGCCGAAACGCCCGTGCAGCCCCCTGCGGCTGCGGAATGCATTTTCTCCAGCGCTATAGGTGAATCCGGCGCGGCCCTGGGCCAGCACGTCGTCGAAGCGGGTGAAGTAATAGCCCTGAACGAGCGTGCGCCCGATCGTACCGAGCCAGTCCAGATCGAGCGTCAGTTTGCCTTGTTCGGCGAGCGAGAGCATCACGTCCGCCACCGTGACAACCTGGTCCTGGAAGACGTCGCTTCTCAAGCCGTGTGGCCTTACCTCGACGTTCTTGAACTCCCGCTTCAGCCTGCCCGGCACCGAAATGGTCACGACGGGCACTACGGTCTTGCCTCCGTTCGCCTCGATGCGCTGCACTTCCTGGCGAAAGACCGCGTGGAGCTCCTCGACCCTCGTAGCCGGCACCGGATAGACCCGTATGACCATCCAGTCTTTATACGGATGGCAGTCCATCCGGTGGACGGGCTCTTCCCCCAGGCGACCACCGCCGTGATAGCTCGCCGCGTACCACCAATTGCTCTTGCCGTCGAGCGAGTCGATCACATGGGTCTTCAGTTCCGGGGCGAGATGGTAGCGCAGGTCTATCCCTTCGTCCGCGCACGCGCCGACCAGCACGTCGAACACACTGAAGTGCCCCTCCCTGAACACATCGGGCCTCAGCGTCTGCACGCCAGCCGGACCGATCCTTTCATCGACGAAGAGCCCTTCCACCGTAATCCGGCCTTGTCTGTCGGCGTTCGGGAGGGTATCCGTCGGCCGGCCGCGAACAAGACAGTCGTCTCGCCATTCAAACAGCGGCCTCGCCTCGGGTAACGTTTCCGCAGCCCCTGCCGCCACCTCGCGGGGCGGCCGTGCCTGGTCGGCTCCACTGGCGCAGAGGACCAGGAACACCGAGGCAAAGAGAACGATGGCAGGCAGCGTCCTCATGCCCTCTGTGGATCTGCTGCGCACGTCGGGCTCCATCTCGTTCCGCACGCACGGCGTCACGGCGTCGGGCGACCGGGGGATTCCGCCTGCCGCTGGAGGCTCAACTTCACGACAAACCCGTCCGATGGACCCTTGAGGGCGCCCTGGACGGCCCCGTCGGTCACCGGGAAATCCCTCGAACTTGTGCTGCCCACAAGGTACATCTCTCCGTTCGGCCCGAGCGCGATGCTCCGGATCAGGTCGGCGCCGCCGCCTCCCAGATAAGTGGCGTAGAGGAGTCGCGACCCGTCAGTGCTCAGCGCAGCCAGCGCACCATCGCCGTCCCATCCAGCGCCGCCGCCGTATTGCAGTTGGAGCGCATCCGAAGTCACAGGGAAGTCGGCCGACTTCGTCGTGCCGACGATCCAGATGTTGCCCCGCCTGTCCGGCGTCGGCATGAGGTAGAACTCGGTGCCCGAACCGCCCAACAAGGTGGAGAACACGAACCGTGTCCCGTCCGGCGACAGCCGGGCCACAAAACCGTCGTTCTCG